>JAPPKG010000514.1:0-12462 GCA_026914085.1 Caldilineaceae bacterium | reverse complement strand
GGCCCCCCCCCCCCCAACGCCCCCCCTAAACCTTGCCGTGCCTCATCGACCTGGTGGCGATATTCGAACAGGTGCCTAATCCAGCGTGTCTGGCCCCACCGCGTCCCGCCAGTCCCATCAGATCCCCTTACGTGCCCGCCCTGTGCCTGCCCTCGCATCCCCAAGCTGACGGACTCCGGCCTGGCGCCAGCACTGCGTCTCGCCCAAAGACGGTAAACAAGGCCAGCCACCGCTGGCGCCGATTCTCCGCCAGACCGTTCCCACTCCAGGACTGCGATGCACACGCCAAATCCGGACCTGCTCGGCAATGAACGCAGTTTCACAGCCCCCTTATCTCAGACCCGGCCCTGAGTCCTGCAAAGTCGACCTACTCCCGCCCCTCCGCCACCGACCACTGCAGTAGTACGGAATATGGCTCAGCATCTCCTTCATGTATAATAGTTAAACAAATACCGAATAGTTGAGAATTGTACAAGTTTTGAACACTTTTTTCATCCCGAGCACGGTTTCGTAATTCTGGCCCGACCTGTGTCATACTTTCCTTTGTGTCTCATATACCAGGTGTCTCTGAGACCAAACGCTTTCGGCGCTAAGGCAGCCCCGGCCGCGATCAATGGAGGAACGCAGTGTCCAAAATAATCGTCATCGGCTCCGGCTTCGGCGGACTCAGCGCCGCCGCCCGCCTCGCTGCCCGCGGCCACCAGGTCGAACTCTTCGAAAAGCGCGACAAACTCGGCGGCCGCGCCTACGTCTACGACATCGACGGCTTCCGCTTCGACGGCGGTCCCACCGTCATCACCGCACCCTGGATCTTCGACGAAATCTGGCACGCGGCCGGCCGCCGCCGCCAGGACTACTTCCAGCTCGTCCCCTGCGACCCCTTCTACCGCATCTTCGACGACAAACACCGCCCATTCGACGTCAGCGCCGATCATGACGCCATGCTCCGCCAGATAGCCCAGCGCAGCCCCGCCGACGTCGAGGGATACAACAGTTTCCTCGCCAGCTCCAAAGAGATCTTCGAAACCGGAATGGCCCTGATCGACCAGCCCTTCCTCAAACTCTCCGACATGATCAGCGTCGTGCCCGACCTGATCCGCCTGCAAAGTTACCGCAGCGTCTACGGCTACGTCTCAAAGTTCTTCCACGACGACTTCCTGCGCTGCTGCTTCTCCTTCCAGCCCCTCCTCATCGGCGGCAACCCCCTCACCGCCGCCAGCATCTACGTCCTCATCCATTACCTCGAGCGCGAATGGGGCATCCACTACGCCCTCGGCGGCACCGGCGCCATTATCAACGCCTTCGACCGCCTCCTGCAGGAACTGGGCGTCAGAGTCCACCTCAACGCCGAAGTGGATCAAATCCTCATCGAACAGCGCCGCGCCCACGGCGTCCGCCTCCAAGACGGCACGATCCGCAAGGCCGGCGCCGTCGTCTCCAACGCCGACGCCGCCTGGACCTACCTCAATCTCATCCCAAAAGAAAAGCGGCCCCGCAATAGCGACCGCCGCATCAAGAGCAAGAGCTACTCAATGTCGCTCTTCGTAATCTACTTTGGGACCAAACGCCAGTACCGCGATGTCGGCCTCGCCCACCACAACATCATGATGCACCCGGACTACACCGGCCTCCTGCGCGGCATCTTCCGCAACAAAAACCTGCCGCAGGACTTCTCTCTCTACCTGCACATGCCAACCCTGACCGACCCGTCACTCGCGCCGGACTGCGGCGAAGCCTTCTACGTCCTCTCCCCCGTCCCCCACCTTGGCGCCGGCATCGACTGGGAACTGCAAGCCCAACCTTATCGCGATGCCATCATGGACTTCCTCGAACAGAACTACCTGCCCGACCTGCAAGCCAACATCGTCGCCGAACACCGCATCGACCCGCGCCACTTCGCCGGCACGCTCAACAGCTATCTCGGCTCCGCCTTCTCCATCCAGCCGACCCTGACGCAAAGCGCCTGGTTCCGACCTCACAACCGATCGGAAGACGTCGACAACCTCTACTTCGTCGGCGCCGGCACACACCCGGGCGCCGGTGTCCCCGGCGTCGTCGCTTCGGCCAAGATCGTCGACAATCTCATCGGCGATCCCACCCCGGCACGCGCCCCTTCACCGTCTACCCACCCTGTGTCCACTCATACAGCCCCTGCCGCGCCAGCCGAAAGTCCTCCGGCGGGCGGCTGATCGACGTCGCCCCGCCCGAGTCCACTTCAATGATGCGCGCCGAGACCGGCTCGTACGCCGCCCGCGGTGCAACCGACCCCTTGGCCACAAATATCTCCTGCTGCTCCGGCATGATTCCAACCGAACGCAGTTGATTGAGGCTCATCGGCGGCGTGCGCCGGCTGTCCAGCACCAGCAGACCTCCGCCAGTCGCCAGCACTGCCGTCAGTCCCTGGTCCCAATCGCGCCCGCCCCCGTGCCGGCGTTCCGTCTCGATAAACTTGCCGTCATGCAGCGTTCGCACAGTCCCTTCCACCTTCAACGTCGGCCCGTGCTCGTCGTCCACCTTGCCGCCCACCGGCAGCGTCAACCGCGCGCCGATCCCCGCCTCCGCACACGTTTCCACCGCCTCCGGATCGTATAACGCCATCACCCAGCCGCTCGCCCCTTGCCGAAGTAACTCCTCCAACACGAACGTGGAGTCCCCCGCGCTGCCGCCCCCAATGTTGTCGCCCATCTCCATCATCGAGACCGGCTTCTCCTCGCTCGCGATCGCCATCGCCACCGCCTCTGCCGGCCCCGGAATCTTCGGCAGCAGTTCGGCCCGCGTCGACCACATCATGTCGGCCAGCCTCTGCGCCTCCCGCTCCGCCAGATCCTGGTCTCCGTCCGCCACCACCACGATGCACGGCCCCATCCACGGCACATCCGCATACTGGTACCCGGCCGCAACGCTCGTCGCCAGAATCCCCGGCTGCCGCTCCAGCTCAATCGCCGCCTCCATCACCGGCTTCATCGGCGGCATGTTCGTGTTGTGATAGGCAATGTTATAGACCAGCTCCGGCTTTGCGATGCTGGACACCGGCCGCACCTCGCCCCGAACCGTGCGCGTCAGCAGCTCCGCCGCCTGCAAACCCCGCTCCCGCTGGTCGATGTGCGGGCACGTCTTGTAAATGATCAGGGCCGTCGCGTCCTCCACCAGTTGCGGCGGCACATTGCCATGGTAGTCATGTGTCACGAACAGCGGAAAGTCCGGCCCCACAGCCTCCCGTACCCGCCGCGTTGTCTCGCCGTCCCCCTGTGGAAACCCCTCCGCCACCATCGCCCCGTGCAGACCCAACAGCAGCCCGTCCAGCGGCATGGCATCGCTGATCAAAGCCACCAACTCCCCCGAAAGCGCTTCATAGGCCTCCGCCTGTACTGCGCCCGCCGGCGTAGCCACCGCCCCCAGGAGCGGTACCATTTCGTAGCCGTACTCATCCGCGCCCGCGATGAACCCGCCCACCTCGTGGAAGGTCGACCGGTACTGTTCGATGAGCTCCCGCCCCCGCACAATGCGAAAGTCAGACAACGTCGTCGGAAAAGATGCAAATGTGTTGGACTCGTGACTCAGTGAAGCGATTCCGATTCGCATGGTCATCTTTCACCTCTGCTCATTTTTTGCGAGAAAGTTGAACACAAGTATAATTTTGCAAATTGCGGCCAGTACAGCTTGAGGGTATTATCCGCCCTCAATGTCTGATGCGCAATTCCCTTTTAGGCAGGCTTCCACAATCAACCGCGCGAGTTGAGCGTCCTCACCCCACGGGACGCATGGAGCTTTTGCAGACTAAAACTGTAGTTTGACCAAAAGGGGCCTCGCCGAAAATACCGAGAGAGTCGATTCGCGCAAAGGAACGGAGGTGAAAGTGGCGGTCGCAGAAACTGGCGCTCCTGCACAAAGGCCGGCAGATAGCAGGGCCAGCCTGCTCAGCCGGCTGGTTGGCGCGCAAACACCCTTTCAGACCAAGAGGGCAATCTGGGGATACGTGTACGCCGCTCCTTGGATTCTGGGTCTGATTATCTTCTGGGGTGGGCCGATTCTTGCCTCCTTCTACTTCGGCTTCACCGAATATGCCGTAATCGGCAGCCCGCGTTTCACCGGTCTGAGCAACTACATCAGAGCCTTCAGCGGTGATGAACTGTTCTGGCCTTCGCTCGGCCGTACCTTCACCTTTGCCGGCATGTACATCCCCTTTGCAGTCGGCGGGGCGCTGATTCTGGCAGTACTCTTGAACCAGAAACTGTTCGGCACGACGGTATTCCGCACACTATTCTTCGTACCCCATCTGATCCCTGCAGTGGCACTGGCCGTTCTCTGGACCTTCCTGCTGGCCCCCCGCGTCGGGCCGGTCAATGAATTCCTGCGCACAATCGGCATCTCCGACCCCCCGGGTTGGCTCGCCTCGCGTGACAGCGCCCTTGCCTCCGTCACAATGATCAACGTCTGGGCTGCCATGGGGGGCAACACAATGTTGATCTTCCTTGCCGGCCTGCAAGGCGTACCGCAGGAGCTGTATGACGCCGCCTCGATCGACGGCGGCGGTGCCTGGGCTAAATTCCGCCACGTCACCCTGCCTATGCTCACCCCAACCATCTTCTTCAACGTCGTTCTGGCAGTGATCGGCGCGCTGAAAGTGTTCACGACGGCATGGGTCGCCACCCAGGGCGGGCCTTCCTACGCCACCTGGTTCTTCGCACTGCACATCTACTTTCAGGCTTTTCAGTACTTCCGCTTGGGCTATGGCAGTGCCTTGGCCTGGGTCCTCGCCGCAGTCCTGATGTTCTTTACCTGGGTACAAGTACGCTACTCACGGCGCTGGGTCCACTATGAGGGCGGGTAGGAGATAGTTCAATGGCGCAAGGTACGCTAACTCAGAATACGCAACTGCATCGCGCCCCGGTTTCGCCGCAACGGGTTATGCAGCCCATCGTACGCGCGCTGACCTATGCAACTGTCTTCGCGCTCTGCGTCCTTTTCGGCTTCCCTCTCTTCTGGACGGCAATGAGCTCGCTCAAGACGATTCCGGAGATGTTCGCATTTCCGCCGATTCTCGTCCCCGCAGCCCCGCAGTGGGCGAACTATTGGACCGTCCTCAACATCGACTATCCCGTTGGCCGCTGGTTCATCAACTCCGTTCTGATCGTTGTCCTCACCTCCTTTGGTACGCTGATCACGGCCTCGCTTGTGGCATATTCCTTTGCACGCTTCGAATACCGAGGACGCGATATCCTCTTCATGATCACGCTCTCGACCATGATGCTGCCCGCACAGGTGACCCTGATCCCGCAGTTCGTTCTCTTCTACAAACTCGGCTGGGTCAATACGCACCTCCCCCTTTGGGTTCCCCACTGGTTCGGCGGCGGAGCCTTCGCCATCTTCCTGATGCGTCAGTTCTTCCTCACGCTCCCGCGTGACCTGGACGAGGCGGCCCTGATCGACGGCGCCGGCTATTTCCGTATCTTCTGGTCCATTCTCATGCCTCTGTGCAAGCCGGTTCTGGCAACCCTTGCCATCATCACCATCATCGCCAGTTGGAGCGACTTCCTGGGACCGCTCATCTACCTGAACACACCCGAGAAATTCACTGTCTCGGTCGGTCTCCAGTTCTTCAACGCCGTTCCCGAGGTCGGCGGCGAGCCAATGCAGCATCTTCTGATGGCTGCCTGTGTCATGTCTATGGTCCCAATTATTCTCATGTTCTTCTTCGGTCAACGCTTTTTTGTCCAGGGCATCGTAATGTCCGGCATTAAGGGCTGACCGACCAACCCGAAAGGAGAGGAGCCAGACAAGAGCGAAACCCGAGTCAGTACGGCCGCAGGCCGAACATTTCACCAAGTATATGCGTACCAATTTGATGGCAGGGGCGTCGGGCCCTTTCCATCCCAAACACTTTTCAGGAGAACCGCATGACAATGCAGCAACTTTTCACACGACGAGCGTTCCTCAAAGGCATGGCGATGACAGGCGCCGGCGCAGCGCTGGCTGCCTGCGCGGCCCCCGCTGCCCCAGCCGCGTCAGATTCCGGCGGAGAGATGCCGGCCGCTGAAGCGGCTATGCTGCGCGTGCAGGCCCCCGCAGGCAACGGTGCACTGATGCCGCGCGAGTTCGCCACACGCTTCCAGGATGAGACAGGCGTACAGGTCGAAGTCGAAGACACCATCTACGGCGAAATCGAAACCAAGACGCAGACCGGCTTCATCTCCGGCACGCTCCAGGACCTGGTCTACGGCCATCACCGCTGGATCTTCATCAACTTCCTCAAGGGCATCTATCTCGAAATCGACGACCTGCTGGCTTCTGCTCCCCCGGACGACTTTGACGACTTCTACCCCAGTGTCCTCGAAGGCAACCAGTGGGAAGGCAAAAACTTCAGCCTGCCCGATGTCGTCCACCCCGGCGGCAACATCGCTGTCAACTACAACAAGACCATGCTGGAAGAAAAGGGCCTGCCCGAGCCGCAACTGGGTTGGACCATCGCCGACTGGACCGAACTGGCACGCGCCGCAGCCGACCCCGACGCGGGCGTCTTCGGCATCGGCTTCGACAGCATGATCGCCATGCACTACTATAGTAACGTATCCCGCTCCTTCGGCGCCCCCGACTCCAACGATTCCTGGATCATGGATCTTGAGGGCCGCACGATGTCCTACAACAACGATCTCCATGCCGAGATCGCCGAATGGTACGTGGGTCTCCTCGACGAAAAGGTCGCCTCCCGCGACGCCGATCGCGAAGGTGTCGAGCCCAACCTCTTCGTGGCCGGTCTGGAAGCAACGCACGCCAGCACCGTTGGCATCCTCACCAACAACCAGGCGCGCGTCGGCGACCGCTTCGAAGTCGGGTCCGTGCCGCTGCCCGTCGGCTCCGAAGGGCGCCAGGGCACCTGCTTCTCCGGCAACCACTGGATGATCAACTCCGATTCCGCTCACGTCGACGAGGCGTGGGAGCTCGTCAAAGCCTACACCTCATACGACGCCGGCGTCTTCCAGGTTCTGGAGGCCAAGCGGCAGACCAATGGCCGCAAGTCCGTATGGACCGATCCGCAGGTCAACGAAGTCAACTTCATGTACGGCTTCACCGACCAGCTGATCACCGACGGCGTCGAGCCCTATCCGATGCCTTGGAACACACGCTTCACCGAGGCCAACAACATTTTCCGCTCCGAACTCAATCTGATCTGGGAGGGCGAGGTCACCTTCGCCGAACACGCACCTGAGATCGACCGCAAAACGCAGGCCGTGCTCGACGAACCGCGCCCGTCCTGATCGGCAAGAAATACGACCGGTGATCCGATCGCCCGCGGGCCGTCGGACCACCGGTCCCCTGTAGCTTCCTTCTAGGAGGAAATCATGGCTTTCACTCTCGAACTAGGTGAAAAGGCAATCGACTTCAAGCTCATTGCCACCGACGGCGAAGTCTACACGCTCGGCTGCTTTGACGACGCCGAGACGCTCGTCGTCTTCTTCACCTGCAACCACTGTCCCTACGTGATCGGCTCCGACGAAGCCACGCGCGCCACCGCCGACAGGTTCGCCTCCAAAGGCGTCAAGTTCGTCGGTATCAACTCCAACAGCGTCCATGTAAACGCCGAAGACGACTTCCGCCACATGGTCGAACGCATGGCCGAGCACAAGTTCCCCTGGGTCTACCTGCGCGACGAAACGCAGGAAGTCGCCAAAGACTACGGCGCCCTGCGCACGCCCCACTTCTACGTTTTCAACAAGGACCGCGAACTGGTCTACACCGGCCGCGGCGTCGACAGCCCGCGTGACGCCACCCAGGCCACCGTCTTCGACCTCGACCGCGCCCTGGAGGAGCACACTTCAGGCCAGCCCGTCAGCACCACGCTGACCAACCCGATCGGCTGCAACGTCAAATGGGCCGGCGAAGATGCCCACTGGATGCCCGCCGACGCCTGCGACCTCGTCCTGCCGCAGCCGGCTTAGAGCTGTACCCGAACTCTCTTACTCGCGGCGCGTATCGTTCAACGCGATACGCGCCGCATCTGTCCCTACAGTTGCCCTCCCATCACCAGGAAAGAGGTGGTACGCTCATGCCCTCCTACGAAGAACTGGACATCACTCCGATGATCAATGCCAACGCCACCCTCACCAGGCTTGGCGGCTCCATCATGCCGCCCGAAGTTCTGGAAGCGATGATGGCAGCGGCCAAATCCTTCGTTGAACTGCCGGAGCTGCAGCGCCGCGTCGGCAATCGTATCGCTCTCCTCACCCAGAACGAGGCCTGCTACGTCAGTTCCGGCGCCGCCGGCGGCATCGTCGTCGCCATAGCTGCCTGTGTCACCGGCAACGAAAAATGGGCGATTGAACAACTGCCGGACCTGACCGGTCTCAAGAACGAGGTCATCGTCCACAAGTCTCAGCGCAACGGCTACGATCACGCCGTCCGCCAGGTCGGCGTCAAGTTGATTGAGATCGGCTGGCCCGGCCAGGCCGAACTCTGGCAGCTGGAGAGAGCGATCAACGAAAAGACTGCCGCGGTGATCTGGTTTGAGGGCGCTTTGGGGTCGCCTGGCGACATTCCTCTTGAAAAGGTCGTCGACACGGCCCACGCACACGGCGTGCCCGTCCTCGTCGACGCCGCCGCCCAGCTTCCGCCAGTCGAAAACCTGTGGAAGTTCACCCAGATGGGCGCCGACGCTGCCATCTTCAGCGGCGGCAAAGACCTGCGCGGCCCCCAGTCCTCCGGCCTTGTGCTCGGCAAGCAGTGGCTCGTCGACGCCTGCGCACTCAACGGCAACCCCAACCACAGCATCGGCCGACCCATGAAGGTCGGCAAGGAAGAAATGTTGGGCCTGCTCGCCGCCGTCGAGCGCTACCTGTCCCTCGATCACGAAGCGCGCACCTCGCAGATGGAAGAGATAGTGGCCGGATGGTGCAGTGAGCTCAACCGGCTGGACGGTGTGACTGCCACCCGGTCATTCCCCAGCGAGGCGAACCAACCGATGCCGCGCACGCGCGTCCAGATCGACGCCTCCGTTGTGGGCCGAACACATAGCGAGATCCTCCAGGGCATGCGCGAAGGGACGCCGTCAGTAGACGCAGCCTCCGGACCGGACGAAACCATCATGCTGAATCCGCAAACGCTGGAGGAAGGCGAAGAAGAGATAGTCCTGGCCCGACTCGTGGAGGAGATTACGCGTTGAGAAAATCAGGCGAAAATATCGTCGCAAACCTGGCTTCCTGTCCGTAGAATGAACTATGCTAAGTGCATCAACAATAGGCCGTATTTGCAGCATCAGAATCTGCCCAAACAGAAAGAGCCACTGTTCGGTCTGACAATCGGCAAAGTGTACAAAGTCATCTCCGACCCTGTCGCCGAACGGCACGGCATGACCCGAATCATTGACGAAAGCTTCGGCGAACCCGGAAGCGAGAATGGCTACCTCTACCCCGCCGATTACTTTGAGCCGTTTCTTCCGAGCACAGATTCCTGTGGATGTTCGCTCACGATCTATCTGAATGAATATGTCAAGGGCGTGCTCCATGCCGAAGCCGTCGCTTCCAGGAAATCTGTCTCAGCACTGATACGTGATTGCGTGGAACAGCGCCTGAATTTGCCCCCTCAGGAGAAAGAACGCTGAGAAGGGAAGGCGGCAAGCCAAAGGGCAGCCGAGATGACATTCACGCCTGGAGACAAATCTTGGCTTCTGCGCGGTGTCCAACGATTAGGACAGAACACTTATACCAATCTATATTGCGATATTACTTCATCGACGCCTTAGGCACACCCTGATCCCATGTCAAGACAACTGCATATGTAGGATTCTGGCGTCCAACCTCCTGAAATTCCCTCCCAAAGCCTTATGAGTCACCGACGTCCCCTCTGGAAAATGAGGTGTAGAAATGTCTGTAGCAAAAGGCGTCGCAGGGTTCCTCCTTGCCTTCCTACTCGGCGTCGCAGTCATGACCCTGTATTACGAACGATTTGGCCAACCCAACTACGAGTCACTCTTCAATGCTGAAGCGTCTCTTTCACTCTATGATTACGCACAGATTATCTGTATAGAAGACTCTCCAATTTGGCCACTACAAGAAATCCAGGCAACCAACTGGGAAGACATGGAGCGAAACTATGCCAGGACCTATGCGCGAATGTCCCAGGTCATTCCTCCACCTTCAATGAGAAGCTATCACGAAGCCCTGCTTGAAATGAATTCAATCCTCCGCTATCAAGCTGAACAGAACCGAAAAGAACAAGCGGGCTTTGATGCCGGGATTGAGCAGTTTCTCCACCTGTCGCATTCGATGGTTTCTATCCTCAGAGAAGTGACTGAGGATATCCCAACTCTGGATCGGCTTTGGCTGGCAGCGTACGGGTGCTAGAACTGAGGGCGACTATTCCTTGGCGAGAGATACCCTTCGCGTAGACGAGAGCAAGCGGGTAGCAAACACGTCGCTACCCATTTGAAGACTCGAATCCTTCTCCTCGACTTCCTTATTGGGATTTCGAACCACGGAGCCAAATGTATGAAGAAGAAGACAATCAGCGCTACAATGGCCAGTACTCAGTTTGACGACATATTGCGTCGAGTCGACTGCGACCAAGAACACCTGATCATAGAACAGGAAGGAATACCAGTTGTCGTCATCCTTCCCTTTGCTGACTATGAGTACTTCTTGGCACAAACACAAAGACACGCAGAAGAAACAGTCCAAACTGATCTGTCCTCGGCTGGTGTCCAGAACCAATCCGGCAATCGCCTGAGTGACTTTTTGGACGAAATACACGCAACGATGCCTGACGTGCCAGAAGAGGACGTCCAGAAGGATATTGAAGAGGCAATCGCGGCCATCAGGAGTCAACCCAAATCATGATGCATCAATACCCAAGGGCCAGCCCTTCGCATAGTCAAGACAAGGGGATGTGCCACCCTCGGGAATAGCAGCACTCCTTCTTTCCCCCCAAATGTGTTTCATTTTTCTACCCAAATGAGCGAATCAGCATAAGGGCTTCAACGCGCATCATGTTAAAATCCCCTAAACTCGATCCACCCCACGCCCCCCATCCCAAGCAACCCCACAGGAGCACCCAATGACCGCCACCGCCAAAATCACCGACGTCGAACGCATCCTCCTCGTCATCCCCATGGTCGACCGCGTCCGTCGCGAAATGGAACGCGCCAACATCCACCGCTGGTCCGAATCCGAAGTCATCCGCCTCACCCTCGACGACGGCACCGTCGGCTACGGCGAAACCATCCAGAACTACACCTGGGGACGCGTCGAAGACACCGACCGCGTCATCGGCCGCTCTCCCTTCGAATGCATGTGGGATGACTCACTAGGCGCCGGCCTGCAGATGGCCCTCTTCGATGCCGCCGGCAAACTCGCCGGCGTACCCGTCTACCGCCTCCTCGGGTCCAAAGTGCGCAACTGGTGCCCCGTCTCCTTCTGGGACCACGACATGGGCCCCGCTGCCTACGAACAGGAGGCCCGCGTCGCCGTCGAGCTCGGCTTTACCTCCATCAAGATCAAGACTCGCCCCTGGCACGATGTCTACGCGACCGTCCAGCGCATCAGCGACGTCACGCCCGACTGGTTCCACATCGACTGCGACTGGAACGACTTCCTGCTCGATGTTTCTACCGCCGTACCCGTGATGCGCGAACTCGAGACCGACTTCCCCAAAATAGCCATTTGGGAAGGACCCATAAATGCCCGAGACGTAGCCGGAAACCGCCTCCTGCGCGAAAAGGTGCGCACGCCCGTCGCCCATCACTACGGCAGCGTGCCCGGTTCCGTCGCCATCCAGAGCGGTTACTGCGATGGCTTCGTTGTCGCCGGCGGCGTGACCAACGTAGTGCAGGCCGGCATTTCCGCCGCCACCGCCAATATGCCCTTCTTCCTCCAGATGGTCGGCACCGGCATCACCACCACCATGGCCCTCCACCTGGGAGCAGTCCTCAGCCACGCCCAGTGGCCGGCCATCAACTGCCATGAGCTCTACCAGCACAACCTGCTCGACAAGCGCATTCCCGTCAAGGGCGGCTACGCCCAGGTCACCGAAACGCCCGGCCTCGGCATAAACATCGACGAAAGCGCACTCGACACCTACCGCGTCGATGCCGCCGATTTCAGCCTGCCCCGCCGCCTCGTCCGCTACAGCCGCGCCAACGGCGTACGCGTCTACTTCGCCGACTCCAGCTGGAGCCAGCGCTCCGACATGTGGGACTACTGGCGCACCGCCAACCAGCCCATCTACGAGCGCGGCGCCGCGACCTCCTACCTCGACGACGACGGCACTTCAGATTTCGATGACCTCTACCGGCGCACCCTTGAGGAACCCGTACTCACACAGGCAACTTAACGCATATAAGCAACTCACTACCCATATATCCGTAACCTGATCGCGTCGCATTCAGGGACGCGAAGAACATTCAACAGGAGAAAAACGTGTCTTATCTCGCAAAACTGAAAGAAATGGGCTACGAACTCGAGAAGATCGACC
>JAPPKG010000290.1:0-12484 GCA_026914085.1 Caldilineaceae bacterium | reverse complement strand
TTCAGGGTCCCTTTTTTGGTTTAGAGCAGCTTTTCCCAGACAAGGAGAGTTCAGATATGGCGGAGGTTCGTGCCCAGGGCGGCGGTGTGAAAGAGAGCGCGTTTACGATGGATACGTCCAGCATCAAGTACGGGCCGGGCGTGACGCGTGAAGTCGGCTTTGACATGAAGAAGCTGGGGGCGAAACGGGTGATGGTGGTGACGGACCCGCGGCTGGCCGGGGGCGAGCCGGTGGCGGTTGCGCTGGAGGCGCTGCGGGCGGAGGGCATCGATGCGGTGCTCTATGATGAGGTCCGTGTGGAGCCGACGGATACGTCCTTTCTTCATGCGATCGGTTTTGCGCGTGACGGCAACTTCGACGGGTACGTGTCGGTGGGGGGCGGGTCGACGATTGACACGGCGAAGGCGGCGAATCTCTATGCGACTTATCCGGCGGATTTCCTGGACTACGTCAATCCGCCGATTGGCGGGGGGATGCCGGTTCCCGGCGCGCTGCGGCCGCACGTGGCCGTGCCAACGACGGCGGGCACGGGCAGCGAGACGACCGGCGTGGCCATCTGCGATCTGACGGAGATGCACCTAAAGACCGGTATTGCGCACCGGGCGTTGCGGCCGCAGATCGGCATTCTGGACCCGCACAACACGCGGACGCTGCCGCAGATGGCTGCCGCGAGTACGGGGTTGGACGTGTTGAGCCATGCGCTGGAGTCGCTGACGGCGCTGCCGTACGACGGCCGCGACGCGCCGGAGTCGCCGGAGCTGAGGCCGGCGTATCAGGGCGCGAACCCGATCAGCGACATCTGGGCGACCAAGGCGATTGAGATGGTGGCGGCGAACATCGTGCGGGCGATCCAGGACACGGAGGATGACGAGGCGCGCAGCGCGATGCTGCTGGCGGCGGCCTACGCGGGCATCGGGTTCGGCAACGCGGGCGTGCATCTGCCTCATGGGATGAGCTACCCGGTCAGCGGGATGGTGCGGGCGTACAGACCGCCGGGGTATCCGCCGGACCACCCGATTATTCCGCACGGGATGGCGGTCATTCTCAACGCGCCGGCGGTCTTCCGCTTCACGGCGCCGACGAATCCCGAAAAACATCTGTATGCGGCGCGGTTGATGGGCGTAGACACGACGGGCGCGGCGGCGGAGGTTGCGGGCGAGCTGCTTGCAGGGGCGATTATCGACCTGATGCAGAAGACGGGGGTTCCCAACGGCCTGGGCGCGATCGGATTCACGGAGGAGGACATTCCGGCGCTGGTCGAGGGGACATTGCCGCAGCACCGGGTGACGAAGCTGTCACCGCGACCGGCGGAGGCGCAGGATTTGGAGGCGCTTTTCCGGGACGCGATGAGTTACTGGTAGTTGGGACTGAACAGGCGCGTATTGGGGCAGGGCGCGCTAGCGTGCGCGGACCGCGACTGACGTGGAAAACCGAGGAAGTCAGCTGCAGAGGCGGCTACTGTTTCAGCGCCCGCTCCAGTACCTGGGCCATGTGCAGCGGGGCGCGGCCGGCGAACTGTTCAATCTGGTCGCGGCAGCTGGTGCCGCTGGCCACGAGGAGTGCGCCCGGGGGCATGTCGCGGACGGCAGGGAAGAGCCGCTCCTCGCCGATGTCGCGGCTCACTTCGAAGTGACCCTTTCCATAGCCGAAGTCACCCGCCATTCCGCAGCAGCCGCTGTCGATCACCTGCACTGTGTAGCCGGCGGCGCGGAGCGCGGCCACGCTGGCCTCGTTGCCTATCAGCGCTTTCTGGTGGCAGTGACCGTGGAGCCATGCAGTTCCCGGCTCGTCGCGCCAGATTGCAGAGAAGCCCAATCCAAGACCGATTTTACCGTCTTCACTGCCGTTCCCGTTCGATTCGGGAGCGGCTGTTTCGCGGGCGATGAACTCGTCGAAGGTCAGCGCGTTTTCGGCTACGATCTGCGCTGCCTCGGGATCGGAAGCCAAATCCAAGTATTCGTCGCGCAGGGTGAGGATACAGCTGGGTTCCAGCCCGACGATGGGCAGGCCCTGGCGGGCGTAGGGTGCGAGTAGGGCGACGTTTTTGTCGACCCAGCCGCGTACTCTGTTGGCCTGACCGCCGGTGATGAGGGGGCGTCCGCAGCAGGCGCGTCCCTCCGCCAGGCGGACTTGATAGCCGGCAGACTCCAGAACCCTTACGGCGGCCTGACCGATCTCGGGATGGTTGTACTCGGCCCAGGTGTCGTGGAAGAGGATGACCGTGGACGGGCTTTTGCCGTTTGCAGCGCCGGTTCTTGCGGTCGCGGCGCGGCGGGCAAACCAGGTCGAGAGCGGCTGCCGGGCGTAGGCGGGCAGGGTCCGGCGCGGGTCGATGCCGGCGCGGGCGAAGGCCGCTTTGGCGGGCGCGGACTTCAAGCCCCAGTTGACAAGTGGGACCAGTGGGCGGCCGAACCGATACAGCATACGGTTGAGGGTTGGCAGGAGTCCCATGAGCCGGTTGAAGAGGGGCAGGCCGTTGCGGTCGTAGTAGTGGACCAGGTATTCGGCCTTGATGCGCGCCATGTCGACTGCGGAGGGGCACTCGCTCTTGCAGGCTTTGCAGCCGATGCAGAGGTCCATCACGTCGTACATTTGCGGCGAGAAGAGCTCTTCTGGGGGTATGCGGCCGGCCATGGCGTTGCGCAGGGCGTTGGCGCGGCCGCGGGTCGTGTCCTTCTCGTCTTTGGTGGCGATGTAGCTGGGGCACATTGTGCCGGCGCCGAGCTTGCGGCAGACGCCGGCGCCGTTGCACATTTCGATGGCGCCGGCGTAGCCGAAGTCGCTGCTCCAGTCGAAGACGGTCTGCAGCTGAATGGTGTCGTACTCTTTGCCGAAGCGGAGATTCTCTGTTGAGGGGGGTGCGTCGATGATTTTGCCCGGATTCATGCGGTTGTCCGGGTCGAAGACTTCCTTCACCTGGCGGAGGGCGCCGTAGAGTTCGGGGCCGAACAGGCGGGGATGGAGGTAGCTGCGGGCGAGGCCGTCGCCGTGCTCGCCGCTCATGGCGCCGCCGTAGCTCAGGGCGAGATCACAGGCGTGCTCGCCGACTATGCGAAGAGTGTCGATGCCAGTACGGTTCTTGAGGTTGAGAAGGGGCCGCACGTGCAGGCAGCCGGCGGAGGCGTGGGCGTAGACGGCGATACCGGGCACATCTTCCTGTTCGCCGCAGAAGTCGAGGATTTTCTGCAGGTATTCGGCAAGCTGTTCCTGCGGCACGGTCGTGTCTTCGATGCCGGGGACGGGCTTGTAGTCGCCGCGGCGGCCCATGAGAATGTTGAGGCCGGCCTTGCGCACGTCCCACACATCTTTCTGGCGGGTGGGATCCAGAATCTTAACGACGGTACTGCGCCAGCCGCGTGCGTTAAGGAGGCGCTCCAGGCCGTCCAGTTTGGCGGAGAGCTCGCGTTCTTCGGTGCCGTAGAATTCGGTGAGGAGCACGGCCTCCGGGTCTCCGACGACGAAGTGGAGCCGCTTGGCCCACTCAGGCTGAGCTCTTGCCAAGTCCATGAGATGCTTGTCGAGGAGCTCGGAAGCGCTGGGGCTTGTTTCGAGGATGTCGGGAATGGCGGCGCAGGCGTCGACGAGGCGGTCGAAGTGGACGACGGCGAGGGCGGTCATCTGCGGCTTGGGAACCAGTTTCAACTTTGCGCTGGTAACGGTTGCGAGGGTGCCTTCGCTGCCGGCGAGAAGCTGGCTGAGGTTGAAGCGGTCGATCTGGGAGGCGTCGCAGAATTGGGAGCGGTAGAGTTTATCGAAACCGAGTTGGGCGCGCAGGAGAGCGGCCTGTTCGGTGGCCCGGCTTTCTCCGTTGGTCGCGGCCTCGTCATTGAGCAGCCCGTGCAGGAGACGGTCGAGGCCGTAGCCCGAGACACGGCGCCAGTGACGAGGCCAGCGCTCCAGGATCTGCTCGAATTGGGCGCGCACGATGCCGGGAATTTCGCGGTATATCTGCGCTTCAAGGGTGTTGCCGCGGCTGCGGATTTCCAGTTCTGTCGAGGTGACCGGCCCGAAGCGGGTTGCGGAGCCGTCGCTGAGGATTACGTCGGTCTCCAGCAGGTTGTCGGCCAGCATGCCGTAGAGGATGCTGTGGCTGCCGGTGGCGTTGTTGCCGATCGAGCCGCCGACGGAGGCGCGGTCGGCGCTGGCCGGATCGGGACCCAGCATCAGGCCGAGGGGGGCCAGTGTCTTGTTAAGGATGCCTACGGAGATGCCTGCCTGCACAGTGGCGGTCGCGGCCTCCTCATCGACTGCAAGGATACGGTCCATGTATTTGGTCGTATCGACGACCAGCCCGGGGCCCACGCACTGACCGGCCAGTGAACTTCCGCCGCCGCGAGGCAGGAGGGGGACATTGTGGCGTGCGGCGAGCTCAACGGCAGCCTGTACGTCATCGGCGGAGCAGGGGATGACAACGCCGAGGGGTTGAATCTGATACTGGCTGGCGTCGGTGCTGTAGAGCATGCGGCTGTAGCCGTCGAAGCGCACCTCGCCTTCGACAACCCGCTCCAGCTCATGGACCAGCTCCTGCGTCTCCTGTAAAGGTCCACGGAAGGAGGATGACGGGATGGTGGCTGGATCCTGAATCAGGGTGTGCTGCGTCATAACGGCGTATTCCTATAGGTTCACGGGTTCGTGTGTGATTGGGAGCGCCAATGGGATTTGACGTGCTCCGATTCAAGGCTGCAGCGAGAAAGGCGTGGATTGCTCTGCACTTTAACAGAATCCAGCTTTGCGGTATACTCGCGAATCATTGCAGGGACGAGGCTTTGCAGATATTCGGAAGGAGTTGACGCATGCCTGCGCTGCGAAGCCGCACTATGGGCCGATTCGAACAATAGGAGAACTGAATGTCCACTAGCGTAAACGGAAACGGGGCGCAGATCAAAATGTACACGACCGGCTGGTGCCCGGATTGCTGGCGGGCGAAGTCGGTGATGCGGGGAAACGGGGTCGAATTCGAGGAGATCGACATCGAGAGCGATGAAGAGGCCAGGGAGTTGGTGCAGAAGCTCAATCAGGGCAACATGACTGTGCCGACGATCGTTTTCCCCGACGGCGACGTGTTGACAGAACCGTCGACGACGGCGTTGATGGCAAAGCTTTCGAAGCTATAGCAGCGATTCCACCAGTTACATTGCGGGAGCCAGCGGCCAGAGATATGGCGTGTATTCGACACTGGTCGCCGGCGTGAACCGGACCAAAGCTGCATAGGCCTGGCGGTACCGGAATGCGGGTTGCAGGGGTCTGGGCAGCTGCGTAGGGGGGCCGCATGCGCCCGGACGGCCGAGACAGTGAGGAGAGGGAGGAATGGAACATTCAGTGCTGAGTCATGTTGATCTGAGCCATCGTTTGAAGCGGAAAGAGTACGAACAGATCCTCGTGGAACGGCAGGAGAAGTTTTTGGCGTTGCGCCTGCAGTTGGGCGGGCAGATTGGCGGCAAGATGGGGCCGCCCCTGCTCATTCTATTTGAGGGGTGGGACGCGGCCGGTAAAGGGGGCTGCATACGGCGGCTGACGGCGCCGTTGGACCCGCGCCATTTTTCGGTGCACCAGTACCAGGCGCCAACCGACCGAGAGAAGCGACATCATTTTCTGTGGCGTTTCTGGCCGGCGGTTCCGGGCAGGGGGGGTATGTGCATTTTCGACCGTACCTGGTACGGGCGCGTGCTGGTGGAGCGGGTAGAAGGTTTTGCGAGTGTCCCGGACTGGCGGCGGGCCTATGAGGAGATCCGGCATTGGGAGTCACTGCTGGTCTCGGACGGGACGATTCTGATCAAGTTCTTCCTTCACATTTCCTCGAAGGAACAGAAGAGGCGTTTTGAAAGCCGAGCCGAGGACCCGCTGCGCCAGTGGAAGCTGACGGATGAGGACTGGCGCAACCGGAAGAGACGCAAGGATTACGAAGAGGCGATTGTGGAGATGGTGGAGAAGACGGATACGGTGATGGCGCCGTGGACTATTGTGGCCGCCGAACAGAAGCGATTTGCGCGCATCAAGGTTTTGGATACGGTGATTCAGAGTGTTGAGGCGGCTTTGGGGTGAGCGGAGCACTGAAGAACACCTTTTGATCCACGAAGGGCCGCGAAGAACTTCCTTCTTTCCGCGAAGGAACGCGAAGGGGCGCGAAGAACACCTTTTCATCCACGGAGGGCCACGAAGGGCCGCGAAGAACACCTTTCTGTCCGCGAAGGCACGCGAAGGGGCGCGAAGAACACCTTTTCATCCACGAAGGTCCGCGAAGAACAGCAGAGGCTACTGGGATTCTCCTTAGTTTGAATGCGAGGGGCAGCCGCACTTTGCTCCAGTAAATTTTGTCCAGCCAGTCGTCGACTAGACCTAGAGAGTCAAATGACCCTCAACGAGAAAGTTGCAATTGTTACGGGAGCGGCGTCCGGTATCGGGCGGGCCTGCGCGCAGCGTTTTGTGGATGAAGGGGCGACGGTGCTGGCGTGCGACATTGACGGGGACGGGTTGGAGCAACTGGCGGCCGGAACAGGCGAGGGCCGGCTTCATACCGTTCTCTGTGACGTGACGAAGAGGGCTGACGCGGAGTCGAGTGTTGGGAAGGCGCTCTCCGTTGGCGGGAGGCTGGACTGTCTGGTCAATTCGGCGGGAATCACGCCGCGTACGCTGCCGCCGGAGGCGGATTTTGAGGCGCGCTGGGACGCGGTGATGGAGGTCAACGCCAAGGGCGTGTTTCTGATGTCGTATGCGGCGCTGGCGGAGATGCGACCGGCAGGGCGGGGGTCGATTGTGAATCTTGTCTCGGTGATGAGCATGGTTGGGTACCCGACTTCGCTGCCGTTTTCGGACGGATTTACGGCGTACCCGCACAGCAAGGGGGCCGTGGCGCAGATGACCAAGGAGATGGGGGTGCGCTTCGCGGTCGAGGGGGTGCGTATCAATGCGGTTGCGCCCGGGTTTGTTTATTCGCCGCTCACGGAGAATGTAGTCGGGAACCCGGAGGTGCATGCGGAGATGAAGCGGTTGCATCCGATGGGGCGAATGGGGCAGCCGGAGGAGATTGCGGCGGTGGTGGCGTTTTTGGCGTCGGATGAGGCGTCGTTTGTGACGGCGAGTGTTTGGCCGGTGGATGGGGGGTATACGGCGCAGTAGTTCGCTGAAGGCTACGTTTGATTGAGGCTTAGATTTCGGCAAACAGCTTTACGCTTTAGACAGCAGTCTGGAAGGACTGTCCCAAGGGTTGAAGTTCCTCAACTTCATGGCTTGGGATCGTTTGACGTTTGTCTGAACTGCGACTTTCAGGTGCAAGTTGCGGCTGATCAGCGCTGGACGGCGCAGTTGCGCAACGAAATTCATATGCGCCTTTGGTGTTCTCCGCGTCCCGCCGCGTCCTCCGCGGATAAAAAGGTGTTCTCCGCGATGCTTCGCGTGACTTCACGGATCAACTGGTCTGGATTGTCACGACATGTAAGCGAGAAGAGTCCCTATCAACCCTGACCGCTATTCTTACAGATAACAGCGTTTGCCCGGGGCCTGAAGGCCAGCCTTATCGCTTCTCTCTGTGAAACTGAAGGCGGCCGACATTCTATCACAGGACTCACCCATGGTTGCGAAATCGAAGCAATTCGCCCAAGGAGAAGAGAAAGGATATAAGGAAGGAAAGCAGGTCGGCTATGAGGAAGGGTTGAGAAAGGGAAGGGCAGAGGGCAGGGAGGAAGTATTCGCTCAAGGAGATGAGGCGTTTGTTCGAAAACTCCAGGAGGAAAAGTGCGCGGCGTACAGGCGGGGATACGAGGCCGGAAGGAGGGAAGGGGATGCTACAGAGTACGAGCGAGGACGCAAAGAAGGTTGGAAGGAAGGGCTAATGGAAGGATATAATCGCTTTCTTAACAGTCGCAACATCAACAAAGGCCCCAAACGCGCCGTTAATCGGAAACACGACGCCGGACAGTTAAGATTGGACCTCGAGTAGTTGCCATTGATCTGCGGATAGAAAGGCTACGGACGCTCCATGTTCTGCTGGTCTTGTTTATCACGACTTGCAAGCGAGAATGGTCCCTGTTCGCCCTGCGGGCTATTCGTTCTTGCTGACATTTGAGCGGCCTTTCAAAAGTGTCTACTCAATCTTGAAAGTTTGGCGCGGATCTGCTGGAATCGGTTGACAGTTTCGGCAGAGTAGAGTCGTTCACCGCAATGTAGACAGACCTCGGCAGCGGCGGTCTCAGCTGCGACATTTGCGCCACCACGTAGTAGCTTCTCGACTTCCTTCGCGACCATTTCACCTCCACAGATCGGACATTTTTTGAACGGCATCGATTGTCTGTGCTCCTTCCGCGCTCTTTGAGTCTACGGCTTGGGTCAGGGCGTTGAGCGGTGAATGCGGCATGTTGTCCCTTGTGAAGGGACCGAAGGATTCACGAAGTCGTCGACGGGGGATGGATGGTCGGGCACGCAGTGTTTTTGGCCGTGATTTACACTGAAAATGCCCTAAAATCATAGCACAAATGATCTATGAGTGCAAGCTGAATTGGAGGCGGGGATGCTGGAGGAATTTGAAGGACGAGACCTCGTCATAATGGTCGTTTTAGTCGTTGCTCTACTTTGGAGCCCCCGGTGGGCACGGAGGCACTTCAAGCGCTGGCAGCGCCGGGAGCAACGCAAGCGTGCCCTTGATAAAGAGCTCAGGGACCGTGGTTATGACTACTAAAGTCTACCTTTGTTTGTAGCACTAAGCGTATAATACCCGGATAGTCTCCATAGACTCATAATGAAGAACACTGACAGAGATCCCGTAGGGCGTTGGCTTGTCCTACTGTGTTTCTCCTTGGGCTTGGTTAGTGATCGGATTTCGATTGCACTGAACTGTGCCGGCAATGTCTTCAGGAGTCGAACGACATTAGACTACATTGCGTGTCTCGCCGGAATCTCTCTCACTCTCCTTTCCCGCCATAGATGCATGATTGTTCAGCGACTATCCGTCGTTGACCTCAACGCCCACTTCAGCGAAGACTTCCCGCCAGGGACGGGCTGTCGACGGGTCAGAATTCCACTCTTCCAAAGCTCTCGCGGCGCGTCGAATCACCCAATATTCTCTCAGTTTATCCAGTAAGGGGATGTTGTCGACAAGGCGCAACAGGTATTCCTGTAGAGTCATTTACTTTTTCTCACTTTTCAAGGCCCGCCACACTCGATCGGGTGTGAAGGGGATTTCGCGGATGCGTACGCCGGTGGCGTCGAAGATGGCGCTGGCGATGGCGGGGGCCATGCCGTCCATGGGGATTTCGGCTATGGCTTTGGCGCCGAAGGGGCCGGTGGGCTCGTAGGTCTGGACGAGGATGGTGTCGAGCTCCGGTATTTCGTTGGCGGCCAGGATTCGGTAGTCGCCGAATCTGCTGATCTCGAGGCGGCCGTTGTCGTCGTAGGGCATCTCCTCGCAGAGGGCGTAGCCCAGGGCCTGGGTCATGCCGCCTTCGACCTGGCCGCTGGCAGTGACCGGATTGATGGCGATGCCGCAGTCTACGGCCATTACAGCCTTTTCGACGGTCACCTGGCCGGTCTCCGTGTCCACTTCCAGGGCGGCGTACTGGGCGGCGAAGGGAGGGGGGCTGACGTAGCTCATGTGGCTGGCGGTGGCCATGATCTGATGCTGCTCCTCCTGGTGGATGCTGTGGAGGGCGACAGTCTCCAAGGGGACAGCCTGGCCGCCGGGCGCGATGACCTTCTGGTCTTCCAGCCAGAGCTGATCGGCGTCGACACCTTCGAACAGGTGCGCGGCGGCGTGGCGGCGGATTTGGCTGCTGACGTCTTCGGCGGCTTTGAGGACGGCGCCGCCGGAGATGTAGGTGGTGCTGCTGGCGTAGGCGCCGGTGTCGAAGGGTGTGAAGTCGGTATCGCTGCTGTAGATGAGGATCTGCTCGAGGGGCACGCCGAGCGCTTCGGCTGCGATCTGGGCGAGGACGGTATCGGAGCCGGTTCCGAGGTCGGTTGCGCCGACCAGGAGGTTGAAGGAGCCGTCGTCGTTGAGCTTGATGCTGGCGGCGCCCATGTCGAGACCGGCGATGCCGGTCCCGTGCATGCAGATTGCGAGGCCGATGCCGCGGCGGATATGGGGGCGGTCGGGCGGCGCCTTCCAATCGGGGTCGTTGCGGCGGTCCCAGCCGATGGATGCGGCCCCGGTTTCAACGCACTCTGCGAGGCCGCTGCTCTCTACCGTCTGCGGGAAGCCCTCGCGCCCCTCTCCCATTGCCACCGCCATCACCAACGAATCACCTTCTTTCACCCAATTGATGCGCTTGAACTCCGTCGGATCCATTCCAAATGCGAGCGCCATCTCCTCCATGTGCTGCTCCAGGCCGAAGAGGGCCTGGGGCGCGCCGTAGCCGCGGAATGCACCGGGTACGGGTTTGTTGGTGTAGACGACATCACAGTCGAAGCGGGCTGCGGGCAGCCAGTAGGTGCTGAGGGCGCGAAAGCCGGTGACCATCTGCACGGTGAGACCGTGTGTCCCGTAGGCGCCGGTGTCGGCAACCACCCGGACTTCCATCCCGACCAGTTTTCCGGATGCATCCACGCCGCTGCGGAATCGCAGCCGTTGCGGATGGCGTGTGCGGGCGGAGCTAAACTCCATCTGGCGTGTGTATTCGAACTTGACCGGGCGGCCCGTCGCAATGGTGAGATGGGCGCAGAGGTCTTCGATGAGCATCTCCTGCTTGCCGCCGAAGCCGCCGCCGATGCGGGGTTTCACGACGCGGATGCGGCGGACGGGCAGGCCGAGGAGGGGCGCGACCATGCGGCGGACGTGGAAGGGGACCTGGGTACTGGTGCGGATGACGAGCCGGTCGTCTTCATCCCAGTAGGTGATGACGATGTGGGGCTCGATGCTGGCCTGCTGCACCTGGTGAACGCGGTACTCGCTTTCGAAGACAAAGTCGGCAGATTCGAGCGCGGCATCAACGTCGTTATGGTCCACGAGCAGTTTGACGGCGACGTTGCGTTTGGCGTCGTGAATCATTTGGGCGTCGTCTTCGTCGTGAATCACGGGCGCGCCGGTCTGCATCGCTTCTTCAGGTGAGAAGGCGGCGGGCAGCTCCTCATATTCGACCTTGATGCGTTCCAGCGCCTCCTGCACAAGCTCTGGCGTTTCAGCGGCCACGGTCGCCACCCTGTCGCCGACGTAGCGGACTTTTGAATCGAGGCAGACCTGGTCGTAGGGGGGCGGCTGGGGGTAGCTCTGGCCGCCGCTGGCGTAGATGACGCGGGGCAGGTCGGCGTAGGTCTGGACGGCGTGCACACCGGGCAACGCGAGCGCATCGGAAGTATCGATCGAAAGAATGCGGGCATGGGCGACGGGGCTGGTGAGGAGGCCGCCATAGAGCATGCCGGGCAGCTCGACATCGTCGGCAAATACGGGCCGACCCTTGGCCAGTTTGACTGCGTCCACCTTTGGTTCGGGCTTGTTGACGACCTGGGTCCGAGGGGGCGCGACGGTCACGGGGACGATGCGGGTCTGTGTTTGTGTATCGGGCCCGCCGTCGTGCCAGCCGTTTGAAGGCAGTTGGTCAGAGGCCGGCCATTCGCCGGTAGCGGGGGCGTCGCGCACGTCGATTTCCGGGGCCGGCGGGGTCTCTCCCTGGAGCTGGGCGGCGGCGCGGAGGATGGCCTGAACAGGTTTCAGGTAGCCTGTGCAGCGGCAGAGAACGCCGGCGATGGCTTCGCGCACGGCGTCTTCGCTGGGCCGGGGGTCCTTGTCCAGCAGGTGCTGGGCGGCCAGGATCTGCGCGGGCGTGCAGTAGCCGCACTGAATCGCGCCACACTCGATGAACTGCTGCTGCAAGGTGGAGATGCGAGGAGACAGGCGTTCCTGCAAGCTCCTTTCTGCGCCGTCATCTTCTTCGCCCTCCAACCCTTCCAGGGTGACGACCGAAGCACCGTCGGCTTGGGCAGCCAGCAGGATTCCGCTGTTGACAAGACGATAGCTTCTGGGGTCGTCCGGCGTGCGGGTGAAGAGAATGGCATCGGCGCCGCTTTCGCCTGTTTCGTCACCGTGTTTGAGGCTGAAGATGCGCAGACGGCGCAAAGCCGTACGCAGCAGCTCTCCGGGGTAGACGTCGATGAGGTGGTGGGTACCGTTGACTGTGAGTGAGATTGAAGATGGCATGGTTTGGATGTATTGGATTGAGTTCAGTGGTCTGCAAGGTCTCGCGGCTACGGACGGGAGCCTGCGGCGCCGGCACGCGCCCGCCGGCCCACGACTTCGGCCATGGCCAACCTGTATTCGCCGCTTCCTTTGTAATCGCTTGTGGGGAGGACTGGTCCACCAGCAATTTGGGGCCGGGAACCTACGCCGCAGAGGGCAGTTCGAGTCGTTTCGGCGCGGTTTCGGCCGCTGGTGGTTCCACTCCGGGAAAGGTCGCCGTTGGCGGCGGCGACAGCAACTGCGGCAACGATGCACCGGTCCATGGGCGATCGGGCAATACGCGCGTGGCCGGCTTTGGCATGGACAAGGGGCAACTGAATCCCG
>JAPPKG010000486.1:0-12515 GCA_026914085.1 Caldilineaceae bacterium | reverse complement strand
GGCCGGACAAGATTCTCACGCAGATGGCCGCGGGCACCGCTCCGGACATTATTTCAACCTGGTCCCCTCATATCGACACCTGGGCAGAGAAGCACCAACTTCTCGACCTTCAGCCCCTGATCGACGCCGACATTCCCAACGCCGACGACATCTATATTGGATTCGCTTGGGACCAGATGTGGGATCCGTTCAACAACATCCGCATGGGGATGCTGTCGGACCTGGATATTACGAGCATCTACTATAACAAGACCGCCTTCGAGGAAGAAGGGCTGCCACTGCCGACCGTCGACTGGACGGAAGACGAGTATCTGGTCGCGGCAGAGACTCTAACGATACGCGACGACAACGGTGAGATTACCCGCTGGGGCGGGCAGTTGCGGCCTGGCTTCTGGCTCAGCTATTCCTACCATGTCGAGACACATGGAGGCGAGGTCCGCGACGAGGAAACCAGGATGCTATGCGGACTTGGCGAGCCTGAAGCGCAGGAAGGGCTCGAATGGGTGCGCAGGAACATGTGGGACACAAACGTGTTTGCCCAGAATAATCAGATGACGGCCACTGGTATCCCCAATATGTGGACAGGCCTGCTGCCCGCCGAAGTCGTGGCTATGGCCGAGCGCAGCGCCGATCAGTTCTTTGCCCTTGCCGAGAGCATTACAGAGTTCGAGTGGGACATTGCCCATATCCCGAGCGGCCCTAAAGACCGTGCCTGCATGGGCCTACCAGACGAATGGGTTGTCTACAAGGGCGTCGTCGAAAGGGGTAATCACGACGAGGTCTGGGAGATGATGAAGTGGCTGACGGGAGACTGGTACCAGGAAAAGATCGCGACCGTGTCGGGCCGCATACCGGGACTGCTGGCCATGGCAGATTCATGGGCAGACACGCTTCGCCAGACCGATCCGCGGCTGGAGCAGGTCCGCCTGGAGACCGTGGTCGAACAGTTGCAAATGGGCTACCCGCGACGCGGCCCAACCTTCCGTTTCCAGCAAATTGCAGAAGAGCTGATCAATCCCGCAGTCGACCAGGTCTTTATCGAAGGCAAGGCACCCGTCTCTATCTTTGAGGAGATTGGCCCTCAGGTGACGGAGGCTCAGCAGGATGCGCTGCAGCGCGCGACAGGATAGGCTGGCATTCGCAGTTTGCGGCATGAGCCAGTTTTTGGGGCTGAAAGTCCAGCGGATCCATTGATTGCGTAGCAGGTGGAAGGGGTAGGTCTACTTACCTGCCCCCTGCCACCCGCTTTGCCGAAACTTTTTCCTTGCCTCCCAACCGCGTACACTGCCAGAATCAGAAGCGCTTTACTCCGAATCGTAACGACCATAGTCGCGTCGGCGACGTTCGTATCAAGGAGAGCCAGGGGAGTGACAGCTCATAGCCTGTCAGGTTTTCTAAGGCGGCGCTTCACACAGAGAACCGAGGACGTCCTCACCGCCTATCTTTGTTTGCTGCCGTGGATCATCGGCTTCCTTGCATTTACCTTGGGTCCGCTGGTCTTTTCGCTGGTCTTGAGCTTCTTTCGGGCAGATTTGTTCACCCGCAACATCTTTGTTGGGCTCGGAAACTACGTTGATCTGGTTCAGGACCCTCTCTTCCTGAAGAGTCTGCGCATCACTGCAGTCTATGCCTTTGTTTCCGTCCCGCTGGGCGCAGCCACAGCGCTCGCAGTGGCCCTGCTCCTCAATCAGAAGGTATTAGGGCTTGGCGTCTGGCGCACGGTCTACTACCTCCCCTCGGTTATTTCAGGTGTAGCGGTTGCCGTTCTGTGGATGCAGATATTTAACCCACGAATGGGGTTGATCAACAACGCTCTCAAAGTGGTTGGAATTGATGGTCCAAGCTGGATATTTGATTCCACCTGGGCGCTCCCTTCGTTAATCATCATGAGCTTGTGGGCAGTAGGGGCCAACATGCTTCTCTACCTGGCAGGCCTGCAGGGGATCCCTACCCATTTGTACGAGGCTGCCAAGATCGACGGCGCCAACGTCGGCCGGCGCTTTTGGCATGTGACCATACCCATGCTTTCGCCGACGATTTTCTTCAATGTCGTTATCAGCTTGATCGCCGCGTTTCAGTTCTTTACTCAGTCATTTATCATGACAAACGGCGGCCCCAACAATTCAACGCTGAGCATGGTCCTGTTTCTGTATCGGAAGGCGTTTCAGCAGACCCGCTTTGGCTACGCCTCTGCGGTAGCGTGGGTACTCTTCGCCATCATCATCTGTTTTACGCTACTCTTCATTCGCTCTTCAAGCCTCTGGGTCTATTACGCAGGCGAAGAGCGAGATGAATAATACGCCCTGAGGGTCGCGGATTCAGGCCGCCTTGCGATGAATTCAGTACTCGACATAGCCTTCACTAGCAACGCGAAACGAGTCTGGCATCCAGTCTTTCGCCAGTTCGGGTTGCTGGCGCTTGTCCTCCCGGGGGCAAGTCTGTTCCTGATTCCCTGGCTGTGGATGCTCTCCACAGCGGGCAAAGACACAGCTCTGATTTGGAAGACTCCGCCCGTCTGGATTCCCCCTGTCTACCACTGGGACAACTTCATAAAAGCCTGGCTCCAGGGCGATTTCGCTGTTTACTATCTCAATACGTTCTACATCAGCGGCATGAATGTCATCGGCATACTAATATCGAGTGTCCTGGCAGCCTATGCCTTTGCCCGCATTCGATTCCCCGGCCGCGACATTCTTTTCATTGTTGTTCTCAGCACCATGATGCTGCCAAGGCAAGTGACGCTGATTCCCCTCTACATGATATTCAGCGAACTGGGGTGGATAAACACGTTCAAACCCTTGATTGTCCCTCTTTTCTTTGGTGACGCCTTCAGTATCTTCCTTCTTCGGCAATTCTTCCTGACCATTTCCAGGGAGTTGGACGACGCCGCGCTTATCGATGGCTGCCGCCGCTTAGGCGTACTGTTTCGCATCCTTCTTCCTCTTACGAAGCCGGCGCTTGCCGTTGTGGCAATCTTCAACTTTACCTGGGCCTGGAATGAGTTTTTCACGCCACTCATCTATCTCGATTCGCCAAAACTGTTCCCTATAACGTTGGGTCTGCACCGCTTCATAGGCCGCGCCCAGATTGATATCCAGTTCCTGATGGCCATGACTATTGTCTCCACGCTGATACCGATAGGGATATTCTTTCTAACGCAACGCTATTTCATACAAGGTATCGTGATTACGGGAATAAAGGGCTGAAACCAGTAGACGAGAAGGTGTCAGCAAGACGCCACGTCCGCAGCCTGCCGCAATCCTCCAAGATGGCTTGCCCGGTTGCTTCAATTGGCAGCCAAACAGATTAAGGAGAACTATCAAATGCAGTCAACCGAAACAGCCGTTCGCGAAGACGGCTTCAAGTCTCTGACCCAATCTCAGGTAGCCAGCTTCTGGGAAAACGGTTTCCTGGTTGTCGGCAAAGTGCTCGAAGACGATCTTATCGAGGAAATGCGCGAAGAGTACGACGAAGAATTCGCGCTCGGGCGCAGCGGGGAACGGCCTGTTCGAAACCTGGCCGTCTTCGAAGATGATCATGACCACGATGAAGATGGGGAGCAGGAGATGCTCCAGTTCATGCAGATCTCCGAGCACAACGTCCAGTTTCACAAGCTCACCTACCATCAGGGCATACTCGACATCATCGAGGATGTAATCGGACCCAACATTCAGCTGTTCCACAACCAAGGGCTTTACAAACCGCCGCATCACGGGGGACCGATCTTCTGGCACCAAGACAACGCCTATTGGAGGTGCCTTCCCGCGAACCTGGTCAGCTGCTGGCTCACGCTCGACGATGTCGACCTGCACAATGGCGCAATGCAGTTCATCCCAGGCTCGCACCTCCGTCCCATGATCCACGACCAGGCCCAGGGCAGCGACGTCCTTCTCGACATGGGCAAAATGGTCGACGACAACGAGGCCGTGGTGGGTGACCTGCCGGCCGGCGGAATCACTCTGCACCACTGTCAGACTTTGCACCGCACTGCGCCCAACACGACCGATCGTCAGCGCCGCGCTCTCGCAATCCATTACATGACGCCGGGCACAAAATCGGCGCGCACGGGGGAAACGATTCCGGTTAACTTCAGCCATCCCATGTTGCGTATGCGCGTCTGACCGAAAAACAGTTGGCCGTTCGAAGTAAGGCAGCCATGTCGAAGCCAACTGAAAGTAGCCACCAAAAATGACGCAAACGATTCGCACCGAAAACCGGATCTTGTGACTTCGGGCAGCCCCTTCCTGGCGGTGGGAAACTGCACGCTGGATGACGTCGTCACGCCTGACGGCCAGATCTCACCGCGTCAGCTTGGCGGCAATGCCGTCTACGCGGCCGCCGGCATGCGCCTATGGGGCGCAGATGTCAGCCTCGTCAGTGTAGTGGGGCTTGACTACCCCACCGTGTGGCTGGAACAGCTGGCCGCTGCAGGCATCGACATAGCGGCGGTAACCCAGATTCAAGAGCCTCACCTGTTGCGCTCGCGCGCATTCTACTTCCCCGATGGCAGCCGTACCGACCGTACTGAAGAAGCTCACTCCCTCCTTCCTGCTCATGCCGGTGAGATCATCGATCTCGAAAGCGAATACACCGACACCGGCAACCCCCTCCACCGCCGCATCTGGCCGAGTTTCTGCCCAGACGTGACGAGATGGGCGGCTTTGGCCAGTAAAGCCTCCTATGTCCATCTGGCCCCAGGACCGCTTCCTTGCAGCCGAGCCAACGCCTCCTTTCTGAAGAAACTGCGAGGCGATCAGATTGTCATCACCTTCGACTGGCCCTGGTGGGATTGGGACCGGGAAGCCGAGGTCGACTTCACTCTGCTGAAGAACATCGACTATCTGTTGCCGAGCATTGAGGAACTGACCATACACGCCGGCGCTGCATTTGCCGATAAGAAGGACACAATCGAGCAGGATGGACACGTCTTCGCGGCAGCACGGCGCCTGCTGGCTTTGGGACCGTGCGGAGTCGGGGTGAAGATGGGCGCACGCGGAATGCGGCTACTTCTGAAACGTGAGAAGAACTGGATTCAGATCCCGACCTACCGTACCGAGGCGGTCGATCCGACCGGCGCCGGCGACGCCTTTTGCGGCGGCTTTCTGGTTGGACTGGCCCGGACCCGCGATGCCATCCAGGCCGCCCTCTACGGGGCGGTCTCGGCGTCCTTCATCATTGAGGATTTTGGCGTCCTTCATGCATTAGATGTCGACGCAGACCAGGCGCATGCAAGGCTGCAGTTCTTGCGGGAGCTACATGCCAGGCAGGAAATAGACGTTTGACAACAAAATGTCGATTTGCTAAGTTGGGGCGCAACGCCGGAGCCCGATAAGGGCATATGTCTGCGACACACTACTGTTGCAGAATCGACTCATAGATTTCCATTCTTTTTGTCCCTATCCACTCAAGATTAGGAGAACGACATGAAGTCTACACAGCGTGTGACTAAGCTGGTTCTATGTCTGGCCCTTTTGGGGTCGCTTTTGATTGCCTGTGTCGCCGCGCCGGCGGCTCCGGCCGACACTGGCGCAGCCGCCGCACCGGCCGCGAGTGAAGGGCCGAGAATGGGAGGAGTCGTGACCGGCTTCGTCTCATCCGACCCGAAGAGCTTTGATCCGGCTGCTATCGCCGGTTGGGACCAGGGCGTCATCGCCCCCAACCTGCTGGAAGGACTCTTCCGTCTCTCGCCCGACGGTCGTGAAATCGAACCGGCAATCGCCGAAAGCTTCGAAGTGTCCGAAGACGGCAAGACCTGGACCTTCAACCTTCGCGCGGGCGCGAAGTTTCACAACGGCCGCGAGATTACCGCGGACGACTTCAAGTACAGTTTTGAACGTGTTCTGAATCCGGAGACCAGGAGCCCCAAGGCATGGATGCTCTCCATAGTCGTCGGCGCTCAGGCGTTCCAGGATGGCTCCGCCAATGAAGTCAGCGGCATCAGGGTCGTCGATGCCGGCACGCTGGAAATCGAGCTGGCCGAGCCTCTGGCTCCCTTCAAGGCGATGCTCGCCAGCATCAACCTGGCCGTCGTGCCGCAGGAGGAGGTGGAAAAATGGGGTGAGGACTTCGGCCAGAATGTTGTTGCCGCGGGTCCGTTCTCTTTGGGTGAGTGGAACCTCAACCAGGATGTAACGCTCAACGCCTTTGAAGACTACTGGAACGGACGTCCTTACCTTGATTCAGTCAGTTTCCGCTTTATCGGTGACGAAAACACGCGCATCGTTGAACTGGATGCCGGACGGCTGGATATGGCCTGGGTTCCCCCGGCACACTGGGAGCGGTTCAGCACCGATCCGGTCTACAAGGAGAAGCTGGGCTGGGCAGAGACATTCCACACCGACTTCATCGCCGTCAACCTTGACAGGGAACCTTTTGGGACGAATGCCAAATTGCGGCAGGCCGTCCGATACGCTCTTGACCTGGATGCCATCATTGCCAGTCTGCAAGGACGCGCCAACGTCGCTCAAGGTCTGCTTCCGCCCGGGCTGCTCGGATACGACGAAGACGCGGTGTTAAATTACCCGACCAACCTGGAATCAGCGCAGGCGCTGATGGCCGAGGCCGGCTTCGCGGACGGCGTTCCCGGCACCTTCGATGTCATACTGCCGCCCTGGGGCAACCTGATAAAGCTGCTGGAAATCTACCAGGCCAACCTGAAAGAGATCGGCATCAACATCGAGATCAAGCCGACCGAGTTCGGTCCTTATATGGAAGCTCTTGAATCGGGCAACTACGACCTTGCCTGGATGTACCGGGTGACAGACTACGCTGACCCGGACGGCTTCTATTTCCCGCTTATGCATTCCGACAATTTGGGCGCCGGTGGTAACTACGCCCGCTACGCAAATGCCGACGTGGACGAAAATATTGCCACTGCACGAGCCACCATCGACGACGCCGAACGCGCCCGCCTATACAAGGAGGTTGACGCCCAATTCGCTGAGGACCTGCCCTACATTCCGCTGACCCACAACATCTATGTGGACGTATCGACGCCTCGCGTGCAGAACTACGTACCTTCGCCGATGGACACCCATATGTTTCACCGTGTTTGGGTAGAGGAGTAGGTCACAAAGCGGAGCCCAACGCCCAGGATCTACTCCTTTAGTCAACGTGTCAATGAAATGCATGTCACCTGTCCAGAAAAGTCTGGCAGGTGACATGCATCTGGCAAGGGAGGCAGACATGACGACTCAGATTTCGGGCGGCCGGCGAGGAGCTATCGCCGGCATTCCAGTAGCGTACCTCGCAGTTTGGGCAGCCGTCTATGCGGTTGCCTCGATACTTCCCGCAATTCCTCTTGTCGGCGGGGGCACTTTTGGCGGTCAGGAGTTCATCCTGACCCTGGCAGGGATTCTGTTTGGCCCGATCGCGGGCGCGATTGCTGCCACGATAGGCGGACTGCTGGCAAGCTTCATCGGTCCCGCCACAGCGTACTTCGGTTTCGCCACATTCTATCCCCATACAATCGGCGCGTTGGCAGCAGGACTGCTGATGGTGAATACGCGCAATACACGCATCGCGACACTCGTGATCTTTCTGATTGCCCTGATTGCCTGGCCGGTCTTGCCCATGTTTTCGGCAATCGGAGGTTATGTCTACGCGAACTTTGCCTACTGGCCAATGTATATTACGGGTCTGGTCGGACTCTGGTTTTCGCCCTGGGCTGTCAGTAAGATTCGAGAGTTGGAACCTGTGCCCACCTCTATCGGCGTGGCCGTGATTTCATGGACTGCTTACATGATCAACCACGTCTACCTGAGCCTAGGCTGGTCGTTTCTGTTCCCGGAAGGCCCTGAGCAGTGGGTGTTTGCCTTTTGGTCGGGAATCGTGCCCGCCCAACGCATCTTGCTGACCGTCATCTCCGTCGTAGTGGGAGCCGCTGTAATAATCGGGTTGCATCGCGCTGGCATTCGATTTGCTGCCGGTTCCGGATCCATCCTGGCAGCAGACGAGGAAGAAGATTAGATAGGCGGAGGCCTGTTTCCGCTGGGGCGACCCCCGTTCGCCAGGAGCAGGGCCCTGAGTCAGGCTATCCTCCGGCGAATTTTTTGGCCCCCCAATTGTTTTTTGGTACGACCGAACTTTGAATTGTCGCGAATTGCAGGGTCTCTTCGGCAGTATTCCGGCGCATTGCGCGGGCGATTCCTCGCAGTCCCTTGCGGGCTCGCGCAATGCTGCCGGGATATCGTAGCATTCAGACAGTTTTTAACGAGAGCTCGTGAAAGAACCAATTGTCGTTGCAGAGGACCTTACTTTCTACTATTCAGGCTCGAAGGAGCCGGCGCTGCAGGACGTTAACCTGACCTTCCACCGCGGTGAGATCGCGCTGCTTGTGGGCGCAACGGGGGCCGGGAAAAGTACGTTGTACATGTGTCTGAATGGGCTGATACCGCACCTGGTACCGGGACGCGTTGGCGGACTGGTTCTTATCGACGGATCTCCCACCAGCGAACAGTCAATCTCTGAGTTGGCGCAGAAAGTTGGATTCGTTTTCCAGAGCCCGGATGTGCAGCTTTTTTCGCATACTGTGAGAGAGGAACTTGCCTTTGGGCCCGAAAACCTAGGACTGTCAGTTCCCGAGATCCTGCGCCGGATTCAGCACGCAGCGACCACAATTGACATATCAGACCTTCTGGAACGCGAACCAGCTTATCTTTCCGGAGGCCAGCAACAGTCCGTTGCCATCGGCGCAATTTGGGCGATGCTTCCTGAAATTCTGATCATGGATGAGCCGACCTCGAATCTTGATCCACAGAGCAGCCAGCGCGTTCTGGAACTGATCCGTTCGCTAAACAGCGAGCACGGCAAGACAGTCTTAATCGCTGAACACAGAATCGATGCCGCGGCCCAATTTGCCGACTCCATCCTGGTATTGAACGAGGGCCGGGTTGCGATGCAAGGTGAGCCGCGTCAGGTCTTCTCCCAGACCGAGAAACTCCACGAAATGGGTTTGGTTGCGCCAGCTGCCGCAGAATTGGCCTTCGAGCTGAGCAAGTATGGCTATACATTCGAGTGCTGGCCCCTGACCGCCGAAGAAGGAATCCAGGCGTTTGGGGAGCTTCTCTAGTCCCGGAGTGACAACTGACGACCGAAGCGATTATCAAAGTTCGTGACCTGAGCTACTCATATCCCGGTGAGATTTCCGCACTGCGCAGCGTGAATCTGGATATCCTTGCAGGGGAGTTCGTCGCGATCATTGGCTCGAACGGTTCGGGGAAGACCACGCTTGTAAAGCAGTTCAACGGATTGCTAAAGCCGTCGCAAGGTCACGTTCTAGTTGACGGACTGGACACAGGTAGTTCCAGAGTATCTGAGCTGTCTCGCATCGTCGGTTTCGTCTTTCAAAATCCTGATCATCAGATATTCGCCTATTCGGTATGGGAAGAAGCTTCATTTGGCCTTAAGCTCCAAAAGCTGGATTCCGAGTCGGTCGAACAGCAGACGAGTGATGCGCTCAAGGCAGTTTCCCTGGATGGGCTTCGTGAACGGCACCCAAGAGCGTTAAGCAGAGGCCAGCGCCAGCGACTGGCCACCGCCTCGATCCTGGCGCTCAATACGCCAGTCCTGGTGCTTGATGAACCCACTACGGGGCAGGATTACCTGTCCAGGCGCCAGATTATGGAGCTGGCCGTCGGTCTACATGCCGAAGGACGCACAGTACTGATGGTTACTCACGACATGGCTTTGGTGGCCGAATATGCGACCAGGGTCATAGTCATGCAGGACGGTGAAGTTGCTTGCGACGCCTCTCCCAAGGAAGTTTTCGAGCGAGAAGAGATGCTGAGGTCCACGGGGCTGGATCTGCCCCCGGTGGTAAAAATCGCACGCGGGTTACGGGAGTTTGGATTCTCCGACACTCCTTTGACGCAAGCGGAGCTTGTTGAGACTCTGCTTACAGCCATCCGAAGTTAACTCCCGCCGTCAACCCATTGTGGCTGGACGCTACCATGCCGACAATTGACATACAGTACTTTAAGGAAGATTCCTTCGTGCATCGCCTGCACCCATTCACTAAGATCATCTTCGAGATAGCTGTCTTAGTGACCGCTGCGGCCTTCAATGAACCTCTGTTTCTCGCGGCCGTAATCTTAGCCATAGTTGGTGTAGCCGCGCTTGCGAAGATCCCTGCCAGGAAATTCCGCTATATGTGGGTACTCCTCTATATCGTACTGTTCATGGTGATCACCCAGGGCGTCTGGTTTACCAGCTTTGGCGACTTTGGCGATATTGACGCTGAATTCGAGTGGCTAACGCTCTTTCATCTGTGGCCAGCATGGGCCCCGGGCGGGCCACGAATCCCGGTTATTTTCGAGGGAGCCAACTATGGATTCTCTTTAGGGCTAAGGGTGGTCGCTATCTCGCTTGCGTTCCCGATTCTGGTATTGACCACTCACGCCAGCGACCTCACGAGGTTTTTGTCCCAGATACGCATTGGCTCGTGGAGAATCCCTTACAATGTAATCTTCGTGTTTACGACAGCCTTTCGTTACATTCCCACCGTCAGCCGCGAATTTGATCAGACATTGGACGCACAACGGTCTCGGGGCGTTCACTTTGGGGGCTACAATCCAATTCGCCAGATTAAAGTGGTGTCGACTCTGTTTGTTCCGGTCTTGACCAGCTCTCTCCTGAGTGCGCACGACCTGACCCTTGCGTTGGAGACCCGGGCATTCGGCGCTCCCACCGAAAGGACATTCATTCATGAAGTCCACTGGCGAAGGTCGGACTGGTTGGTGACCGGGTTGCTGATTTTCATTGTTGTTGTATGTCTCTTTCTAGCCAACAGGTACGGCCTGGGCGTTCTGCCCTATACTCCGCAGCGAACCATCTAGGTGCAGGTCAGGATTCTCCATTGGAGGATGTCCCAGACCCTCAAATTGCACAATGAATGGCGCCTGTTAACCGTACTTCCTTAAAGAAGGGCCAAACAGTAAAATATGTAGTGGCTTCAATGGACCTGAGAACTCTGGGGGTCCGGGAAGCGCCAGCCGTCTTCATCTATGCTCCAACTCGAACCAGACCCCTTCATCTCTTTTTTCGCGAACCATGTGACTGCTGCCCCCTGACAGCTGTGGACCGGGGCAGTGTCTTCAACAGAGGGAATACTACAATGAGCACAACATCCAATGTAGAGGATACTGGCAGTATGGAGGCGTATGTCCGCGAAGGCAAACGCCAGGCCTACGAGTTGGGCAACCGCGGCCCGATCCGATTCAATGACGACGGCACTCTCGACCAGGAGATCATTGATGCATACTGGCGCTGCGGATTCTACGTGCTCGAGGGCGCCCTCAGCGCGGAAGAGCTCAACGATCTCCAGGAGGACATGGAAAATGCCTTGGCTCGGGCTCCTTACACAAAAGACGCCACGGTCGACGCGCAAGGCCGGCCTGCCATTGGCAGCGATTTGGAGAGGCCGACATTCCGCTTCGCCAAGCCATTGAGCGATCCCTACGGCGGAACAGAATTGGTCAGCGGGCGCCATCCTGCCAAGATGAGCGAACCCGCGCCGCCGGCCGATGCCCCTGACTATGTCATTAACAGCATCGGCAGCCCGCTCCAAATCATGGACTCTTGCCTAAGGCTTTACGGTCACCCGCAACTGTTGGCGATCGCAGAAAGCATCAACGGACCCGACTTCACTCCCTTTACCGAATCTGTCATTGTAAAGCGCGCCGGCCTGGGACCGTCCGTCGCCTGGCACCATGACGGAACGACCCACTGGGACAGTCCCGACCTGGATGAGGGCACGCACGGATTCAACTTTATGGCGCAGCTGTACGGCAGCACAGCCGAGAACGGTGTTTGGCTGCTGCCCGGGTCGCACAAAAGGGGCAAGTTCGACATCAAGGCAATGGTGGAAAGGAATGGCTCCGACCGGCTGCCCGGGGCTGTGCCGATGGTGTGCGAGCCAGGCGACGTCTGCATGTCGAACCGGCAGGCCCTGCACGCTTCGTTCGCAAACACCTCGCCGGACCGGAGAATCACGATCAATTTCGGCTTTCACCGCCGTCGCTCCGTTCTAAATGTCCGTACTGTACACGCCAACCAGGAGGTCGTCTTCGATGAAGAACGGATACGCGAACGGTCGCGCTTGATCGCGCTCGCGATCGACGCCCGGCGCCAGCGCTTCCCCCACGAGCAGACCTACGTCTACCGCCCCTTGGCTGGCGAAGAAGAAGCCAATCGCTGGAGCGAAGCAACTCGCGCAAGCCTCCTTAAAGACTACAACTTGAGAGACCTTGCAATCTGAACTATAGTCAGCCGATTGAAACGGGCCCTGGGTCAACTCACTTTTTTTGTAACTGCCAAGCCATGTTCTGTGTGTACTGTGTGCGGTCTGTCTGGGCGGAATATGCCGAAAGTATTCCTGTAACGGGCTCGCGATGATCGTAGCGATGAACATTGGGCATATATGGGAGTTGTCTCGCCTGTCGTGTCTGCGCTGGCATATACTCGGAATGTGCCAAGACGCGGGGTGGGGGGAGGGGTGAAGCCTGGTCGCCGCGAGA
>JAPPKG010000640.1:0-12553 GCA_026914085.1 Caldilineaceae bacterium | reverse complement strand
GCCTCGGCGCGAGGATTCGACCTGGCAAAGGCAGACGCCGGACACTGGGCGGGACGCTACTACCATCTGCCACTCTCACACGGCCGGAAATACTCGGAAGATGAGATCTGGGAAAACTTCCGGTACTTTGTTTCCCAGGCCGCTCCGGTGGCCGAAGAGGAAGGCGTCCGCATAGGCATTCACCCTGACGACCCTCCCCAGCCAGAGCTAGGGGGAATCCCCCGGTGCATTTTCAGCAGTTTCGACGGTTACTACAGGGCAATGGAAATCGCCAGCAGTCCCAACGTGGGTATCTGTTTCTGCATTGGTTGCTGGTTGGAAGGCGGCGATCTGATGGGCAAAGGGGTTGAGGAGTCGCTGCAAGAATTCGGTCAGGCGAACAAGCTCTTCAAGATTCACTTCCGTAACGTTGACCAGCCGTTGCCACACTTTGTCGAGACGTTTGTGGACGACGGCTACTTTGACATGTACAAGGCGATGCGTGTGCTTGAGCAGACCGGCTTCGACGGTGTACTGATTCCGGACCACATTCCCATGATGGCGGACGATCAGCGCATCGGCACTGCCTATACGATTGGGTACATGAAGGCTCTGCTGGCCCGGGCGCAGGAAGAAGTGAAAGGGCAAATACTGCCATGAAAACAGTGGGGATTCTGAGCCCCGGAGACATGGGGCATACCGTAGGTGAGCGGCTGAAAGAGCATGGCCTGCAGGTAATCGCGCACCTTGCGGACCGCAGCGCCCGTACCCGAGGTCTGTCTGAGGAGGCAGGAATAGAAGAGGTAGACTCTTACGACTCGCTGGTTGAAATGGCGGACGTCGTGCTGTGCATTCTTGTGCCCGCGGAAGCGGGGGCGGCAGCCCTGACGGTGGCGGGGGCTCTTCGCCGGACAGGCGCCGACCTGCTCTATGCCGACTGCAACGCGGTCGCACCACAGACTACTATTAAGATCTGCCGGACGATAACTGAAGCCGGAGGCCGGTTTGTAGACGCCTCAATCATTGGGCCGCCGCCGCGCCGCGAGGGGGCGACGCGGTTCTACGCATCGGGCGTGCACGCGGGCGAGCTCGCGAAGCTCGAAGATTACGGGCTCGATGTGCCTGTCATCAGCGACAATATAGGTGATGCTTCTGCCATCAAAATGTGCTATGCGGGAATGACCAAGGGACTGACCGCGCTTTGCACAAACCTGCTGGTTGCTGCAGAGGCGATGGGAATACGTGATGCCCTGTTTGACGAGTGGGGTTTGAGCCAGGAGGCAATGCTAAAGCGCGTGCAGGGCCTGCCAAGTATGCCGCCGAAGTCACGCCGTTGGGTTGGCGAGATGGAAGAGATAGCGGCGACGATGGCAGCTGTTGGAATGTCGCCGAAGTTCCACGAAGGTGCCGCAGACATCTACCGATTTGTCGGTGCTTCAGCTTTGGCAGATCGGACCCCTGAAGACCCCGAAGAGCCTTCGCTGGAGGAGATGTTGAAGCTGCTGGTGGGGTCGCTGCCTACGCAGTGAGACCGCCCTAACGGAGGCTCTTTCTCATCTTCCTTGAACATGGTGATTCGAGAGCCAGTCCTGCCCTTTAAATGAGTGGACGGCAAGAATCACTCCCTATGTCCACGAACGGTCGCAAGTTTACCTCATGTCCTTGGAATCGAACGGGATCATCCCGAGGCCATTCTGGACTCTCTCACGGGTGCCTCTTCCTGTTTCCCCAGGACGCATGGGGCTCTTACTGTCCACCTTAGTAAGAACATGAGCGCTGGCAAGCAACTGGGGCAATGCAACTGAACAACGGCTCCTAAACAAAGAAGAAAAGGTACGCCCTTCTGCAGGCACAAGCGTGCGCAGGCGATTCCCCAAGCATTTCGGTGTGGGGGCAGGGTGTCGAAGAGCTATAGCTTGCAATGAACTGCTCAGATCTTGAGGCCGCTGAGGACGACACCCTGAATGAAGTAGCGCTGGGCAGCGGCGAATAAGGTGATGACGGGCACGGTCATGATGGCTGCCGCGGCCATCAGTAGGTGATCGCGCGGGTCCCGGGTTTCAAGAGGAATATTTTGAAAGAAGCGGAGGCCGACTGCGGCAGTGAATAGGTCGACTCTGTTGAGGTAGATAAAGGGACCGAAGAATTCGTTCCAGTCGCCCAGGAACTGCAGGATCGCAACTGTAGTCAGTGCGGGCTTCATGAGGGGCAGGAGCACGCCCCAGAGGATGCGGATGGGGGACGCGCCGTCCATAAGCGCGGCTTCGTCTAAGTCTCTGGGGATCGACATGATGAACTGGCGCAGGAGGAAGATCATGAAAGCGCCGCCGCCCAGCCAGGAGCCAATCGTAAGTGGAACGTAAGTGTTGATGAGTTTTAGGTTGAAGAAGAGAACATATTGGGGAATGAGGGTGACCTGGGTGGGAATCATCATCGTGCCAAGCATGAGGACGAACCAGACCTCCTTGCCAACGTAGTTGAAGCGGGCAAAGGAGTATGCGGTCAGGGAGCCGGTAATGATGACGCCTGGGATAGTGATCGCGGTGATCAGGAAGCTATTGGCCATCCAGCGTGCGAACGGTACGGAATTGAAGACCATGGCATAGTTTCCCCACTGTGGGACGGCGGGGAAGAGATGGGGTTCGAAGGAACGCAGCTCCTTCCAGGTCTGCAGAGAGCTTGAGACTGTCCAGAATAGGGGGAAAGCAAACATCAGAGCGGCGATGGTGAGAAGAAGGTAGGTGACTGCCCTCTGGGCGCGATTGCGACCGCGACGATAAACATCGGCGCGGAGTTCGGTACTGGGCAGGCGTTCGATTGTTGCGGCCATCTTCTCTTAGCTCCCGTAGTAGAAAACCCAGCGGCGTGAGAGTCGCAGTTGCCAAATGGTGAGGGATACGATTACGAATGCGAAAAACCAGGCCAATGTGGCAGCGTAACCCATGTTCCAATAGTCGAAGGCGTGACGGTAAAGGTGCAGGCTGTAGAATGTCGTTGCGAAACCAGGACCTCCCTCAGTGGCAACAAACGCCGCGGTGAAGACCTGCAGTCCGCCGATGACGCCAAGTACCATATTGAAAAAGATTGTTGGCGTCAGTAGAGGAATCGTTACGTGGCGCAGCTTGTGAAGCGCGGTTGCGCCGTCAATGGAGGCGGCCTCGTAGAGAGATTCGGGGATGCCTTGGAGGCCGGCGAGAAAAATGATCATGCGCGTGCCTCCCAGACCTTGCCACAAGCCCATGATGATCAGCGATGGAATCGCCCAGCGGCGGTCTCCGAACCAACCTGGCGGATCTGACCAGCCAAGGTCGATCAGCCACTGGTTGATGATACCGAAGTCGGCGTGCAGCAGCCATTTCCAGAGGACTACCGAGGCAACAATAGGCACTAATGAGGGCATGAAGAATAGAGTGCGGTAGGTGGCGAGGCCTCGCAGCTTGGCGTTGAGAAGGATGGCCAGGAACATGGAACCAATGACGCCCAGGGGTACGCCCACGCCTGCATAGTAGAAGGTACGGCCTAGTGACGTATAGAAGAGGGGGTCATCGAAAAACATCTTGACATAGTTATCGAGCCCAAGCCATTCGGGTGGACTGAGAACATCGTACTTGGTGAAGCTCAAGTAGAGAGAGAAGAGCCCTGGGCCGAGGAAGAGCCCCAAGAAGCCAAGTAGCCAAGGGGTGAGAAAGAGATACCCGTAGAAGTTTTCCCGCCTCTGCCGCGATGTCGTGAGCATTTCTGAGAAGCCCGACAATCGCAAGCGGTTGGCCAGAGTCGCCATAGGTTACTCCGAGAGATGGAAGCGGCGGGCAGAGGCTGATATTCCGCCCACCGCTCTGTAGTTGCCCTTGAATATCAGGCCGGTTCCATATCCAGGACTGCCTGGATATTGTCGTTCAGGTCCTGCAGGCCTTGCTCGAACTCAACCGGCTGGTGAGGGTCGAGAAGGAGGTCGGTCCACTGCTGGACGGCTGAGGTATACTCGCGGCCGCGCGAGTTGGCGGGCGCGTGGGCGGGGATGCCGTTCTCAAGGCTCGAGATGAACCACTCGTGGATCGGGTCTTCGTCGATGAGAGAGTCGACCACGTCGGGCCGCACCATGGCAAAGTTGCCGCCGACCAGGTTGAAGCCAAGGCTGCCGTCGTGGCCTGCGATATGCAGGAGGAACTGGTAGCCGACGTCGGCGTGGTCCTGCCCGGTGCGAAGATTCCAGGTGCCGCCGCGAAGCTGCGAGGGGTAGCGGCCGTCTTCGCGTGCCGGGAAGAGGATCTGCCCGGCCTTGGCGACGCTTTCGTCCTCGATCTGGTTGTTGAAGTTGCGTACGCAAAGGGAGCCGCACCAGTTCATCGTCAGCAGGCCCGCCACAAGTGCGCCGCCGGCGTTGTCGATGTCGCCGGGGGCGGGGAGGACCTGGTCAACGACACCGAGGTCATAGGCCCAGCGCATGGCTTCAGTGGCGTTTGCGTCTTCGAGGAGGAGACACTGTGTGCCATCCTCGTTGATGAGTGAACTGCCAAACAGTCGGCACAATACGACGACGGTCGCTTCATTATGGCTGATGTTGAGGCCGAAGCGCTCACCTTCCACGTAGAAGGAGTGTGCCCACTCGTGGATCATGTCGATCGACACATCCCGGCCGACTGGGTCCGGAACATCCAGACCGGCCTCTTCGACATGGACCGTATTGAGCACCAGGGTGTCGAAGCCTGCCCAGCCCCAACTGGGGAAACCGTACAGCGCGCCCTGGTAGTATTGCAGGCTCATGAAGTGTTCGAACCACTGCCCGAGGTCGGTGCTGTCGGCGGCGACCAACTCATCGATGGGCATGATGATGTCTTTGTTGATGGCGCGCCAGAAGTGGTAGTGCGATGGGTCGAAGGCGATGATTTCGCCGAGGTCTCCGGCCGCCTGTGCAGCGTACATCTTGGCGTAATTGTCCTGCTGACCGGAGCCGGCGAGCGGTCGCAACTCGATCGTTACATCGGGATGCATTTCCGTAAAGGTTTCCATGCGCTCTTCGTTCCAGCCGCTGCCAATGCCGCGGAAGGTGTCCCAGCGCAGGTGGACCGGCTCCATGGCGGCGCCTTCGTCGGCCATGTCTCCTTCTGGGGCGGCCGGGGCGACACAGGCTGCAAGAGCGCCGGCGGAAACTGCAAGGGCGCCCTGCAAGAATGAACGTCTTGATACGCGGTCTTTCATCTGTTTCTCTCCCAGGAGATATGACGGGTAGATGTGGTTAATGCTAAGAAACCGCGGCCCAGGTTCCGTCAGGTTCTGAGCCGCGGCGTGAAAAACTTGAGATCAGGGTTATGCCAGAGACTCCTTATCCAGTACTTCCTGTACGAGAAGGTGCGTCTGCTCGACTCCCTCGTCGAATGTGGTCACTTCCGTCCACACCGCCTGGAGGTTGTTGTTAAGCGTGTCTACGAACTCCAGCGTGCGGGCATTGGCTGGTCTGTGCCACTTGCGAGGTCCATCAGGATATGTAGCGATGTGCTGGCGGAAGATTGGATGGACGGCGAAGAGCTCGTCGCTGTCCCAAACGTCGGCTCGGCCGCCAGGACTGCCAGCGCCAAACAGGACATGCTCGATTCCATCCTCCTTCGTGGAGTAGAAGTCGAGAATCTGGAATGCTTCTGATGGATGCTTGGAGTTACCCGTAATGCCGAAGGCGGCAGCAGATACCTGCGAGCCCCTGAGTCCGGTCGGTCCGACGGGTCCGACAAGAACGTCCCAGTCAAAAACAATGTCGCCTGACTCTTTCTGGTTGTTCCAACGGCCTACAAAGCCGGTCGTCCAGTTGTAGATCCCGACCGTGCCGGCGACGTAATTGTTGAAGGTCTCGTTACTGCAGAGGCAGGGATCGACTCCGTGGGTGAAACGAAGGTCATAGAGCCACTGAAGGCCTGCAATGGACTCTTCCTGGTCCAGCAGCGACTTCGTTCCTTCCTCGTTGATTGCGTCGCCACCGAAGATGCGAAGGTAGGAGGGGATGTGCTCCTGCCCGACTCCCATCGCGCGCACGCCCCAAACCTCAGGGGGCGCAGTGATCGCCTGACCAATTGTTACCAGGTCATCAGTTGTCCAGTCAGGTGTGGGGACTTCGGCGCCGGACTCTTCGATCAGGTTCCTGTTTATGTAATATGCGGTCGTACCGAAGTGACCATGATTCGGGATAGCATGCAGTTCGCCATTCAGGGTGAGTGCGGCAATTAACGAGTCCCAGAAAGGTGACAGGTCAAAGTCTTTGGCTGCGACTATGTCATCCAGCGGGATTAGTACACCCTTTGCCTTATGTTCCGGCGGGTTGTTAAGGTAAGTCCAAACAACGTCTCCGACGGTACCTGAGGCCGACAAGGCGTAGATCTTCGGGTACATCTCATTGCCGGGAAGTTCGTCAAACTCGAGTATCAGGCCGGGGTTCTGCTCTTCAAAGAGGTCTTTGCGGCTGACGTGCCAGTCGGCATGTGTACCCAAGCGTGTATGGAAGAGGAGCGTGATCGGCTCTTCTGAAGCCATGGCCTCTTCCCCATCACCGGACGGGGCGGCAGCCGGCACGCACGCAGACAGTGCCACTGCCGATGCGGCCAGGGCTCCCTGCAAGAATGAACGTCGCGAAACTTGCCTGTTCATGGTTCTCTCCTGATCGGTGTGACGAAATAAAGTGAAGGACCCCGATGGGACGCGGCTCAGGCTCCTGCCATCCTGAGCCGCGTCCTAAGCGGGCTCAAACCAGGGTCAGACTGGATCCTTATCCAAGATCTCCTGGACGAGGAGATGGGTCTGCTCTACACCCTCTTCGAACTCCACTGCCTGCGTCCAAATCGCCTGCAGATTGTTGTTCATCGTATTGACAAACTCAGAAGTACGGGCATTGGCAGGGCGGTGCCACTTGCGCGGGCCTTCTGGATAGATCTCCTGGTGCTGGCGGAAGATCGGGTGGATTGAGTTGAGCTCATCGCTCTCCCAAACGTCCTTGCGGCCGCCTGGGCTGCCGGCGCCGAAGAAGACATGCTCGATGCCGTCTTCTTTCGTCGAATAGAAGTCCAGGACCTGGAAGGCTTCCGAGGGATGATCGGAGTTGCCGGTTATACCAAAGGCGGCTGCCGACACTTGTGAACCGCGTAGGCCCGTGGGTCCAATCGGGCCGACAACAGCATCCCAATCAAAATCCAGGTCGCCGTCGTTCTTCATGTTGTTCAAACGACCGATCCATCCCGTCGTCGTGTTAAAGATACCTACAGTACCAGCGACGTAGTTATTGGCAACTTCGTCGCCGCACTGGCAGGGATCTATCTGATGGGTGTGCTGCAGGTCGTAGAGCCAGCGCAGACCAGCGATGGACTCCTCCTCACCCAGCAAGGATTGTGTTCCTTCCTCGTTGATTGCATCGCCGCCGAAGATACGCAAGTAGGAGGGGATGTGCTCCTGTCCTGTACCGAAGCTACGGACGCCCCAGACCTCGGGCGGAGCTGTGACTGCTTGCCCGATTGTAATGTAGTCATCGACAGTCCAGTCAGGGTTGGGGTTCTCTGCACCTGAAGCTTCGATGAGGGTCTTGTTGTGATAGTAGGCGGTCGTGCCGTAGTGGCCGTGGTTGGGGATGGCGTGCAGTTCACCGTCGAGCGTGACGGCTTCGAGCAAGGAATCCCAGAATTGGGAGAGGTCGAAGTCTTTGGCGGCGACAATATCGTCCAAGGGGACCAAGACGCCCTTGGCCTTGTGTTCCGGCGGATTGTTGAGATAGGTCCAGACTACATCGCCCACCGTGCCGGAGGCTGAAAGAGCGTAGATCTTGGGATACATTTCATTGCCCGGCAACTCGTCAATTTCGAGTAGAATGCCGGGATTCTGCTCTTCGAACAGGTCCTTGCGGCTCTTGTGCCAGTCGGCGTGTGTGCCGAGCCGCGTGTGGAATAGAACGGTGACGGGTTCTGTCGAAGCCTCCATCGACTCCCCGCCTTCACCTGCTGTGGGAGCAGCGGGCACGCAGGCAGACAGAGCCAGAGCTCCGGTTGCTGCTAGGGAACCTGCCAGGAACTGACGGCGGCTCACATTCTTCTTAAGCATGGTTGACTCCTCCTTGGGATTAGTTGAACGTTCTGCGACAACTGGATTCATGAGAACTGCGCTATCCTTTGATGCCGGACATCACAATTCCTTGAACCAGATAACGCTGCGCAAGGAAAAAGATGACAATTATGGGTGCCGTCATCATGACACTGGCCGCCATGAGAAGGTGGTACTTTGGCTCAGTGTCATCGGCAAAGCCGGCGACGGCCTGGAAATAGCGAATGCCGATCGCCAACGTGTATTTGGACTTCGTGTTGAGAAAGATAAATGGCTGAAGAAACTCATTCCACTGAGCCATGAAGGTCAGAACGGCGGCGGTTGCCGTAACAGGAATGGAAAGAGGCATCAGAATCTGCCAGAAGATTCGCAAATAGTTAGCGCCGTCTATTCGTGCTGCTTCGTCAAGATCTATGGGAATGCTCATAAAGAACTGGCGCATGAGGAAGATGAGGAAGGCGCTGCCACCGAAAAACGAAGGAATAATCAGCGGTCTGTAGGAGTCCAGCCATCCAATCTTCGCAAACATGAGGTAGAGGGGAATCAAAGTGACTTCTACAGGAAGCATCATGGTGCTGAGAGTGATGATGAACAACACGTCGCGGGCAGGGTATCGAAAACGGGCAAATGAGTAACCGACGAGCGCGGCGGTCAGAACCGCGCCAAAGGTTGAAACAATTGCCACGAAGGTCGAATTCCAGGTCCAGGTCGCCCAGGACACGATTTCAAAAACTTTCGGATAGTTTTGAAACTGCGGAACCTCTGGAAGCCAGGTAGGTGGGAACCTGAACAGCTCGCCCCCTCTCTTTAGGGAGGAGAGGACGGTCCAAACAAAGGGGAACATGAACACGGCCGAACTGGAAACGGCGATCAGATAGAGGATTCCTCGGCCGATGGCGCGCTGAAAGGAAGCTGACTGAAAGATCCCGGCTGGGTTTATTCCGCTCCCGGTCTGTTTTCGGCCTGTTGCGATTGCTTCGCCCGCCATCAGTCCACCTCCCCTGCGTAATAGACCCATCGTCGCGACTGTCTGAACTGAACGTAAGTAAAGACGAACAAAACGAAGAAGAAGATCCAGGCCAGAGCCGAAGCATAGCCCATTTCAAAGTACTGGAATGCGCGTGTGTAGATGTGCAATGCGTAAAACCAGGTAGAGTATGCCGGCCCGCCCTGGGTGGCGACGTATGCAGCTGCAAATACTCTCAGTGCCCCGATGATTCCAAGTACCATGTTGAAGAAAATCGTCGGCGTAAGCATTGGGAGGGTCACGTTTCGAAACTTGGCCCATAAGCCGGCGCCGTCCACGACCGCGGCATCGTACAGTTCCTGGGGAACCCCTTGCAGGCCGGCCAGAAAAATCAGCATGGTGTTGCCGCCGATTGCGCCCCACATTGCCATTATGATCAGACCGGTCATCGCCCAGTCCGGGTCTCGGAACCATCCGGGGGCGTTGTCGCTGCCGGTGATAGTACGAATCCAATGGTTGATCGGCCCCACGTCGGCGTTGAAAATCCAGCCCCAAAGGACGGCGGCGGCGACGATGGGAGTAAGGTGGGGCAGGAAGAAGAAGGTTCGAAACCACGTCGTTCCCAGCAGTGCCTGGTTGAGGAGCATTGCCGCGGCAAGCGCGCCGATTAGTGAAAGCGGTACGACAATCAGCGCGTAACGGAAGGTGAGCATCATCGAGGGCCAGAAGAGCCGGTCTTTCGTGAAGATCTCGATGAAGTTCTTCAGGCCAACAAATTCGGGTGGGTTGACGATGTCGTAGCGAGTGAAGCTGAGGAAACCGGAGGTCATCATTGGACCGATGATAAAGAGAATGATGCCCAGCAGCCAGGGCGACAGGAATATGTAGCCGGCGATGGCCTCTTTGGCGCGCAGGTTCCTCGTCCAACTGGGAAGTGGTATCCGTGCGCCCGCTAACGCTTTCGTCGTCATTTCTGCCTCTCCCTAACCATTTCATGTCCCTCATATAGATCGCGTGCCACTGTACCCTGGGCTTGCGCGGGAGGATCGACGCCCAGGATGTGGCAAAACGTCGGGACGACGTCGACGGCATGAATGTAGCCCAGCCGGTCAACTGGGCGTTCATATCCCTTCTTCAGCCCCGGTCCGTCGAGGAAAAACGATCCGAAAGTTGACGAAAAGCCGTTTGTAGTTGGAATGAAGCCGCCATGATGGGCGCCGTAAACGAGTGGGGCGCCGACATTGCCCCCGCCGTCAATTCCGAGCCATTGCGTGTAGTAACCGCTTACATAGTCGTGGTCCCAGGCGAAGATGACGTCACCGCACTCGTCTCCCCACTGCCCCAGCAGATAGGCGTCGCGTTTGGGCAGGGCGATGGCGACAACGGTGTTGCCAGTCTCTTCGTCAACCCACGTGCGGAGGGCCGTGAGCAGCTCGCGTTCGATCTGATCGTATTCCGGTCCGGGATCGGCGTTGATCGTAATGTCGAAGCCGCGCCTGGCGAGATAGGCTTTCGTCAGATTCCAGTCAATCTCGTCCGCAGAGGGATCTAGGTCTTGGGCAATAGCCTCTTCCCCACCTTGCTTCAGAACGAGGAAGCCCTCGTCATACAGGAACTGGCGCAGGTTGGCGATACGGACGTCAGGGAAGGCGCCGTGGTCGGAGATAATACCAACGTAAACTTCATCCCCGTCTTGGTTGGCCCTGTCGGCCGCCTCGTACATCAGGCCCAAGACGCGGTCGCCGACCTGATAGGTGCGGCGGAAGTAGTCAAGATATTTCTCTTTGGTCTCCGGATTGAAACCGGGACATTCCGGGTCCACGTCAGCAAGGTGAATATGATTGAGATAGTCATAGAGGTGCCAGTGGCACGTAAAGTAGGAGCAACCTCTCTCGTGGAGCATGTAATTTGCCACGTTGGCAAACCAGAGGCCCTGGTATTCGCATTCCTCAAGCGCTGTATCGAAGTCGGTCATGCCTGAGGTGTAGGGTGTCATCGAGGCATGTTCCTGATAAGGACCGAAGCGGCCAATGAGTTCGGCTTCCAACTCAGAATCGCCATACGTGAAGCCGTTGGTATAAGTAACCTGTGTTCGATAGAGCTTCAACGAACTGCCATCGCGGGCCAGTTCTAGCAACTTGAAACGGACCGCGGCCTCTTGAGGGCGACCATCTATCTGAAATTCCTGGATGGCCCAGTCACTCCAATCCCCAAGGTTGGCCGCGGCCACCACGTCGCCAGCATCTAGACTACGACAAATCAGGACTCGGTCGTAACCCTTACCGCTGCTGTCTACGGCAAGCAAGTGAAAGTGGTTGGCGTCTCCACCCAGACGCGCGTTGACGGAAAACGCTGTCGCCAGTGGGGGCGAGGCACTTTCCGGTAGATTGGTCCAGCCTTCGGCAGCGGCGAGCGACTCGATGGGTTCAACGCTGCGAGGGCCCTGGATGGCTGAACCGTCGTGTGCCATGGCAACATCGCTGGCCTTAGCAGGATCCGTAGTGTAGGCCTGGGCCGCAGCCACTTCGAATTCCGTGCTATTGTGCCCTGGAGCGCCGAAACCGTCGACAACGTAGCCGATTTCCACGCCTGAAGGATGGGCCCCCGGGTAGTGTACGGCGACGCTCTTGAGGCCGGCGCGCTCCAAGGAGTTCCAGATGCGTTCGGCGTTGTTGGCCCGGCCGTCAAAGCTGCTAACTGAAACATCCTTCTCGCCAGCGCCGGACTTTCGCTCGATTACGGTCTGCCACGTCGGGACGCTGTGTGTGCCGGTGTGGGCGCCGGTGGAGAGTGTAGCCCAATTGGTGGGGGTCCAGACAGGAAAGGAGGGATAGGTCTCGTTGACGGTTCCTTCGCTGAGCAAGCGACTGAAATTCGGCAGGCCGCCCTCCGAAGCGAAATACTTCATCATGGGAGTGACGAAACCGTCCATTCCATAGGCATAGATCTTCTTTGTCATCGGCGGCACTTTGCTCCCAATTCAGTACGCTGGAATTCAGGTGGGCCCCTCCGCTCGGCAACGATGGGGTTCTGTAGGTTCAAGACTGGCGCGAAGACGCTGCGTACTAGTGCAATTTGGTGTGCAAACATTCAGGCGAGGCAATTGCCTGAAGAGGCATGCTTCGGCAGAAGTGATACTGCCGAGGGACCTGCGATTCTACGTCTGATATCAGGGATCGAGTGGGTCCGAGTCCTCTGATTCTACTCGCAGGCTCTGTTTGCTGGTTGAATACCTCCGGATTACTGTGCGACAGATGGATTCAGAAATGTCTGGCCATTGATGCAGCACCATCTGCTAATGCTGAAGTATCTTCCATGGGCATTCACTGACAAACTCGTGGGCCCGCCCTCAAATCCGGTTACCTAATGTCGTCTGTTTTGACGCTTAAACAGTGGTGTACTTTGAGCACAATCGTGCGAGCGCCGGGATTATATCAGCATCTGTCGGGATCTGCAAACCACCTGCTGTCGGGTGCATCCCTAAATGGGGGCGAACTTCCCCATGCCTCAGGTCGCTGCGGAGCACCAACCATCTCG
>JAPPKG010000108.1:0-12567 GCA_026914085.1 Caldilineaceae bacterium | reverse complement strand
ATAGGCCCGACCGCCCATAACTGCAGTGGTCAGTGGTTAGTGGCCAGTTGTCAGAGAGATCTCTTCTCCTGCCCCTGTGTTGATCGCGGAATGGCTATGGCTTAGTCGTTGCTGTTAAGACAGTCAGGTTGGCGATGGATTCCTCCAGCTCATATTTTTACAGGACTGACTCATGTATTCAGAACTACGTCCATTCCACAGGATTCGAGGTTGGCAAGGCTTGCTCGTCGCGGCGGCCTTGCTCTTGTCTTTGCTTTCTCAAAACGCTGCTGCAGGCACGTCCGAAACCGTCGAGCATGGGGGGCATGAATCGGACTGCGCGAGCTATCACACGGTTGCAGCCGGAGAAACGCTTACCGGCCTATCAGTAAACAAGGGGGTCTCGCTCACGGCCCTTGCGCAGGTCAACCATCTTTCCGTTACCGATCAGGTATTGATTGGCCAGGTGCTATGTATACCACACGCAATCAGTGCGGCTTCTCCAGTGGCGCCGGCAGCACCGGCCCCGACACAGCGGTCCGGCACTTCCGCCAGTTGGACTGGCAGTTACTACAACGGTCAGGACCTCAGCGGTGACCCGGTTCTGACCAGACAGGATACTGTCATCAACTTCGACTGGGGGTCCGGCAGCCCGGATACGAGCATCAACAACGACAGTTTCAGCGTGTCCTGGACGGCAAGCGTGACTTTCGAGACGGGCACTTACCGGTTCACCGCCGTCGCCGACGACGGCGTGCGCGTCTACCTGGACAATACGCTTGTGTTGGAGGACTGGAACGTACATCCGGCAACAACAACGGTACGGGACACTGAGGTCACGGGAGGAAGTCATACGGTAAAGGTTGAGTACTTCGAGGCCAGCGGCGAGGCGTCGATTTCGGTTTCATGGGAGAAGCAGGTAGTGGAAACGCCCAGCTGCAGCATTCAGCCCCACACCAGCCTGAACTCACTCTGGACACATTCTGCGCTAGGTTGTGCGAGTGCGGAGGCTTCTACCGTTTGGGCTGCCTGGCAGCCGTTCGAGAAGGGCAACATGATCTGGCGGCAGAATGATGACGCAGTGTATGTCTATGCGGACGATGGGAATTGGGCCCGCTACGACGACGACTGGAACGACCAGTCGCTCAGCAACAACCGGGGCACGCCGCCGACGGGTCTGAAATCCCCGGTGCGGGGATTCGGTTATCTATGGGAAACGAATGACGACGTGTTCGGCGACCTGGGTTGGGCTACGGCCGATGAGAAGGGCTTTTGCGCAAGAGTTCAGCAGTTCGCGAAAGGAATCTTGCTCATCGGCGATACGGTCGAAACATGCCACGAAAACTCCCATAACTTTGCTTCCGAGACAGTCTTTGCCAAGAACGCGCTCCAGGCCTTGAACGGTGGAAACTGGACACTGGTCTGCGAAACACAGACACATGAGAGACTGCGGCCCTATTGGAATCAGGCCGACGTCGGTTGCCCTGTCAAGTCGGGAGAGACACTGTGGACGGCCTGGCAGCCGTTCGAGACGGGCTATATGCTGTGGCGGCAGGACGACGATGCGGTGTTCGTATTCACAGACGAGGCCGAGTGGACTCGATTCTCGGATGACTGGGACAGCCAGGTGTACACGCCGACCCGGGGGACTCAGCCTGCAGACATGCACACACCAGTGCGCGGATTCGGATATCTGTGGGCGACAAATGACGACGTTTTCGCGGACCTGGGATGGGCAACTGACAACGAAAAGGGCGCCTGTACGCTGATCCAAGCGTTTGAGGATGGCACATTGCTCAGCGGCGACCCGGTGGATTCCTGTTTCGATGGAACTGTTAATCTGGTGTCAGAAACTCTAGTGGGATCGAGTACGATTGAGGCGCTGGATACGGGCAGTTGGGAGATTGCCTGCGAATTCACGGTTCACGGGGATCTGGACCATCTTTGGACACACGATGAGTTTGGGTGTCCCCAGTCCGCCGGCGGGATATTGTGGTCTTCATGGCAACCGTTCCAGACAGGCCATATGATCTGGCGGGAGAACGACGATGCCGTGTTTGTATTTGCGAACGGGGAGGAGTGGGAACGGGCTGCAGATGACTGGAACGATCAGACCTATACGACAATCCGGGGCACGCCCCCCGGAGGTCTGCAAGCCCCAGTACGAGGTTTCGGATATTTGTGGGAGAACGATGACGACGTCTTTAGCAATCTGGGCTGGGCGACGGCTGACGAGAGAGGCTTTTGCGCGGTGTTCCAGCAGTATGAGAATGGCTACCTGATCGTGAGCAGTTCGGTGGCCTCTTGCAAGGAAGGGCATAGCAACGAGGCGACAGAGATCGACTTTGCGCTGCATTCACTGAGTGTGCTCAACGATGGAACCTGGACGCTCAGGTAGGTGAAACCGGCCGGGAGGGAGGGGGCCGCGGTGAGCGGTCCTCTCCCGTCCTGCGGTTGACAGCCGCTGAATTGCGGCGGTCCGGCAAGACTCCTGATGTCGCGCACGCCCCACTTAGTACGCTCCTCTTTCCTCGTCTTCTTCATATTCGGTCTGGACAAAATAACCGGCTTTGTAAAGCTGCTTTTGACAACGCGGCTGTTCGGGACCGGGCCGGAGGTTGACGCGTTTGCGACGGCCAATCAGTTGCCCGAGCTTCTGCTGGCGCTGCTTGCCGCCGGCGCGCTCTCGGCGGCGTTCATCCCCGTTTATTCAAGCTACTTGACCCAGTTACGGCGCCGCGAAGCAGAGTCGCTTGCCTCGACAGTGCTGACGCTGACCGTGGTTGTGGTGGGTGCGGCCTGCCTTGTGGCAATCGTTACGGCGCCGTGGCTTGTGCGGGTGGTGCTTGCGCCCCATTTTCCTCCGGAGACACAGAAGCTCACGACACAGATGATGCGGATCTTTTTGCTGGCCGCAGTGTTGATCAGTGTCTCCGGCGTGTTTGGCAGCGTACTGCATTCGCACCAACACTTTCTGACTCCGGCACTGGGGCGTGTGCTGATCGACCTGGGTCAGATTGCGGGGATGGTCCTGCTCGTGCCGATTTGGGGTGTCCTCGGTATGGCCTGGGGCAGCGTTCTTGGCGCGGCGCTGACCGTACTGGTGCAGGTTCCGGCTCTGGCACGGCAGAGAGTGCGCCTGCGGCTGCAGATCGATCTGCGGCTTACAGGTGTGCGGGAGGTTGTACGTTTGATGGGGCCGCGCGTGGTGACGCTTGGGGCTTTTCAGGCGGTGGACCTGGTCTTCATACGCCTGGCTTCTGCCTTGCCGGCAGGCAGTATCGCCGCGTTCCACTACGCCATGCTGGTGATGCTGTCAATGCCAAAGTCTCTGTTCGGCGCGGCGATTTCCCAAGTGATCTTTCCGACGATGGCCGAACAGTACAATACGGGATGGGGTCAACAGCTGCGCGAGACGGTTTCGCAAGGGCTGCGGGCCACGTGGCTGCTGCTGCTTCCGGCTGCGGTCGGCCTAATCGTGTTGGGGAGGCCGGCGGTGGCATTTCTGTTTGAGCGGGGGGCGTTCGGACCGGAATCGAGTGCGCTGGTCTATTTGCTGATGGCTATCTTTTCGGTGCGCCTGCTGGGCGAGGCTGCCTACGACGTACTCACGTTAACTTTTTTCGCCCAGCACAACACGCGGGTGCCGATGTGGGCTACGCTGGGTTGGGCGGTGGTGAATGCCGGACTGAGCGTAATTCTTGTCGGACCATTCGGGATTGCCGGGCTGGCATGGGCCACTTCGATTGCGGGGGCGGTCCTGGCAGCGGCGATGTTTGTACTTAATTTACGGGTCGGCAGCGTGGACGTTGCGATGTTGCGGGCTGCGTTGTGGCGGGCAGCCGCGGGCAGCCTGGGGATGTGCGGCGTCGTCCTGCTGCTTCACCAGTTGCGGATGCCGCCGGCGCTCTTTATTCTGGCCAGTGCGAGCGGAGGCGGGCTGGCGTTTTTCGGGTTGTATGTGCTGCTCGGCGGCAGGGAGGTGCTGGCAGTGCCGGGGCACTTGCGGCTCGGGCTGCAAGGCAGGACAGATTTGGAAACTCGGTCAAACTGACGGCGGGGCGTTTCACATGTTGGCGGACGGTTTCAAACTCCCAACACGACGCGTTGCGCTTCGCTGATGCGTGCGGAAGTCTCGGGTCGTAACAGACCGCGCTGGTCGGTTTGCGGGGTGAGGCCGCGGCGGCAGTAGTAGCAGTGGAGGGCACGGCGAGGGCTGTCCGAGCGGTTGACGGTTCCCCCGTGCCAGGTAAAGGCGTTGAAAACGAAAACCGTACCGGCTTCGCCCTGCACAAGGATTTCGTCAGGGTGGGGCGCCCTAGGATCCTCCATACCTTCGCCGGGGTCCACGCCAAACAGGTGTGAGCCGGGAACAAGGCGGGTGGCGCCGTTGTCGGGCGTGAAGTCGCTCAGCAGCCAGATTGAATTGCAAACATTGTAGCGCCGGCGGCCTTCTTTCAATACTGGCGCAAAGTTCGCACTGCTATGGGAGCCATCGCAGTGCAGGGCCTGCAGACCATGGCCAGGAAGGGCGGCGCGCGCGTTGAGCGAAGACAGTTTCAGGTCGCCATCGAGAACATGGGCCATGGCGGCCAAGACCTTCGGGTTGGCCCAGATCTGATCGAACAGCGGATCTTTATTTGCGAGGTTGGCGAGCCGGTCGGTGCCATCCTCCTGGTGCACCTCCTTGCCGGCGTCCTCGCCTTCTTCGTCTTCCAACTCCTGTAGACGATTACGAAGCGCTTGCACCTGCGCGGGCGTCAGAATACCCGGAAGCGGCAAGAAACCGTCCTCATCGAGGGACCTCTTTTCGCCGGCTGACAGCGTTTCTTCGCGCACGCCGAGAGTATACAAAGCGGTTTTGATGTCCATCACCCTCTTGCCTCCCGTTTCGGCGCCTAGCCCAATTGCCAAGCGTCAGTGTCGACCTGTTCGAGCTGACCGGTGGCGGCGGAGCGCACGCCCGCGTCCAGTATGGCCATAACTTCCAAGTTGAATTCGAGATCCAGCGTCTGGTGCAAGGGATCGCCGGTCTGCAGCCGGTGGATAAACTCCTGCGCGATGTCGGAGCGGTCGGCGGGAAGGGGATCACAGTCGTGTAACTCGGTTCGACCTGCGCCCCTCTCAATGCGAACCTTGGGCGTTTCACCAGGTCTCTCCTTGTCGACCACGAGGGTGCCCTCCGTGCCGTAGACGATCGGCCCCGGGGATACACCGTGGTCGAGGGTCGTCCAGGAGGCTTCACAGATTGCCATAGCCTGGGGGAAGCGTATGATCATGGCGGCGTTGTCCTCGGCATCGCCCCATTTGCTGTTCAGATTGGCGCGCATTCCCATGGCGGCGGTGGCGGGTTCGCCGACGAGCCAGCGAGCAACGAGTGAGCCGTAGCAGCAGTAGTCGAGCATGACGCCACCGCCGGCGGCAGACTGATGCCACCAGGTGGCGCCGCGTTCGACGCCTGACAGTTTGCGCGGGAGTTCCCGGCCTTCCTCGTCGCCGCCCGGATGGGAAACGCCGGCGCCCAGCGGACCGAGGTGGCCGCCGCGGAACTTGACGGTCAACACGCGGCCAATGGCGCCGCCGTCGATCAACTCCTTGGCCTTGTGGGCGGCGGGTTGCCACGTTGTCGGCCAGTTGACGATCAGTTCGATACCGGCGGCGCGGGCAGAGCGGGCCATACGCAGGCCGTCCTGCATAGAGGCTGCCATCGGCTTTTCGACAAGGACATGCACGCCTCTCTGCGCACAGGCTTCCACCACTGCCGGGTGCTGCGCATTTTCGGAGCAGCAGATTACGACATCGAGTGACTCCCGCTCCAGCATCGTGTTGTAGTCGTCAAAGGCTTTTGGGATCCCCAGGTCGTCCAGGGCGTGGCGCAGGTTCCAGTCGCGCGTATAGTGGGCGGTGCGTAGTTCGGGGACGAGGCAGGGTGTGTCGGCGCAGGCAGCCAGTTCGGCCTGGGGGTGGGCAGCGAAGCGCTCGACCAGATGATTGATGTGCATATGGGCAAAGCCGATGACGCCGATACGAAAATTGTTGGCCATGGATAGTTCTCCAATTCGGGGACTGCTGAATCTTCCTCAGTTCGCCTTGTCTGAGGCGCGAGACAGGCGCATGGACTCCAGGTCGCCTGTCCACTGCAGCTGACCGCGCAAGCTGCGGACTTGCTCCTGCGACTCTAACTTTACTAGCAGACGTAAGGCGTTCTCGATCACTTCACGTTTTGTGGTCGCTCCTGAACAGGACACCGCGTCTTCGATCAGCTCTTCGTCAAGTTCGATGTTGATCCGCATTCGAATTCTTCGCTGACTATAGATAGCTCACAGTATGCGGGACAATTCTCGCTCAGACCAACCTGTCGCTGACCACGCTGTTGAATGCGCGGACGAAGACTGCGCAGGTTAAGCCGCTAGAAGGTCGTGCGCAAGGCCTGGGCAGTACCGGACTGCGCCGAGCGGTAGGCGCCGTCGAAGATCTCGATGACGTGGCGGGCGTGCTCTGCGGTGGAGGTGGTGGGGATGTCCTCCCGGATCCAGTCTACGAGCTGCATTACGTCCTCGTAGACATGGGCCTCTTCGAGGCCGCGATGGTCGCCCACGACATGCGGCAGCGCGGCATTCAGGTCGATGGCTTCTTCCAGTTCGCGGCCGGGATAGTCGATCGGTTCGCCATTGAGGGTGCCGCCGTTGATGACCCCTTCGGTTCCGAAAATCAGCGGCCGGCCCATATTGGGGAGACCGCCGGCGGCCACGCCGTAGACGAAGGCGAACAGGCTGTCGCCAAAGTCGAGGACCATCAGGGTATTGTCATCCATGTCGGTAGGCAGCATCTGGCCGTAGAACTCGCGCTCTTTGACGCGTACGCCTGAGAAGGCGGTTACGGCCTTGGCAGGCCCGAGGATTCCCGTCATGGCGTGCAGGCCGTAAACGGTCATGTCGTAGAGCGGGCCGCCGCCGGGTTTGCGGAAGTACCAGGCAGGGTTGACGTTTGTCAAGGGATCGTCGCCGCCGCGAACGCGCTCATTTTCGTGGTAGCGACCGAAGGCGGCGCCGGTGACGGCCCAGGTCAGTCTCCCCAACGCACCCTCCTCGATCATCTCCTTGATACGTTGATGAGCCGGCCGCAGCATTTCACCGGGACAGGAGACCAGCTTGACGCCTTTGGCCGCGGCCGCGGCGATCAGTTGGTCGGCTTCGTCGACGGTCGTGGTCATCGACTTGTTGAAGTGGACGTGAAGCCCGGCATCGACACACTGCATTCCCTGCTCGAAGTGAAAGCCGATAGGGGAAGCGATCGAGACGGCGTCGACGGTGCCTGAATCCAAGAGTTCTTCGGCGCTGGCATAGAAATTGGGCACGCCAAACTTGGACGCGGCAGCCTCGGCCCTGTCCAAGACAGGGTCGCACACGGCGGTTACGTTGACCCTGTCCTGCACATCTTCCATGGTCAGGTGGGGCAACAGGCCGCGAAGCGAAATGCTGCCGGTACCGATAATTCCCAAACGGACAATGTCTATCATTTTTTTCTACTCGTAATTGTGTGTGATTGGACGGGATTGAGTAAACAAGGACGGTAAGGTTAGGGATGGCGTTACAGTTTTCGCCATGAAGTGCGGTGCCGCCAGCCTACCGCCTGCTTGAGTTTGTGGTTTGACAGCAGCGATTGGTGTCCTTCAAGGCATGCGGCCAAGGGGGCAAGCGGTGGGTTGAAGCGTTCCACAAGCTCCTTTGTGGTTTCGAGTGCGGTGGTGTCGTCGGCGTTGAGGAAGTAGACGTCGTGTACGGGCAGGTCGGGCGCGGCCTCCATGAGGAGGCGGTGGGCGCCGGCGACATCCTCGCTACCGACCCAGCAGTAGAGCCAAGGATTCCAAGCGGCGGCCGGTTTGGCCTGGGAAGCCATCTGGCGACGGCGCTCCGGTGGGCAGACGCCGGCGATGCGGGTTACGTAGGTGCGAATGCCGTAGGAGCGGCTGAATGAGGCGAGCAGGTCTTCACCCGCACGCTTGGAGTAGCTGTAGGAGTCTTCGGGAAAGGTGGGGTGGGTTTCGTCGATGGGCAGGTAATCGATGGGAAAGGGGGTGTCGCTGATGCGGAACCCGTGGCCCAGGGCACAGTTGCTGCCGGCCATGACGACAGTTTTCACGCCGGCTTCGACGGCAGCCTGCATCAGGTAGTATGTGCCGAGCATGTTGCTGCGGAAGGTGGCGTCAAATGGCAGGCCTTCCTCTTCGACCCGCTCTTTCATTGCCGGATGGTCGGTAGGCCATGGTTGGGCGCCGATGTGCTGGACGGCGTCCACACCGTCTACGGCCCGGCGACAGTCGTCCCAGTCGGCCAGATCGCCTCTGATCCAAGGGAATTGTGAGAACTCGGAATCAGGGCGCGAGCGAGACATCAGGACCAGTTCGTATTCTTGCGCGAGTGCGCGAATGACGTAGGCCCCCAGTTTACCGCTGGCGCCGGTGATCAGTACTTTCATGTTGCAGGTTCGGTGTGGAGTGCAGTTTCGAAGATTTTAACACGGCTCCTGGGGGCAATCAAGGATTTCTGACACTGTGGACAGGGATTTTGTGTCTGCGTGATGCGGCGGACAAAACCAGTCGATCCGCGAAGTGACGCGAAGAACATCAAGGGCGTGACGGTCTTTCTGTGCGCAGTTGCCCGGCCCTGCACAGTAGAGCAGTTTTCTCCTGCATTTCGCTTTTTTGACAAACGTCAACGATACCTTGCATGTGCACAGTTCATTTGTCTGGACTTGGGTCGCGCTATGTCGAAAAAAGTCGACAGATGTCTACAAATGTCGCGTCATGTCTACATAAGTCGCGCCAAAATGGAGTTTTTGGCGCGACATTTCGATTCGTTTAACGCCGAGTCTGATGGATAGCGTGAGGACAGATTGCGGTCATTCGCTTATTGGATTCTACAGCCGTCTTTTCACTCTTCTGTTTCGACTATGTTCAGCGTTTTCGTGGTGACAGTTGATGCTGTTATCACCAGTATACCACGAAAATGGTTGCCCTTTTGGCTTTTTTGGGGGAATTCTCAAATCCGAAAAATGGTTGACCTGGGAAGGATTTAATCAGGTCGATGAAGGGTCGGTCTTCTTTGCGGGGTGATGTGGCGATTTTCGCTTCAGATTCGTTGTTTTGCGAATACTGAGCGAGTACCAGGGCACCCACAAGGGGTGCCCCTACGGGGATTGGGAGGCGTCAGGAAAGGCCCATTTGGACTAGGTTGCGATAGCTGGTGGCGAGGCTTTCGAAGGGGTCGCCCGGGCAGATGTCCTGCTCGACGGCATACCATTCAACGTTGGCCTGGCGGCAGGCTTCGAGGATGCCGGGCCAGTTCAGGTTTCCTTCACCTACTTCTTTCATTACGTGTTCGCGCCAGCCGGCCATTGCCATATCTTTGAGGTGGACGACCGGCATGCGGTCTTTGACGCGCAGGATCCAGTCGCGTACGTCGCCGCCGCCAAATTGAATCCAGTAGGTGTCAAGCTCAGCCTGGACGTAGCAGGGATCGGTTTCATCAAACAGGATTTCGAGCCCGCACTTGTCACCGTAGCGGATGAATTCGAAGCTATGGTTGTGGTAGCTGAATGTCAGCCCGGCTTCGTGGAGCGTTTTGCCGACTTCGTTGGCTTCGCCGATAAACTGGCGCAGACCCTCTTCACCTGCTTCGATAAAGTGGAAAGGCATAGCGCCTACGGCCACGTGCCTGCAGTCCCAGAGGTTGTGCTCGTCGATTACTGCGGAGATGTCCTCCTGGAGGCGGGGCCAGGCGATGTGCGTGTTCACGATAGTGATGCCGTGATCATCGCAGATCTTCTTGACGTCTTCGGGGGAGATCGGGCCAATTGCCGATACCTGCACCGCCGTGTATCCGATGGCGCTGATTTTGGCGATTGTGTCTGCGAAATCTTCGGCGGTCTTGGTGAAATCGCGCACTGTGAAGAGTTGCGCGGCAAGAACGTTTTGGCTCATGGATGTTCTCCTGAACTGTAAGGGAAACTTGGCTGTTGGCATGTTTCAAGCCTACAGTAAACAATGGATAGCCATTCAGACGCAAGTTGGGAGGGTCTTGCGTTGTCGGAACTTTGTCTGGCGCGCGAACGGCCCTGTGGTACAATTTTTTGGTATTTCAACAGATCTGCCTGAAGAAGGGGCGTGTGCGAGGTTTAAGCGATACGAATGCACGAAGTGCAATTTGAAGAGACAGTTGACGCGACGCTTTCGGCGATTTGTCAGAGGCGGATGGTCTTACCTGCAGTTCTCTTTCTAGCTGGGAACCGTCCGCTGGCATTTGCTTTCGGCCAGTTGTTGCTGATTCTGCAGCCCTTGGCTGCGCTCCTGGTCGGCGACGGACTGGAACCCTGGGCCCGTTTACTCTCCGATCCAGGCGGCCCCGCCGCGCTGTCAGATCGACTGGCGGAACTGTTGGAGAAGGAGCACCCAGCAGCTGGTGACTTGAAATCTGAGACATGAACTATTTTTCCGACCCTGGACAACAGTCGCAGGCATGGCGGCGGCTTGCCGACAATGCCAATGAGTCCGGGGAGACGCCGTTGTTCGCCCTGGGGCTTGACTCGCTCTACCTGGGCGGGCTGCTGAAACTGCTGGCGCTGAGCCGCCTTGCCCGCCAGAACCTGGGGCCGCAGCATCCGACGATCGTCACCGGGGGTGACGGCTGGCTCTGGCTGCTGGCCATGCTTGTCTGGCGCCCTGCAGTCGGCGGGTATCGACGCCACGCGGCGGCAGTTTCCGGCGCGGTCTCAGAAGAGGAAGCGGAGGGCCTTTCGGAAGGGTCCGACGATGCGGGTCGGACGGTCCTCTATGCGGGTGCTGACAGCGCGCTGTACGCGGCTGTGCTAAACCTGGCGGGGCAGCAGGGGGGCCGAGGCGCGACGCCGCCAGGGTTGGACTGGTCTGCGCCGTCGTCGACATCAGCCGGCGTTGAAGTTTCGGACATCGAGTTACTGGCAGCGGTCAGCGACCAAGTTCATTTGTCCGAACCCGCGGCGTCCTCGGATGACGCCTGGTTGCGTAAGGGGGAACGCTGGGTGGGGGGCCTACTGGCGTTCTCGCTGCTTGCCGCCTCATTCTTTGGATAGACGCCGGTGTTCTCTACCCGATCGGGCTGGTTGAATCGCATCGTCCTCCTGATTGTCCTGGTCAACGCCGGGATAGTTGTATCCTCTCGATTGGGATTGGCCCTCGCGCCGCCTGGCGTTGCGACTACGCTTTACGGTTGGGCGTTACTGCTGGGGGGTTTCGCAATCATCCTGGGCATTGCCAACGCAGTCAGGTTCCACCTTGTCAGGGTTCAACGCGGGCAAAGAGAGTGGCTGCTGAGCCTCATCCTGTTGATCGTATTTGCCCTGGTTCTTGGCGCCGGAATCTCGTCGCCTGAGGGCACGAGAGGCCAACTTTCGGAGTGGGTATTCGATGCCGTGCTGGCGCCAGGGCAGGCAACGCTTTTTGCACTGACCGGAATCTTCCTAGTGAGTGCGGCGTACCATTTTTTGCGCATCGGCCGGCCGGGAGGCGTCTGGATTACGGCCGGCGCCCTGTTGATGCTCCTGGTGCAGACGCCCTTCCTCTACGAGATAGTGCCCGATTCGGTGGTCGCTCTGGTCGACTGGCTGCTTACATGGCCTGTGATGGCCGCGATGCGGGGCGTACTGCTCGGTGGCGCGCTGGCAGTCCTCTTTATCAGCCTCCGACTGATCGTGAACAACGCGAAATAGATTCAGATAACCGCAAGCAGTCGTGTTGAGGTGCGGCTGTTTTCGGTTTTCGCACAGTTAGTTTTTGCTTGGAGGCCGCTGCGCCGATGGCGACTTCGGACTGTCCACATTGCGGGTATGGTAACCCGGTTGCCGCTCAATTCTGTGTCCAATGCGGCACGATCCTAGGGGGCCAGAAGGGGCAGCCTGAACCTTCCGGCGAATCTGCGGAAGGGCCAGACGCGGGCGCGGGCGAACAGGGGGCGGATCCTCCCCAACCTGACGAGGAGGGGGCAGAGCAACAGCCGCCCACGAGAAGCTCCGACACAGACGACTCTCGAGACTGGCCCCATTTGGATTCCGAAGAGGACGATTCGTTCGAGGATGCTCACGGAGAGGGCCCGAGCCGGGGCGCTACTGCGGCGGGCCCACTGCTGAGAGGACCTGGCGGTCTGCTCGAACCTGCTGATCCACTCTCGTACATCACGTCTTCCTCAGGCGCCGACGATCCGACACGCGACCATACAACCGGTCCTTCCTCAGAACTGTCCGCAGACGAAGAGGAACGGAGGCATCTGCGCCGTCTCTTTTCCGAAGAGCTGCCGACAGCGGTGGGCGCCCTTCCGGACATGACGGCAACCGTTGGGGAGCCATTGCAGAACGGTGAGGGCTTGGAGCGACGGTACTGGCTTGAATTGATTCTGCTGCTGGCCATGGCTGGGGCATTGCTCTGGGGCACAGAGACTCCGCGAGGAGGCGCCTGGCCGCACGCACTGCCCGGGCTGGAACAGGCTCAACGGCAGATCGACAGTTTGCAGCCGAACAGCCTTGTCCTCGTGAACTGGGCGTATGATCCGGCAACCG
>JAPPKG010000089.1:0-12693 GCA_026914085.1 Caldilineaceae bacterium | reverse complement strand
CAAGCTCATGCCCCATAATGAGCGGAAACCGGTGGGATTCTGTCCAGTTGTAGATTCGGGGATCACTGCCGCAGACGCCGCACATTTCGACTTTCAGCAGCCCGTCGTCCTCGCCAATGGCCGGCATCTTAAAGGCCTGGACCGCCATTGTCCTCGTTGCGACAAGGACCGCGGCATGCACTCTATTCGACAGGTCAAACTCTCCAGTCCCGGGGATGATTACGGAAGAAGCTAGGATTGGGGCAAGCGCGCCTCGATTGGCGGCTGGTCAACTCACAGCCAGGTAGAAGATGACCTCCAACACACCTTTCGCCCCAGTGGAGAACGTGGTCGGCGTTGGACACCCCCTGCCTTCGGCCCGCAGATTTGGCAGCGCCCGGCGCCGCGACCGCGCACGGAACAGAGTTACACTTCCTTCCCGCACACGGGCCAAAACGGGGGGGCTTACCTTCTCAAATCAATCCACCTGGATGCAAGCAACAGAGCTCTCTGCGGCAGCGACAATTAAGGCGCAAACCCGCACGTCAGTCCGCCGTCCACAAGCAGATTCACGCCGGTAATGTACTTGGCCTCGTCGGACGCCAGGAACAGGGCGGCATAGGCGACGTCCCAGGCATCCCCCATCTTTTTCATCGGGCACAGGTTGTCCCGCTGCCTGATCATCTCTTCGACACCCTCGTCAGAGTAGGCCTCCTGGAGGCCCTGCGTGATGAAAGGTGTGTTCATCAGACCCGGCAGCACACAGTTCGCCCGTATGCCCTTCTGCGCGTACTGCATGGCGATGTTTTGCGTCACCTGGTTGATGGCGCCCTTTGAAGCGTTGTAGGAGACGCTAGGATAGCCGGTGTAACGTATCCCGGCAATCGAAGAGATATTGACGATTGCCCCGCCTCCCTGCCTCTCCATATGCGGGATACAGAACTTGCACGTCAGAAACGTTCCCTTCACATTGACCGCCATCAGCCGGTCCCAGTTTTCCTCGCTGATCTCGACCGGCCCTCCCACCTCGATGATCCCGACGTTATTGTGAAGTATGTCGATCCTGCCGTAGCTCTTGATGCAGGCTTCAGCCATCCGCTCGACAGCCTCAGAATCGGTCACATCCGCCTCAAAGGCGGTACATTCTCCCCCCTCCTGCTCAATGATACCCTTCGTCTCACTGGCGGCATCCGGGTTGTAATCGACCAGAAAAACCTTCGCCCCTTCACGGGCATAAAGTACCGCCGCCGCCTTCCCGTTCCCCCAACCGGGACCCACCGAACCGGCCCCGGTTACAATGGCAACTTTCCCTTTTACGCGATCTGTCATCACTACCTCACATTGTCAATACTCGGTCTTCTTGATTTCCAATACGAAGGTCGCAGCCTCTTCAGGATAAACGAATTCGCCTCCGCGCGCACGTACCTCGCGTGCATGCCATAGCCAGGTAGGCGCGCAAATCAGATCTCTGGCTCGTTAAGAGATTGTTCGAATAGGGTCTTTGTACTTCATGAACGCTACTTCACAGCCCCGAAGGTCAGACCTCGTGTGATGTAGCGCTCCAACAACATTCCAGCGACCGCAACCGGCAGGATACTGAAAATCGCAATTACAGCCATATTCCAGTATTCGGTGCCAGCCTGGATACTGGTCTGCAGGGTAAGATAGAGAGGAAGGGTAACGGCCTTGTTGAACATGAAAGTCAGGGCAAACAGGAATTCATTCCATGAGCCGATCATCACCAGGACAAATGCGGTGACAAATCCGGGCGCTGACAGAGGAATCGCAATCCGAAACAGAACACCCAAGCGGTTACACCCGTCAATAAGCGCGCTCTCTTCGATTTCGACCGGCAGAGAGCGGAAAAAATCGCGCATCATCCAGACGACGAATGGAATGCTGAACGCGCAGTAGACCAGGACCAATCCCTCTCGGGTATCCAGCAGTCTCAAAGTCCGAAACAGAATCAGAAATGGAATGAGAAGTACCGCAGGCGGAAACATGCGCTGGATGAGAAATCCGAAGGCGATGCGGTCATTATTCAACGGGCCGGCCCGGAAGGGAAATCGCGCCAGGGCATAGCCGCCTGCCCCTCCGATAACCGTTGATATTGTTGCCGTGGCCAGAGCTACGACAACGCTGTTCACAAATGGACGGCTATTTGCTAACCCCTGTATCACAAAAACATCATAAAAGGCCAGTAAACTCGGTTGAAAGTCTATCCAAGGGAAATACGTTGCTCCCCGGTTGATGGCTTCCGGCCGCTTGAATGCCGTGATGAACAGCCAGTAGGTTGGTATCCCCACCACAAAGGTCCATCCCACCAGAATGACATATGCAATAATTCGTCCCAGGCGACGTTCTCCCGCCATCTGTGCAAGCCCTCCCTAATATGAAATCCTCACCCACTTGCGCGTAAGGTATAGTACCAGTGCCGTGAATGCTGCCATCATAATCAACAGGAGGTAAGAGGCGGCCGAACCAAAGGCAATATCCCCTCCTTTCACACCGGTCCGAAAGACGGTCAAAGTAACTGATTCAGTCGCCTGCCCAGGGCCTCCCCCGGTAAGCGCATAAATGATGTCCACGACTTTGAACGCGTCCAGCCCTCGAATAAGGACAGCCGTTAGGGCTACTGGCCCCAATAGTGGAAGAGAGATGTAGCGGAAGCGCTGAATCGCCGTTGCACCATCGACGACGGCGGCCTCGAATGGCTCCTGGGGCAAGGACTGGAGGCCCGCGAGAAACATCAGGATCATGAATGCCGTATGTTGCCAGACATCAACCAGCACAATCGTGATCTTTGCCATCGAGGGGTTGCTTAGCCACATGATCCTTGGAAAACCAAGAGCCATGATAACGTCATTGATAGGGCCAATGTCCTCCTGTAGCATCAGTTTCCCAATCAGGAATACGACGGCGATAGGATTGAACATCAACGGCATCAGGAAGAAAACACGAAAAAAGGTTCGCCCGACTGTCGCCGCGTTGAGCGCCAGGGCCACTATCATGCCCAGCAAGAACTCCAGAGGCAGGGCCAGACCGACAAAGAAGATCGTGTTCCAGGTTGTTGTATGGATGTAGCTGCTTGTCAACACCGACGCCCACATCTGAAATCCAATAAAGTTTATCGGCGCTCCCAAGTTGAACAGATGCCAGTCCGTAAAGGAAGCCGCGAACGTAAACATGAATGGGAAAATCAACAGTGCGACTACCGCTATGGTAGCAGGCAGGATAAGTATCCACTTGAACACAACGTCGGAAATGCCCTGGTTTAGCCTCTTTTTCTGCTGCGGGGCCGTGGAACTGTTGGCAGTCGCATTTCGCTGCATTGTCTACCATCCCAGTGAATAGATCGGGGATGGCAGCGCCCTGCCGCCATCCCCACAGTGTTGTCAGTCCAGCCCAAGGTGCGTCCTGTAGTTGTCCCGCTGCTTTTCTGGTCCGCCCAGGCGACCTGTGATGGCACTCCACGCCTCAGCTGCTTCATTGAGGGCGATCTCCGGGCTAGCCTCGCCGGCTAGGGCCTTTGACACTGCCAGCTCCAGCGCATCCCGGTATTGGGTCCAGCCAGGCATCCGCAGATTCAGAACCAGATTTGGATGCGTCATCGTCTCGTTGAGCGCCCGCAGATAGGTTGTAGCGCTGCGCTCGGTAAAGCCGGCGATTTCGACCCAGGGAGTTATGTCAGCGATATCACTGATTCGGATGGGATTCTTGAAGCCCTCAAAGGCAAACCTGTTGCCCATCTCTTTCTTGGTGAAATGCTTGGCCAGTGCCCAAGCCGCCGCTTCATTTTCGGCACCCTTCGCAATTGAAATTTCCCAGCCACCAAAGGCCAACGACGGAGCAAAGTTAATCTCAGATCGCTCTTCCCACTGGCCGGAACCGGCGTTATAGACTTGATAGGAGCCAGGCAGCACCGAGTAAGACGACTTGCCACTAGCCAAAGAGCCTTCGCGATGCATCGCGACACCATCCCACCCCACGTTCATTGCCACACGCAAAGCCTGAGACGCCTCAATCACATCTCCCCAGCCCATTGAAATCATTCCAGGAGGACCGAACTGCATTTCATCTTTCCACTCCGTGAGACCTCGCACGAAAGCCGGGCTATTGATTCGCGGTTCCCCTGTCTCCACATCAAAGAAATACCCCGGGTCATCGGGGTGTTTGCCGTAGGCTGTACAGCGCGATGCGAAGCCCCAGAAAGCCGTATCCCCGCGCTTCATCATATGCGCGAAGCCATAGTTGGGTTCGCCATCACCGCTCCAGTCCCAGCCGGTGAAGAACTCGGCGTAGTCGCGGTGCTCCTCCCAGGTCTGCGGGCCTCTGTCTGGATTCAAATCATAGCCGTACTCAGCGCTAGAATTGGCCTGATTGTCCGCATCGTCCATCAAGCTGTGAAGGAACATCATGTGATGCGTATCGCCGTCGTGGGGCATTCCGTAGATTACGCCGTTCCAGGCTAGGACCTTTTCTCTGTAGACGGGTAGTACATCGTCCCAGGCCATCTCCGGATCGTTGAGAAGGTCTTCCGGTACTGGAAGAGCCAAGTCATTGCCCCAGATGTCTGCCGCTGCGTTGTTGGGTATAGCCAGAAGGTCGGCGAAATACGTGTTGGTGGCCACCGCCTGCATCAACTTATCGGTGATCTCCTGCTGCTGGAAAGCGGCAACATCTAACTGTATCCCAGTTTCTTCCAGGAAGGCTTCGTATAAGGGCTTCGTGTTCTCCCACATCCAGGGCATCCCGGCCGCGGAAACCGTCTGCCCTTCAAACGGTCTGCTCGGTGGCGCAGACCCGGACTCCACTGGTGCAACCGGCGCCTGGCATGCAGCAAGCATAGTTACTCCGAATGCAGTGCCGGACCAGCGCAGGAACTCTCTTCGGCTTACTCTTGCAGACATTTTCATCCTCCTCTTGGGAAAAGCGAATGTTTCAACCGAAGGCAGGTAGTCGACATGAACGAGTTGACAGCGAAAAACCGTTTCCCTGACACAGAGCAGACAGCTATAGTGATGCCTGGCTTCCTCGGATTCTCTCAGCTCGGCCAGAGGAGGAGAAATCCTCGGCTGAGCATCGTGTAAGCATCACCCCCTTTGGGCGAAAACATCAAGCTAGCCGGCATCAACCGCCGTCCGCGCCGGACAGAATACTGGTACGTTGCCAAAATCTACCATAGGTAGACCGGCAGGTCAATCTTATTTTCTTGACAAGAAGATGTCGGATTCGCTCACTTCGGCGAGGCTGGAGTTCGGCCGCTTCATGCCGCGGAAGCTGTGGGAGCGCACAAATGTGTTGGTCAGAAGGCTGACCGAGGAGATGAGTTGAAACACCCACAATACGTGTCCCGGAAAACAGGCTCAAGTTTCGCCGCAAAGGGCTCACCGTGTTGCTTGGGATCTGGTGTTTCTCTCTTGGGCTATACCCGCTTCTGGCAAACTGCTCCTTTCTCTCAGTCCTCCGCCCTGATCATAGCCAGCGCCTCCCGCGCCACACCCGCCCACGACTCCGGCATGTTCTCGCCCAGCCACCGGATCCTCTTCTCTGCCCGCCGCTCCTTGAATTCACCAAGCTGCCGCACCACAACTTCGGCCAACCCGGGCCGGGCCGGATAACGATCCGCGGCCATGTGCGTGGGTAACCTATTCAAGAGATCAAGCAGGTGCTGACGTACCTCCTCCGTATCAGGCGACGGTATCCACACCTCGCGCCCGTATCCCATCCCCGAACTGTCTCCTTCGCCGGCTCGCATGATCGGACCAATCGGAATCGGGTCCCGCTGCGGCCTCCTGTGAGGATGATTGGCGCAGTACGTCCAGAAGGGATTCTCGATGAGCACATCCCTGATCTCGCAGTAGGCTTCCACATCCCTGTCGCCGGCCCTGCTGTAACCTCTTTCTCCGCGGTTCCTGCGATTGAACCAGCAGGTCCCACAGCAGTCTGAACCGCCATTGGGCATCGTGAAAATCTCCTCTGTAAGGTACAAAAAAGGCGAGAGCAGAATTCCGCTCTCGCCTCTATTCGAATCCGGCCGCAAAAAGAACAACTACTCCTGATTCAGCTCCGCCGTTACGTCCAATTGGGCGCCCACAATCAGTGGCAGCAGTTCCTCTGTGAACAGCGCCGAAACGTTCGGGTCCGCCAGTATATTGGCAACGTCTTCCGGAAGGAACGGAGCCGCCAGGTCCAGCGTACGCAGGATCGAAGGCGAATCATAGTGAACGGTGAGCAGGACTTCCTCGTCGGCGACCACATTCAACTGGTTTGCCGATGAGGTCAACTCCAGCTCGGCAACCTGCAGGCCGTCGTAAAGAATCGAGGCAATGTTTGCAGGCAGAGAGGGCAGGCTAACACCGTTCTCCTGGAACGTGCTGGCAGGCACGCCGCCGACAGACGTAATTTCCGAACCGTCCAACCTGAGCCTGAGCGCAAGCACCGGCCGGTACTCGGCGTCGATATCCGGCGGTTCCATTCGTACCGAGGTAACGTCAAACGCGGGCGGCACGTCTACGGCCGCAGCGCCGTCTGCAACCGGAATCGATAGGGCAACGCCGATATCCGTTTTCTGAAGGAATCCAATCCCAACGTCAAGCATGCCAGGCGGTAACGGCAACAGTTCACTCACGACCCGCTGCACTGTCGCCATCGACTGATCCGTCCACGAGATGACCGGCAAATGACCGCCGTTCGAGGCCAGATACAGGCTGGCGTCAATTATATTCAGGTCCAGCCTCTGGACGCCCAGGGCCTGCATATCCGTTATGAAGCGCGGCTGCAGAATCGACTGGTCTCCCAATGGAATACCCATCAACGCCAGCGAGCCGTCCGCCTTGACCTCCACAGGCAGTGAGTCCAGTTTCGTCTCGGGAGCTTCCTGCCCCGCCAGGGCCAGCTGCACATCCAGCCCCGATGAGAGGACCGGAGGCAGGTGCGGCAGATACTCTTCTATCGTGCCGATGAACCCGATACTGTCCGACAGCGAGGATACAACCACCAGGAGACGGTTGAGAGCCGCCTCGTCGTATTGCAGCGTCAGCAAGTTGCCGGCGTCCCCCACCAGGTCAATGCCGCCTGCCGAAGTCGTCAACTGCAGCGTATCCGATCCGACCCCGCCGACAATGTTCATTACCAGCGGCGGCAAACTGACCGGCGGCAGCAGGCCGGCGAGGTCCGCGAGCGAGAGCCCCAGCGCCGACTGCACAAACCCATCCCTGTCGATTGCTGCGCCAATTTGCAGCGCCGGTTCCATCCCTTCCGGCGCCGCCGCGAAGTTGGGGGCCGCAACGTCAAAGTCAGTGGCGAATGCCGCGGCGTCCGCACCCGGCAGGTCCAGAGAAAGGCCGATATTCGTCTTGGCGAGCAGACTGCGCAGCACCGTCAACCCGGCGTCAACCATGCCGGGCGACACGCCCAGAAGATCTACAGCGATACCGCCGATCGTGTCCAGCGAGGTATCCGTCCACAGAATCGAAGGCAGAGGCTCCTGGTTGAGCGCCAGGTACAGACCATCAGCCTGAATGCTCAAATCCAGCCTCTGCGCGTTTGTAGCGCCAAGAATGTCAAGCACATTCGACGGCAGAAGGTCCATCCCCAGAGGAATACCCCACACGCCCAACGAACCGCCGTCGCCGACACTGACGGGAATCGTCGACAACTGTGTATCAGCAGTCGGTTGACCGGTAAAAGAAACGATAATGTCCAGGTCTGCGCCGGGCAACCTGGGAATGACCTCGCCGATCATGCCGCCCATCGACGGGTCTACGAACGCGCTGACAATCGGCATGAGGTTGTTCAGGCGTTCAGTATCGTAAGCGAGACTGGGCAGCGCCGTGCTGTCCAGCGCAAGATCGATGCCGTTCGGCTGCGTGGCCAGCGAGAACTGCTCTACGCCCAACGCTGACAGTATCTGCAGTGCCATCGGCGGCAGCGCCACCCCAAGCGATGCGCCCAGAGCCTGCTCAATCTCCGCCAACGGGATTCCTTCGAACGACGCCTGGCCGTTTTCGTCAAATGCCAGGCTGGCAAACTGTAACGGCCCTATCGTGGTTTCCGCTGCACTCTCCGCACGAACCAACTCTTCGCCCTGCCAGTAGGGAATATCGTCGCCTGCCCCGGGCAAAATGATGATCACCCCCAGGCCAACGCGCCGCAACCAGGTCAATGCATCTGCCCCCTGCGCAGCTTGGGGGACATTGGCCAGAACACGACCTACTAAGTCTGCCGATTCATCACTCCACTTCAGATAGGGGAGGGGCTCTCCATTCGCGTGGAGAAAAACACCGTGATAGCCAATACGGACTTCCAAAACGTCGACGCCTGCAGCCGCGAACTGGTCCAACATCGGCTGCTGTAGAATCGGCGCCGCCGGGAAGCCCATTACAGTGCCAAAACCGTTGGCGTCAACTCTGACCGGAACAGACGGGAGGTTGAACCACGTAGATCCGCCGTCACCGCCGCCAGCACAGGCGCCCAGTGCCAGGATAAAGACCAGAGCTACAATAAATTTACGGAGTAAGGCCGGCACGAGCCGCCTCCTTTTGGGTGCGTATCAATAAAGTGCAGATAATAGCGAACCGCGCGCCGCGGGCGCGTCAGCCGATCACTGTTGGCACTGTTATATCACGATTGATCCGGAATGACAATGCCGAAAGTTGCGCTCCGGTCGTCTTCGAACAGAGGTTGATCCCTGTGCCCAGACGGCCCCGATTTGGCCCCCCGATACGGTCGGTTGCCAAGCGTGTCGGGCACTGTCCAAGGTTACCACACATCTTACAATAGTTCATACAGAGACACAAAACAGGCATCTGAGACACTGATAGACGACCCGACTCCAGAGTGACGGCGAAAGATTGACTCTTGCTGTACTCAATCTCTACTTACCTTCTCCCTATTCTGCCCGAAACAGGTATAGCGGCTGACCAGAATCTCGGCCCAGCGGACGACAACTCCGCCACCAACCACTGACCACTAACCACTACCCACTGCAGTTACGCGCCCGCGTAGAGCGGTCAGCATCGCCTCCTGCTCGTTCCATGGGTACTCCGTCTCCCCGTAGCACATACTGCGTTCGTGACCCTTGCCAAAGGACGCCACGACATCGCCGTCCCGTGCCGTCTCCACGCCAAATCGGATCGCCTCGGCCCGGTCGGGTACAATCGTGTAGTAGGCAGATGAACCCGCCGGCTCTCCTTCTTCCCCGGCCCCCTTTTCAACAGCCTCCCGTACACCCGCCGCGATCTCTCGGTTGATCTCCACCAGATCTTCAGTCCGGGGGTCCTCCGCGGTGATGACGGTAAAATCCGCCAGCCGCCCGCTGACCTCGCCCATCAGCCGCCGCTTGCCCCGGTCCCGCAGACCCGCGCAGCCGAATATGGCGATCAGTCTGCCGCCGTCCTTGGCAACTAGCGGACGCAGCGTCTCCAGCGCCCGTTCCAGGCTGGCCGGCGAATGAGCAAAGTCCACAACGGCCAGAAATTCCTGCCCGCTGTCCATGCGCTGCATGCGCCCCAAAACCGCCGGCAGGGAGGCGACGCCCTCCCGGACCTGCTCAGGCGCTATGCCCAGCCCCAGCGCCGCCGCAGCCGCGCACAGTACGTTCGAAACATTGAACTCGCCAATCAGCCGCGTCTCCATCGGCACCGTACCCCCCGGCCAGACCAGTTCAAATCTGGTGGCTTCAGGCAGATACTCGATATGCCGGGCATACACGTCGGCAGTCTGGTCGGATACACTATATATATAGGGTGTAACGCCGGCCGCCTCGTTGCGCGCACGCTCTTCGGCCAGCACCTTCCGCAAAGGCTGGCAGCTACCGTCATCCAAATTGAATACCGCGACGCGGGGCACGCCCGGCTTGCGCTCGGAACCAAACAGGCTTCGGAATAGCAGAAACTTCGCCGCCCGGTACGCCTCGAACGAGCCGTGAATGTCCAGGTGCTCATGCGTGATGTTCGTCAACGCAGCCACATCGTAATCGACCGCCGCCACCCGCTTCTGATCAAGCCCGAAACTGGTGCTCTCGACCACCGCGTAACCGCAGCCCGCCGAACGCATCTGCGCCAGAAACGCCTGCACCGTCGGCGCATCCGGCGTCGTCACGTGCAGCCCGGTCTCCTGCTCAACGCCGGCAATACGCGCGCCGACCGTTGTGACGACACCCACATCCGCGCTGCGGCTCAGAATCGCCTCCAGCAGCGCGCATGTCGTCGTCTTGCCATCGGTACCCGTCACCCCGATGACCGTTTGGCCGCGGCTGGGAAAACCGTAAAGGGCCGCGCTCAGCCAGGCCAGGGCCTCCCGGCTATCGGCTACCTGTATATATGGTGTTTCGGCGAACTGCGGCCACCAGTTCTGTTCTTCCAGCCGCGTCAGAGAGTGGCTGCCGACAACAGCCGCGGCCCCAGCAGCAACGGCCTGTGGAATGAAGCGGTGACCGTCCTGTTGCAGGCCCTCGACCGCGACAAACAGCGTATCCGCGCTCACCTCCCGGCTGTCCTCGCTGACGCCGCCCACCGCAACGTCCGGCACCGCAACGTCACCATGAACCAGCAGACCGTCCGGCAGCTGCGCAAGGAGAACTGCCAGCGCTTGCCCGCCCACGATCACCGGTGGTGGCACGCCGCTCGCGGCGGCTCCGGTCTCAGTTTTTGGGGTCTCTGGCGCACTCGCCGTCATAGCTCCTCGGTTCCGGAGCCTCCGTCGCGTGCAACCGAAATGCCGGCGAACACTATCAGGAGGAAAAAGACCGCCGCGCCGCCTATCCAGATAGGGGGAATCTGCGCCAGCCTCTCGTTGACGTTACCCGGGCCCACAGTGGTCGTTGTCGCTGTCGCTGTTGGCTGCTCTACACCCTCCGGCGGTGTCGGCGTGCTTGTTGCCGTGCCTTCAGACGGCGGAAGGGGCGGCGGTGTTTCGGGAACGGCGGTCAATGCCGCGGGTGTTGAATCCGGTGCATCCGCTGTGGGCTGGTCTGCGGGCACATCGGTGTCCGGGGTCGGGACCGGCGTGCATTCGACAGGCGGCATATCTGCCGGCATATTGGGTTCTGGTGTCGCCGTCACCGTGCCGGTGGCTGTCGGCGTCCCGGTCGGCGCATTCGGATCCGGCGTCGCCGTCACCGTGCTCGTAGCCGTTGGCGTTTCAATGGGATGGTGCAGTGCGACGGGCAAACACTCCACAGTGGGCGTAGCGGTTGGCGCATCGGGATCCGGCGTCGCCGTCGCCGTAGCCGCGGAAGTTGGCGTCTCCGTCGGCGCGCCGGGGTCAGGCGTTGCGGTGACTGTCGGCGTCGCCGTCGGGGTGGACGTGTCGGACGGTGGCGGCGTTTCCGTCGGCGTTGGCGTCGGAACCCTGGAAAGTTCGGCCGGATTGATCGGTGTTATCTGCGCCGACGACAAAAAACTCTCGCCGCTGTCCAGCGTACGCAGCACACCGTCCTGCTCGGTACCCGCGTAAGTGACGCCGACAAAGGTTGAAGAAGAAGCCAGCCTGAAAACCGGATTGGTGAAGACGGCGCCGTTGACCGTCACCCGCGTCCAGTCCGGTACACTTTGGGTCCAGAGTCCGACATTGGTCCCGACTATGACCTTTTGCCCGCTGACCGTCACGTCGTAGATGACAACACCCGCCGGAAAGGAGGGATCCTGCACCCAATTGTAACCGTCATCGCTCAGATACAGGCCTGAAGCAAACGTACCCACATACAGACGGCCATCCAGAATCGTCATCCCCCGCGCGATGATACCCGCGGGCAGGTCGACCCGCTCCCAGTGCCCGGCGTCCCGCGTCAGACGCCAGACGCCGTCGTGGGTCCCTGCATACAGCGCGCCGTCTTTGTCGCCAAAGGCGCGCACGCGCAGGGCGCTCCCTGTCAGACCCTCGCCGAACCACGCCCAACTCAGGCCGCCGTCACTGCTGCGCACCACACCGTCGTAGCGTGTACCGGCATAGAAAACGGTCACACCGTCTTCGACGCGCGTAAAGAGGCGGCCGATACCGCTGTTCGGAGTGAGCACCTGGTTGATCGAAGACTCCTGCCGCCAGCTCTGGCCGCCGTCTTCGCTGATGAACAGATTTCCCACCCCCCCGTCCGCGGCCAGAACACGGTTTCCGTCCTGCGGATCAAACCGTATCGAGGCGACAGAAGTATCAGCCGGCAGTTCAACGTCTGCCCGGCTCCACGTGTGCCCGCCGTCCGTGCTGCGATAGATACCCGCCGGCACCGGCACGTTCAACGTACCGGCAAGAACGACACTGGCATCGTCCGGTGAAACGTCCAGACCAATAATACTGTTCGAAAAAGGAACAAAGCCGGACTGGGCTAAAACCTGGCCGCCGGCCGCAACAGACAGGATTGCCAAAGCAACCAGAATCGGCCACAGCCGCCTCACTGACACCGGAGGCGGGAACGCCCTTTCTTTGCGCCTTCTGAAGCGCATGTCTTGCTGGAAACCAGCCCGCATAGATCCTCCAAAAGGGGAACCGGAGAGGAAGTGAAAGAATTATACGTCAGACAAACCGAGGTACAAAAGCTCCCGTTTCATTTCGGATGCATCCCAAAATGGCGGTGAGCTAACCCAATCCTCTTGCAGAGACCAAACCATGGCCACGCCGCGATCAGATCCGAGGCAGCCAGAGCGCCGTCTCTGACCACTGATCACTAACCACTGACCACTGCAGTTTGGGCGGTCGGGCCTATTCGGCCCTCCC
>JAPPKG010000510.1:0-12811 GCA_026914085.1 Caldilineaceae bacterium | reverse complement strand
CGATCCCGTCCCGGATCTGGCCCCGGCCGGCGTCCAGCGGCTGGCCGGGCACCGCTCCGCAGACGAGAACGACCAGCGGCGCGCCCAGGGCCGCCGCCTCGTCAATCGCGCGGCGGTTGTCGTCGAGTGCCTCCTGCCGCGCCGATTCCGTCTCCGCCGGAAAGAATCCGCCCCGGCACAGCGAGACCACCTCCATTCCCGCATCACGGATCTGCCTGCCCGCGGCCGCGATATCCCGCCCCTCCAGCGCGTCCCGCCAGACCGTCATCGCGGCGACGCCGTGCGCGCTGAACTGCTCGATCGCCGTCTCAATCGGCCAGGGCTTCGTTGTAATCGTGTGAATACAGAGTCGACTCAAGTCCATGTGTCTGTCCTGAAACTGTCTTGTCTGTCTGAAAAATCAACTGTGTCTAATTTTCCCTGCCGCCAGCCACTGCTCACTCTCCGCCGGCAGTTCGGCCGCAACGCTGATCGTCTCCTCGCCGCGGTAATGCACCTGCCCCGGCCGTCCACCCGCCATGCGCGTAACAAAGCGCCGCGGCGTGATTGCTACTGCTGCGCCCGCATTGCCCCGCTGCCCCGAATACCAGGCCGCAAGCCGGGCGGCCACGTTCAGGGTCAGCTCCGGCACCGGCTGCCCCCCGCAGCGGATGACGACGTGTGCCCCCGGCCCGTCGCGCACGTGCAGCCACAGGTCATCCCGGCCCGCCTCGCTAAAGGTGACGATCTCGTTCTGGCGGGCGTTACGCCCCACCAGGATCGGGAAGCCTTCGGGTGAAAGATAACGCAACGGCCGCGAGCGGTCCCTTGGCGTCTTTTCGCGCCGGTCGCGGCGCTGCCGCAGATAGCCCGCCTCCCGCAGCGCTTCCCGCACCGCGACGATCTCCGGCTGGTCCTGCGCCATGCTCAGATCGCTCTCCAACTGCTGCAGGTAGGCCCGGTCCGCCTCGAGTCTGGCCCGACGGCGTGGGATGATACGGGCGGCCCGTTCCATCTTGGCCGCCCGGTCGAACATGCGCTCCGCCTGCTCCACCGGCCTGCGTTTCGGGTCGAGCGGAACGATCAGATCGCCCTCCTCCGCTCCCGGCTCCTTCTCACCCGGATGCCCGAAATCGGCGTCGGCGCCGAAAATGACCAGCTGCATCTGCCCGTTCGGCCCCGGCTCGACTGCAGCCATGCCGTCCTGCAGGCTGAATCCTTCCTGCCCGCCGGGCCTGTTTGCGTAGGTGATCTGGCTCGAGAGGGCCAGCAGCCACTCCGCCTGCGCCCGCACCCGTTTCGGCTCGCCCGGCGCCGGCTCATCCGCGGCCAGCGCCCGCAGCTGACTCTGCACGCGCGCCTGCGCCTGCCGCACCAGCGCGGCCACGCCCCCCCGCACGCCCGCGTACTCATCCCGCGAGGAGGAACTGTCCCGCTCCTGCGCGGCGTAGAAAGCCGCGGCCGCCGCGCTCATCGATTCCGTCTGTACGAACTCACCGCAAAAGTGAAGCTCGTACGGCGCAAATGCTGCCACGCCCTTCTCTTCATCCACCGCGATGCCCGGCGTCCATTCGCCCGTCCCCGCGGCCGACCACAGGCCGCCCAGGGCACTGCGCGCCTCCGTGAACGCCTCCGTTGTGAATGGTGCGCTGGCGTCTCCGGTTGCCCGCCAGGCCGCTTCTCTGGCCAAAGTCGGACTGACGCCCGCGAACCTGCTGAGCAGACTGCGCCACAGGAGCGAGGGTTGATCGTCACCGGCGCCGTCCTCCTCTACCAGAGACCGACCGGCCTCCCCATGCGGCTCTCCGCTTTCCGCGAGCGGCGGCAACCTGTCCTGCGGCGGCGGCAGCTGATAGTCCCGCCGCGGCAAAAGCACGCGCAGGGCGTTCTCGCCTGCAGGCACCCGCACCAGCGCATCCAGAATACGGCCGTCGGCATTCATCAGGATCACATTGCCCAACTGCCCGATCGGTTCGACCGCCAGCGTCGTGGCACCGTGCTGGGCATGGTGAAAGCGCAGAAAGAGCGCCCGCTCGAAAGGCACCGGCAGCTCAACAGCCTCCAGTCGCGCGCTGCGCACATACTTGCGCAGCAGGAGCAGGAGTGGGGTCTCCTTCGGCACCCCCCGCCGCGGCTTGTGTTCCAGCAGATGTACGCGGCTGGCCTGGGGATGTGCCGAGAGCAGAAGATGGCGCCGCTCCCGGTGCGCGTAAATCTCCAGGGCGACGCTGCGGCTGTCCGGCAGAACGATCTGCTGTACCCGGCCGCCCGCGACGGTCTCTCTCAATTCGTCGGCCACCGCGGCCAGCGTCAATGCGTCAAAATGCATACCAGAACCGCTTTCCGGCTCCTTGATTTCAGGTCACCGGGCGCTCATAATGCACGTTCAGAAAGGGCAAAATGCGACTGTAAGGATAGCACAGCGGACGGGTAATTCGTAATGCCCCAGGCATTATCGGACCCAAGGACTGTACGGTAGGCTATAGTTTGATCCCGGTGCATGGTGTATAATTATTCTCACACTGACAGAGTTGGGTAACAGATAGTGGTCCGTGGTGTCAATACTGCTTTGGCCGCCGCCCAGTCGTCAGGTTGCCGCTCCGTCTCCGATCATCTGGAGTCAGCGGAAACTTGTCGAAAACCTGGAGAAAACGGCGGCCAAGTTGACTCATGGCCCCTGACCACTACAGGGAGAAAGCTATGCAGAGTGATAACCGGATTCGAGTCGGCGTTTCCCGGCTATTCGCCCGCCTTTACGGGCGCAGGGACATGGGAGGACGTATTGCATGCTGTACCGTCCTGCTGGCTCTTTGCGCGCTCTCGGTTATCGCCCTCAACTCTGCCGACGCCCTTGCCCATGAATCGGAAACGACCTGGGACGCCGACTACTGGGACAACACAACGCTAACCGGCGATGCCGTCATCTCGCGCGAGGATGATACGCTGGATTTTGATTGGGGCGACGGCTCGCCGGGCACCGGTATCTCCGCAGATCGGTTCTCGGCCCGCTGGGAACGCCATCTCAACATCTCCGCAGAAGATGCCGGCAACTACATCTTTACCGTCGATGTCGATGACGGCGTGCGGCTCTGGGTGGACGGCGTTCTGAAAATCGATAGCTGGATCGAACAGGCGAAAGCCTCCTACGAGGCCAGACTGCCCCTGTCGGAAGGGCTGCACACCATTCGCGTCGAGTACTTTGAGTTAACCGGCGCGGCCTCCATCTCGGTGAGCTGGGAGCGAGAGCCCGATCTGCCCACGACCTACTGGCGGGGCGAGTATTACAACAACACTTCACTCACCGGAACGCCGCATACCACACGCGGCGACGCCCGCCTCAACTTCGACTGGGGCTACGACAGCCCCCTCACAGGCATCAATCCGGATGGATTCTCCGTCCGCTGGAGCAGGTCCCTGCAGTTGCCGGCCGGCGATTACCGCTTTACCGTAACGGTGGATGACGGCGTGCGGCTCCTGGTCGGAGACAGAACCCTGATCGACTTCTGGCAGGTGCAGACCCCGACAACCTACTCCCAGATCATCTACCTGGACGGCAGTGCCGTCACCGTGCGCATGGAGTATTACGAAGAAACGGGGCAGGCGCAGGCAAGCTTGACCTGGAGCAGGCTGGAAACAACGCCGACGGCAACACCGGATCCCGCGGCCACGCCGGGCGCGACGACAACACCGCTGGCCACGCCCACGCCGTCGCCGACACCGCCGCCCACCTACACGCCGGCCCCAACCTCCACCCCGGCAACATCGGTAACCCCCACATCCACACCGACAATTACGCCGACGCCGACTTCCACGCCCGTTATCGTCTGGCAGGCGCTCTACTGGAACAACCGCACGCTGACTGGCAGCCCCGCTCTCGCCCGCCAGGAGTCCGCCGTCGACCACAATTGGGGCTCCGGGTCGCCTTCGTCGCCAACCATAAACGCCGACAGTTTCTCGGCCCGCTGGACTGCACAGATATCGCTCGCAGCCGGATTCTACCGCTTCGACGTTGTCTCCGACGACGGTGTGCGCCTCTTTATTGATAGCGAAAAACGGATCGACGGCTGGAGCGATCATCCGGCGACAGCATACCAGTATACGCTTCAGCACGACGGCGGGTCTGTGAATCTTGTTCTCGAATACTATGAACACGAGGAGCTGGCCCAGGTGAAATTGAGTTGGACCCCCGTGACAGACGCCGCAACGCCGGTGGCCTCACCTTCACCTACCCCCACCCCGATCACAGTAACGGTAGACGACCAGGACGATGGATTCCAGAGGGGCGGCCTCACGACCACGTGGCGAGAGGAGACAACGGGCCACTCCGACCATCTATTCTGGACCAATAACAATGACAAGACTCGCACCGGCTACAACTGGGGCAGATGGTCTCCCGATCTGGAGGCGGCCAGTTACGAGGTTTTCGTATACATTCCCTCAAACCACGCCACGACCGGCAACGCCCGCTACTGGATCTCCCATTCGGGCGGCTTTACCCTGCGCGAGGTCGATCAGTCCCAACACTCCGACGAGTGGGCCTCCCTGGGCACCTACACCTTCAGCGGCACGGACGAGGACTACATCTCGCTGTCCGACGTGACCTACGAGACATACCTCTCCACCAAGGTCGCCTGGGATGCGATGAAGTGGGAGAAACAGTAAACGCTGTCGGTCTCCTATAGTGAAGGGCCGTTCACTTGGCTACCGAGAGGCGGCCAGTCAACAGAGCAGCGGAGGAATCAAGATGCGACTGGTGCAGTACCGCACAGAAGCCGGCGACCGCCGCGTGGCGATGGTCGAGAACGAAGAGACATTGCACGTTCTCAACGGGACCGAGCGGGTCTATGATCTGGCCCGGGAGGCAGGGCGCTGCGGGCGGCCGCTGACCGAGCTGGTCGAAGAACGGCTGGGCGATCAGCGGACGGAATACGGCCCGATTGCGGCAGATGGCAGACTCCTGCCACCGCTCGATCATCCCGACCCCACCCGCCTCGTGATCAGCGGCACCGGCCTTGATCATCTCGGCAGCGCCCAGGCCCGCGATGCCATGCACCAGAATCTCAGCACCCAGGAAGAGGAGACGCTGACCGACTCAATGCGCATGTTTCGTATGGGGTTGGAAGGCGGCAAACCCGCGCCCGGACAGGTGGGTGTCGCGCCGGAGTGGTTCTATAAGGGCGATGGCCGCTGGCTCGTGCCGCCGGGACAGCCGTTGACCATGCCGTCCTTCGCCCTGGAGGGTAGCGAAGAACCCGAGCTCGTCGGCTGTTACGTGATCGGTGACGACGGTGCCGTCCTGCGCGCCGGTTTTGCCCTGGGCAACGAGTTCTCCGACCATGTGCTGGAGAAGAAGAACTACCTCTACCTCGCCCACTCCAAGCTGCGCCAGTGCTCCTGTGGGCCGGAACTCCTGCTGGGCGACCCGCCCGCGCACATCGAGGGCACCTCACGCATCCTGCGCGACGGCCGCGAGCTGTGGTCTGCCCCCTTCCTAACCGGCGAGGCCAACATGACGCACAGTCTCGCCAACATCCAGCATCATCACTTCAAGTACGCGCCCTTCCGCACGCCCGGCGACGTACATCTGCACTTCTACGGCACCGCCACCCTCAGCTTCGCCGCCGGCATCCAGACCGAGCCCGGCGACGTCTTCGAAATCAGCGCGCCCGGCTTCGGCCGGCCCTTGAGCAACGAGCTCAAGGATACGCCAGAGGCTGAGCAGCTGGTAGAGATCCGGACGCTGTAAGTGTTCAGGTTCCGCTTCTTCGTGGGTGCCCGCCCGCTCATGGGAAACTGAATGCCTCAGAACGATCCGACGGGCAGCAATTCCACTTTCGACTCTCTTGACGCGCTCCACAAAGCCGCAACTGCCTGCCGCGCCTGCCCGCGCCTGGTCGCCTGGCGCGAAGAAGTAGCCGCGACAAAGCGCCAGGCCTTCCGCGACTGGACCTACTGGGGCAAACCGGTGCCCGGCTGGGGCGATCCGCACGCACGCCTGCTCGTCCTGGGCCTCGCCCCCGGCGCGCACGGAGCCAACCGCACCGGCCGCCCGTTCACCGGCGACGGCTCCGGCAGCTTCCTCTACCCCGCCCTGCACCGCGCCGGCTTCGCCAGCGGGCCGAACAGCACACACCGCGGCGACGGCCTCGAACTGATCGACTGCTACATGACCGGCGTCGCCTATTGCGTACCGCCCAAAAACCGGCCCACCGCCGCCGAGCTGAACAACTGCCGCAGCTGGCTCGTGCAGGAGCTGGCCCTGCTTCCGCATCTGCAGGCCGTGCTCGCGCTCGGCAAGATCGCCTTCGACGGCTACCTGCGCGCCCTGCGCGAGCTCGGCCACGATCTCCCCCGCCTCACCTTCTCCCACGGCGCCGCCCACGCCCTCCCCGACGGTCTCCCCCGCCTCTACGCCTCCTACCACGTCAGCCGTCAGAACACAAACACCGGCCGCCTGACCGCCGCCATGTTCGACGACGTGCTGGCCTTAATCAAGACCAATCTGCAGCGCGTCTGACCCACCGTTGCTATCCATATCGCGCTGTCACCGTAAACTGAATGTCTACGCCGCAACAAAACGTGCGCGCCATCGTATAAGGGTAAGAAGCTCCTCTCTCTCTTCCACCAATGTAAGGAGCACAATGGAGGGAGTCAGTGTGGCTCTCTCTTCTCTCTCCTCTTCACTCTCTCCTCAAAGGAATCTGTATGTCCGCCGAATCGGCCCAGCCTGTAACCGCTCCGGTCCGTCCGACCGAACGGATCGTCGCCATCGACATTCTGCGCGGCTTCGCGCTGCTCGGCATCCTGATCATGAACATCCAGGGCTTCGCCATGCCCGCAGCCGCCTACGCCAACCCGACCGTCTACGGCGACCTGACCGGGGCCAACCGCTGGGTATGGACGCTAAGTCACATCTTCGCCGATCAGAAGTTCATGACCATCTTCTCCCTGCTCTTCGGCGCCGGCATCGTCCTCATGAGCGAAAAGCTGGACGCGCGCGGGCAGCGCGCCTGGACCCTGCATTACCGGCGTACCTTCTGGCTGCTCGTCTTTGGCCTGGGCCACGCTTACCTGCTCTGGTCCGGGGACATTCTGGTCGCCTACGCGCTGTGCGGTTTCTGGGTCTACTGGCTGCGCCGCCTGCGGCCCCGCTGGCAGATGGCGCTGGGCATTTTCGTCGTGTCGATCCCCGCTCTGATCCTGCTGACCACAAGCCTGACCATGCAGTTTACGCCTCCTGACATGCTGCAGGAGCTACGGGCCGACTGGCAGCCGGCTTCCGAGACGATCGCGGCGGAGGTGGCTTCCTACCGGGGCGGCTGGCTGACGCAGATGGATGCCCGCGTGCCCAGGACCGCCGAATTCCAGACGGTGGGGTTGCTGTTCTGGGGGCTCTGGCGCGCCGGGGGACTGATGATGATGGGGATGGCACTGTACCGCTGGGGCGTTCTCACAGGTAGTCGTTCGCGCGGCTTCTACGTCAGTATGGTTATCCTCGGTCTCGCCATCGGCCTGCCTGTCGTGAGCTGGGGCGTCGTCCAGAACTTCGCCAACAACTGGACGATGGAGTTCTCCAAGTTTGGCCCCGGTGCGCAGCCGAACTATTGGGGCAGCCTCTTCGTCAGCGTCGCCTACATCGGGCTCCTGATGCTGTTCGCCCGAACGCGTGCTCTGTCCTGGCTGCAGAACGCGCTGGCCGCGGTAGGGCGGACCGCCCTATCGAACTATCTACTGCAGACGATCCTGGCCACGGCCATCTTCTACGGCCACGGCCTGGGACTGTTCGGCTCAGTCGAACGGGTGGGGCAGATCGGCATTGTCGTCGCGATCTGGGCGTTCCAACTGGTGGCGTCACCGCTATGGCTGCGCTACTACCGCTTCGGGCCTTTCGAGTGGCTGTGGCGTTCGCTCAGCTACTGGCGTTTTCAGCCGATCAGGAGTCCTTCACTTCAGGAATTTCGCCAATCCGTATAGGTAGATAAACCACTCAGGAGATGGCGCCCCGACGTGAAAGCAGACGTTTCCGCAACTCTGCCAGGTCCTGCTGCCCGCTTTCGATGCGGTTGCGCACCCCTTCTGCCTTCTCTTCGCGTTCTACCAGATAGACGTTGATATCTTCCTGATGTCGCAAGTAGTAGGCAAGCACACTGTAGATATCCGCTAACGTTGCAGTCGGGAAACGTTGAACGATCGCCTCGGGCGTGGCTCCTTCTTCAAATGCGTGAACGACCAGTTCAAGCAAGACGCGAGACTTGCCGATACGAAGCCCTCCTGAACTATCCAGCCGCAACGGCGGCGCTTCAGCCCTTAAGGCGATTTCCATCCATGTTCTCCTGATGTTTCGCGCCGGGAACAGCTATGCCGTATAGCCTTTTGCGCCAAACAGGCAAACAGCTGGCAACTGAGCCTGACCCAAAAAACTGAATCATCTACCGACCGCTACGTTGAAGCAGCCGGCTCCGCACCCACCGCCGACGCCTTCTTCAGCGTCTCCGGCACGAACAACCCCAAAATCGAGCCCGCCCCCAAACCAATGACGGCGATCACGTAGATCGACGGCACCAGGCTCAGTGCATCGGCAATCGTCCCCACGATGATGGGCGCGCTGGTGTGCCCGGTGTCGCCTATCAGTCGCCACAGCCCCAGAAACGCGCCCATGCCCTCACCCTTCGGCGGCGCCAGGTCCGCGCCCAATGTCAGCATCGTCCCCGAGCCAAGCCCGTTGCCGAAACCGATCAGCGATGTGACCGCCAGCAGCGCCGCAAAGGAGCCCGTAAGCGGTATCAGGGCCATTCCCAGCCCCTGCAACAAAAAGGAAGGCACGTAGGCGAACTTGCGCCCGAACCGGTCCATCACTAAGCCCGCCGGATAGAACATTGACATATCCACGGCCGCAGCGATTCCCATCACCAGACCGATTCTGTCGACCTCCAAACCCAGGATCGAGGCAGCGTACAACGGGATAATGCTCTGCCGTCCGGCGCGGATCGTCTGCGCACAGATCATGCCGAAGCCGGCCGGCGTCACCAGCCAGATATTGCGTCGCAGAAAAGTAAACATGCGTCCATAGGAAAGCGCCATCGACGCCTGTTGTTTCGACGGCACTTCGGATAGGCTGTCGTGAACGAACAGGAGCGGAAAGATCAATGCCAGCAGCGCGATAACGCCGCAGAAGGCAAAGGCGGTATGCATGCCCGCCTCCGCACTGAGATATCCCCCTGTAATCGGGCCCGCGAACATGCCGATGCGGTTGACGCCGCCGAAGATCGAAATGGCCCGCCCGCGACTGGCGTTGAGCGTATTGTTGGCCAGGTATGCGTGCCGGGAGACGTTCCACAACGCCGCGCCGGCCCCAATCGAGATCCCGCACATCACCAGCGTGATGAAGCGCATGGACAAGCTCAGCGCCAGCATCCCCAGCCCCATCACGCAGATACCGATAATCATCGAAAGACGGTTTTCGATGCGGTCCTGAATGCCCCCGGCGGGCAGGTCTGCAAGCAGCGTCCCAATACCGTAACTGCCCAGCACAATGCCGATCAGGCTGAAGGACAGCCCCAGGTCGATCACGTATACCGGCAGCAGCAGCGCCAGCATCCCCTGGCAGAAGGATAAGATGAAGGTGGGAACGTAGACAGCGTAGAATAGCTGCGAGCGCACAGGATCTCCTCAGATTTGGAGAAGAGAGTGAAGAGGAGAGAGGAAAGAGAGAATAACTACCACGCCTCACTCCCTATCCATCAATTCTCACCCCTCGCTCTGGCGCACGCCATCGAACGTTGCTCGCAGCGCCGGGTAGAGGCCTTGGTAGAGTTCGTAGAAGTCATCGTAGGCAGCAATGGCGTCGGCGTTGGGCGAAGTGGAGCCGGTGACGCGGATCGTCGCCGCGCACGCGCTCTCGCCATCCTCCCAGACGCCCGCGCCCACACCGGCCAGCAGCGCCGCGCCGTAGGCCGCGCCCTCGGTCGTGTTCACCGTCACCAGCTCGCTGCCCAGCACATCCGCCAGGATCTGCCGCCACAGCGGGCTGCGCGCGCCGCCCCCGCTCACCCGCACCTGGCGGATCTCCCCCAGGCCCACACCCTGCATCAGCGTGAAGCTGTCCCGCAGACCAAAGGCCACGCCTTCCAGCACCGCCCGCGTCATGTGCGCCAGCCCGTGGCGGACCGTCAGACCGACGAACGCGCCGCGCGCGAAGGGGTCCGGGTGCGGCGTCCGTTCTCCCGTCAGATAGGGCAGAAAGAGCAGCCCCTCGCTGCCGATAGGAATGTCTGCGGCCGGCGCCACCAGGTCGTCGAACTCCACGCCCGGCGCCAAGGTATCCCGGTGCCAGCGCAGACTGCCCGCGGCCGAGAGCATAACCCCCATCAGATGCCACTTGTCCGGCAGCGCGTGGGGGAACGCGTGCAGGCGCCCCTCCGGCTCGTAGAAGGGCTCGTTCGCGGTCGCGAACACGACCCCCGACGTGCCCAGCGTCAGCGCCACGATCCCCTCCTCGATCGCGCCAACGCCCATCCCCTGCGCCGACTGATCGCCCCCGCCCCCGACCACCGGCGTGCCCGCCCTCAGGCCCGTGGCCTCCGCCGCCTCCGCCGAAACCGTTCCCGTCACCTGCGTGCCTTCGTGCGTGGGAGGCAGAAACTGCGGCGGAATCTCGAGCGCGGCCAGAACCGTTGGCGACCAGTCCCGCGTCGCCAGCTCCAGCAGCGATGTGCCGCCGGCGCCGGCCTTGTCGGTGGCGAAGTCGCCGGTTAGTTTGTAGCGCACGTAGTCTTTGGGCAGAAGGATCTGACGGACGCGGCTGTAGATCTCCGGCTCGTTCTCCTTCACCCACAGAATCTTGGGCGCGGTGAAGCCGGCCAGCGCATCGTTGCCCGTGATGCGCACCAGATTTTCCTTGCCCAGCCACAGGCGCATATCATCGCACTGTTTGCCGGTGCGCTGGTCGTTCCACAGGATGGCCGGCCGCAGCGGTACGCCCTCCTCGTCCAACAGCACCAGCCCGTGCATCTGGCCGCTCACGCCCACCGCGCCGACCTCCGCCGGATCGATGCCGGACTGGTCCAGCGCCGTCCTCATGCTCTGCACCGTACCGTCCCACCACAGGTCGGGGTGCTGTTCGCTCCACAGGGGATGGGGCGTCTCGAACGGGTACTCAGCCGCGCCAACGGCGACGATTTCGCCCTCCCCGTCAATGATCAGGGACTTGGTAGCCGTGGTAGAGGAGTCGATGCCGATCAAATACATAGTTCCAGCGCCCCTTCTATCGTAATCTGTAGCACCCCTTGTGGGTGCCCTGGTTTTTGCTTCGCGGATCGAAAGGTTGCGTCTGCAACGAAACTCCAGCGAAAGACATCCCGAACCGAACTGCAGACCTTCTGGTCCTGTTGAACTTTGCAACCCCTCCCGAAATGTCAACGGAGTCTAAATGCTGGAAACTGAAAACTGCCGTTCAAACGCCCAGCAAGAGCTCAACCACCAACTGGTCCAGCTGTTCATACGGCTTGCCGCGGCGCCCCAGTTCGTCGCGGTCAAAGGCATGCGCCTTGAGACCGGCCGCCTTCTCTGATGAGTACTTGCCTCTGAAACCGTCCATCGAGCCGTCATCGGCCGAAATCTGCGCCAGCAACGCCTGGATCTGTTCGTGCTCGCGCATCTGCTCGGCCTTCTCCTTCAGGATCAGGTACGTGCGCATACAGCCGCTGGCGAAGGCCTTCACGTCCTCGTAGTCGGACGAGCGGTAGGCATGGGCATCGAAGTGCCGCGGGTTGTCGTAGCCGACGTCTTCCAGGAACTTGACCAGGAAGAACGCCTGCTTGATGTTGTGGCTGCCGAAGCGGAAGTCCTGATCGTAGCGGCCCAGATTCTGGTCGTTGAGGTCGATGTGGAAGAGCTTGCCCGCGTTCCACGCCTGCGCCACCGCATGCGTAAAGTTCAGGCCCGCCATATGCTCGTGCGCCACCTCCGGATTCACGCCGACCATCTCGGGGTGGTCCAGCGTCTCGATGAAGGCCAGCATGTGCCCGACCGTTGCCAGGTAGATGTCGCCGCGCGGCTCGTTCGGCTTCGGCTCCAGAGCGAAGCGCAGATCATAGCCCTGGTCCATTACATATTCACACAGGAAGTTCAGCGCCTCCTGGAACCATTTGCCGGTCTCGGCCGGGCTCTTGCTCGCATCCGTCTCCGTGCCTTCCCGCCCGCCCCAGAAGACGTACGTGCTGGCCCCGCACTCAACCCCCAGGTCGATGGCCGCCATCGTCTTCTGCAGCGCAAAGGCTCGCACCTCCGGGTCGGTGCTGGTAAAGGCGCCGTCGCGAAAGGCCGGGTGCGTAAACAGATTCGTCGTCGCCATCGGCACCACGAGCCCGTTCTCATCCAGCGCCTTCTTGAAGTCGCTCACGATCCGGTCGCGTTCCGCCGCGGTCGCGTCAATCGGGACCAGGTCGTTGTCATGGAAATTGACGCCCCACGCGCCCACCTCTCCCAGCAACTGGACCAGTTGCACCGGCGAGCGCACCTCCCGCACAGGGTCGCCGAAGGGATCGCGTCCAATGTTGCCGACGGTCCAGAGACCGAAGCTGAATTTATTTTCCGGTTTGGGTGTATAGGCCATCGATAGCTCCTCGCGATTGCTTTGAGTTAATGTTTCAAGTCATGTGTGACCGCGTTTCTGGCGAACGCATGGCAGCACTGAAAGCTGAAAACTGACGCAACTACTAAGCCACAGCCATTCCGCGATCAACACTGGGGCAGGGGAAGTGATCTCTCTGACAACTGACCACTAACTACTGCAGTTCTGGGCGGTCGGGCCTATTCGGCCCTCCCTTGTGCG
>JAPPKG010000336.1:11216-12821 GCA_026914085.1 Caldilineaceae bacterium | reverse complement strand
ATCAATACCAGTCGCGGCGGGGTCGTGGACCAGGAGGCGCTCTACGAGGCGCTGGTGGAGGGTGAGATCGCGGCCGCTGGGTTGGACGTCACCGATCCGGAGCCTCTGCCTGCGGATCACCCGCTGGTCTCGCTGGATAACTGTGTCATTCTGCCCCACATAGGCAGCGCCACCGTGGCCACGCGCACGAAGATGGCGGTGATGACGACCGAGAATCTGCTGGCGGGCGTCGAGGGCCGGCCGTTGCCGAATGGGGTCGATCTGTCGTAGCCGCGCGGTTGAGCCAGGTTTCGGTGGCAATCTTGGCAGGTGCAAGCGTGTTATAAAATTTGCCAAAATGGTATACAGACATTAAAACACCCAGAAACGGTTTCGCAACCGAACGGAAAGGGATGTTCCGGCAATGAGTGAGCAGACGCTAACTATCACCGATAATCGCACCGGCCAGACGATTGAACTGCCGATCGAAAATGACACAATTCCGGCCATCGGCCTGCGCCAACTCAAGGTGCAGGCCGATGACTTTGGCATGATGGTGTACGATCCCGGCTATACAAATACGGCGTCCTGCAAGAGCCGCGTCACCTTTGTCGACGGCGACAGAGGCATACTTCGTTACCGGGGTTACCCGATCGAACAGCTGGCGGAGAAAAGCACCTTTCTGGAGGTGGCGTACCTGTTGCTTTTCGGCGAACTGCCGACGGCCGGCGAGTTGACGGACTGGAACGACCGCGTGATGGCGGAAACGCAGATCGACCGGGGTCTGAAGGATTTGCTCACGACCTTCGGCGCGGACGCCCACCCGATGGGCGTTCTCATCAGTGCGGTGGCAGCGATGTCCACGCTTTACCCGGATTCCAAGCAGGTCCATGACAGCCAGAACCGGATGCAGCAGGTCTTGCGTATACTCGGCCAACTGCCGACGGCGGTCGCTTTCGCATACCGGAACCGGCTCGGGAGCGCGCACATAGATCCCGACAACGCGCTGGGCTACAGCGACAATTTTCTGCAGATGATGGGTTTTTCCGGTGACGGCGATGTCGACCCCGTTCTGGCAAGGGCGATGGATGTGCTGTTCATCTTACACGCCGATCATGAGCAGAACTGCTCGACCTCGGCGCTGCGCAACATCGCATCCAGCGACGCCGATCCGTACTGCGCGATTGCGGGCGCAATCGGGGCCCTGTACGGCCCTCTTCATGGCGGCGCGAACGAAGCAGTCCTGCGGATGCTGGCCGAAATCGGCAGTACAGAGAAGATCCCGGCTTTTCTGGATCGAGTGAAGAACCGGGAGGTGCGTCTGATGGGGTTCGGCCATCGGGTGTACAAGAACTACGATCCCCGCGCCCAGATTGTCAAGAGAATCGCCTATGAGGTCTTCGAGGCTACCGGCAGCAACCCGTTGATCGATATTGCGGTCGAGTTAGAGGGGACTGCCCTGGAAGACGATTATTTCGTCTCGCGAAGGCTCTACCCGAACGTGGACTTTTACAGCGGCATCATCTACCAGGCGATGGGGTTTCCAGTCGAGATCTTCCCGGTGCTCTTTGCGTTGGGGAGGGCGCCGGGCTGGCTGGCGCAGTGGATGGAGCTGATGAGCGACAC
>JAPPKG010000336.1:0-11116 GCA_026914085.1 Caldilineaceae bacterium | reverse complement strand
CGTTGGGGAGGGCGCCGGGCTGGCTGGCGCAGTGGATGGAGCTGATGAGCGACACTGAGCAACGCATCGCCCGGCCGCGGCAGATCTATCTGGGTGAGGCCGAGCGCCCCTACGTGTCGATAGACGAACGCGGTTAACTTCAACTGGCGAAGGTCAGCGGCTATATCCCCCGGGTCACGAGAGATCGCCGTGGCCGCGCCAGAACCGTTCCACTTTTTCCTGCACCTGAGGATAGTTGTCGAGATCTGTGTCCTGGCGCAGAAGGTCTTGCGCGGCCTCCTGGGCCAGGTGCAGTGTAGAGAGATCGCTGAGGCTCGCCAACTTCATGTCCGGCAGCCCGCTCTGACGCGTACCCAGAAAATCCCCGGGGCCGCGCAGTTCCAGATCCTTTTCCGCCAGGATGAAGCCGTCAGTCGTCTCCGCCAGGGCATTGAGACGTTCGGCTTGCGCGTCGTCCTTCACCCTGCTTATCAGCGCGCAATAGCTTTCGTGCCCACCCCGGCCCACCCGGCCGCGGAACTGGTGCAGTTGCGCCAGACCGAAGCGTTCGGCATCCTCGATCAACATCACGGTGGCGTTGGGAACGTCCACGCCGACCTCGACAACACTGGTACTGACAAGAATATCGAGATCGCCGCCGGCAAAGGAGCGCATCACGTCATCCTTTTCGGCGCCCTTGAGACGGCCGTGGAGCAACCCCACGCGCAGATCGGGGAAGACCTCTTTACTCAGGCGGGCGTGGGCGTCGACGGCCGCGCCGACATCCAGGACTTCACTTTCCTCGACAAGGGGGTATATGAGGTAGGCCTGACGGCCGTCTTGCACCTGTCTGCGGACAAAGCTGTAGAGGCGTTCCCTGTCGGTGGGCAGAAACCGCTTGGTCTTGATCGGCGTCCGCCCCGGAGGCATCTCATCGATAACGCTGACGTCGAGGTCGCCGTAAACGGTGAGCGCCAGGCTGCGGGGGATGGGTGTGGCGCTCATCACCAGCAGATGGGGCACCGCTGTTTCCCCACCCTTATCGCGTGCGGCTGCCCGCTGTCCGACGCCGAACCGGTGCTGCTCGTCGACCACGACAAAGCCGAGGCTGGCGAAGTCCACATTCTCCTGGATGAGCGCGGTGGTGCCGACCACGACTTGAATGCTTCCGTCTGCCAGTCCGGCGAGGGCGGATTCCCGCTCCTGGCCGGTGACGCGGCCGGTGAGGAGAGAGACGTTCAGTCCGACACCGTCAGGCAGTTCGACGTCAGCCAGCAGTTTGCTCAGGGCGCGAAAATGTTGCTCGGCCAGAATCTGCGTCGGCGCCAGTAAAGCGGACTGGAAGCCGTTGGCTGCGGCGATCAACATGGCGCCGGCGGCCACTACGGTCTTGCCGCTGCCGACGTCACCCTGGACCAGCCGGCTCATTGGCACGCTCCGGGCCATATCCTGCCGCAGTTCATCCAGCGTCCGCTGTTGTGCGCCGGTGAGGGCAAAGGTCAGTGCCGTTCTGTAGTCTGCCAGCAGTTCGTCGTCGACGGGCATCGGTGGAGCATTGAAGTGCTGGATCTCCTGGCGACGGCGCTGCACGCCCAGCTGGAGGAAGAAGAAGTCATCAAAGATGATGCGTTTACGGGCGTCGGCAAGCCGTTCCGGCGTCTCCGGCGAGTGAATTTGCCGGAGCGCGTCGGTCAGAGGAGTCAGGTTGTAATGGTGGCGGAGCGGCTCCGGCAAGGGATCGCGCAGGGATGACAGGCCTTGTCTGAGGGCCTGCTGCACCTGCCTGCTGACATCGCTGCTGCGCAGACCTGCGGTCAGTCCGTAAACGGGCATAATCGGTCCGTCTTTGATGACCCTGGGACCGATCTCTTCAAAATAGGGATTCTCCAACGTTTTGTGCCCCATGTACAGGCCGACGACGCCGCTCAGACGATAGGTCTTTCCGATGGAGAGGCGATTTTTCAGCCAGGACTGGTTCCACCAGTTGGCGCGGACCGTGCCGCTGCCATCGCTGAAGTTGGCCTGCAGGATTTCCCTCTTGTAGGCAAATTTGCGCTGACTGAACCCGCGCAGATTGGCGATGATGGAAAGGCTTTCCCCTTCCTCGACACCGGCGATGGGGCGCACGCGGCTGTAATCGTCGTAGCGATGGGGCAGATGCCAGATAAGGTCCTCTACGGTCTCGATCCCAAGGCGTGCGTACTGCTCGGCTCTCTTTACGCCAATCCCTTTCAGGTCGGTTATCGGCCGGCTCAAGGTGTCGGACGACTCCGGCGCTTCAGTTTCAGCGGTATCGCTTTTGGGCGATTGTTGATGGGCCGGCCTGGTCGCAGTCTCGGCGGGGTTGCTGGCCTGGGTTGCTTCAGGTTGGCGGGCCTGTCGCTGGCCGACCCGGTCTACATTTTCCAAAGCCGGATCGGGCGGCGGCGGTTGATCCAACAGGTCGAGGAGGGAGTTGAGCAGCCGCGCCCTTTCATCGCTTTCGGCACCGGCGTACTGTGACAGCCGTTCGACGATTTCCTGCAGAAGGCCCGGATGGACGGCATCGGCTTGGGCGTCGGCTGTCCAACGTTCGCAGAAGGCTGCCACACCGCCGGCGAAGGCCCTCTCACGCCAGCGGGTCTGGATCTCCAGGTTCAATAGATTGCGTAACCGCGTCAGGGCTCTCTCAGCCATCGTCAACCAAGCCCCTCGTACACGATGACTCCCATCACATTTGGTCCGAGATGGGCTGCCAGGCTAGGCGGGTAGCGCCACACATTGGCTGAAATGTCGGGGAGCCCTTCCCCCAGGCGCTCCAGCAGGTGTTCCTGGGTTTGTTCGTATCGATGCTGCACGAGCCCGATCCGTTCATTTTGGGCGAATTCTGCGGTATAGTCGTACAGTTTTTCGGCGACATCTTCCCGGGTCTGCACCTTTTCGAGCGGGATCAGCTGTCCGTCTTCCATCGTGACCATTGCTTTGATGCCGAGCATCGTTCCCAGCACACTCTGGGCTGCGCCGAGGCGGGCGCTGCGTTCCAGGTAGTAGAGCGTTTCGGCGAAGAAGGTCACATAGATGTGGGGGATAGCCCCGTTGACGATGCGGGCGACTTCATAGAGGTCGGCGCCGTCTTCGGCGGCCTGGCCGGCCAGTTCCGCCAACATACCCAGTCCCATTGAAGTCGTCTGACTGTCCATAACCCGGATACGGTAGCGACCCATCATCATATCGGCCGCTTTGCGGGACTGGCTCCACATTGGGCTGAGCGTGCTGCTCATGTGGATGGCAACGATCTCTTCGGCGTCCTGGCCCAGCTTCTGATAGACTTCCATGAGTCGGCTGAGCTCCGGGGCTTCCACTTCGGGCAGCAGTATGCGACCGCCGGACTGATTTTCCCGGATCAGTTGAAATAGCCTGTCCGCGTTGAAATCTTCTGAATCTTCATAGCGATCCCGCCCGACGCGCAGCACCTGGGGGATCACTTCAATCGAATATTTGTCCAGAACGTCGGCGGGAATGCTGGCGTCACTGTCGGTAACGATACGAACCTTGCTCACAGAAGATACTCCAACTTTTGACAACCCTTTAGCCGTATGATAATCTCTGACAATTCAGCGATACGTGATCATTGGTTGGGCGTTGGTGGGAATACACTGACTTCGGGCCAATGAGAAACTGGAGGGAACAGATCATGGCGAAATGCCAAAAGTGCGGCAAGAGTCCTCAGTTTGGAAACAACCGTCCCTGGTCCAGAAAAGCCACACGCCATAAGTGGAAGGTCAACATTCAGAAGGTCAAAATCCTGGAAAACGACAGGCTGGTTTCCCGCCGCCTCTGCACCTCTTGCATCCGCACGCTTGCGAAGGCCTGAGATCCCTGGTTGTAACATCTTAGTCAGACTGAAATAAGCGTTGGGCCCTTGCGCCCGACGCTTTTTTGTGGCGCCGGTCTACGACTCGACGGCATTGCGCAACTGACCGCAGCCGGCATCGATTTCGATACCGCGGCGGATACGCACGGTTGTCGAGATGCCGCGCGCAAGCAGGATATTTGCGAACCGCTGCGTGTCTTTGTCGCTGGTCGGCTGAAAGGGGCTGTCGGGGATCGGATTAAGGGGGATGAGGTTGACATGGCACAGGATTCCTTGCAGCTTGTCAGCCAGATCCTCGGCCAGAGCGGGGCTGTCATTCGTGCCCCGCATCAGGGCGTACTCAAAGGTAACACGGCGATTGGTCTTGGCGATATAGCGGCGAACTGAGGCCAGAAGGTCATCGACCGGATAGCGGCGACTGGGAGGAACGAGCTTACTGCGCAGGTCGTTGTTGGGTGCGTGGAGGCTGACGGCGAGATTCACCTGGAGCCCTTCGTCGGCCATGCGGTCGATCATCGGAATCAGGCCGACGGTACTGAGCGTGATATGCCGTGCGCCGAGGGCGAAACCGTCGGCGGCGGTGAGGCGGCGGATGGCCGTCCACACATTCTTGTAGTTGTGCATCGGCTCGCCCATCCCCATCAACACGATGTTTGTCACCGTGGTCGGCCGCTTCACCCGCATCTTTGGCCCCTCGGCGGCATCTTGCAGGTAACGGGCGAAGAACAGGACCTGGGCCACGATTTCGCCTGCGGTCAGATTGCGACGCAGGCCACCGCGAGCGGTCGCGCAGAAGGTGCAGCCCATGGCGCATCCGGCCTGACTGCTGATACAGAGCGTACGCCGCCTGTCATACAGCATCAGGACGGCTTCGACCGTCTCCCCATCCGGCATCTGAAACAGGACTTTCTGGGTGTCCCCGGCCTTGGAGACACGCTGCGTAACCGGCGTCAGCGGCATGAGCGTTGTCGTCGCGGCCAGGTCTGCGCGCATGGCCTGCGGCAGATTCGTCATCTCGTCGAAGGAGCGTGCGTATTTCTTGTAGATCCACTCCTGAATCTGGCGGATGCGGTAGGCGGGCGCCCCTGCAGCCTTGCCATTGGCGCGCTTTTGGCTGACCGGCAGCGCATTGACGACGTCGGCAAGCTCTTGTGGAGAGCAGTCCAATAGGGAAGGGCTGATTGGGGATACGCCGGCCGGCGTGTGTGGCATGGTCTTCATCTTTGCAATTGTAGCGCAGCTATTCAGTTGCGGTCAAAAAGTGGCCCGATCGCGCCCTCTCGCGGTGGAAGCGGGTTAGCAGATGCTGCGGCGCGCATGGAAGGTTCAGCTGTCGGCCTGCTGGAAGGCGTGGAGAAGCTCGGGCAGCCCGGGCAGAACCAGGTCCGGCCCGGGCACGACCGTGCGGAACTCCTCCTCGGTCGTGATGCCGGTCAGGACGGCGGCGGTAGGCATTCCCAACTCGATGGCGCCGGCGATGTCGGTTTCGTAGCGGTCACCGACCATCAGCGTCGAGGACGGGGTTGTGCCGAGTTTGTGCATGGCCTGTTCGAACATGCCGGCGTTTGGTTTGCCGATCACCGTGGGCGTAACGCCGGTGGCCGCCTCCAGGAGGGCCAGCAGTGCGCCGGTGCCGGGAATCTGCCCCCGTTCGCTGGGGAAGGAGGTGTCGCTATTGGTGCCGACAAAGCGGGCGCCGGCGCGTATGGCGAGGGTGGCGTCGGCGAGGCGCTCGTAGCGCACGCTGAAATCGATGCCGGAAACGATCACGTCGGCCTTTTTGGCGTCTTCGACCAGGGTAATGCCCTCCTGCTGCAGCGCCCAGCGCAGGCCGTCCTGCCCGATCATGAAGACGCGTACGCCGTCGGGATATTGCTCCGCCAGCCAGCTGGCGGTCGCCAAGGCGCTGCTGAGAATATGGGCTTCGTCGGCGCCGATGCCCATACGGGCGATTTTTTCGACGAACTGAACGGGCGTGCGCGACGAGTTGTTGGTAACGAAGAGCCAGTTTCGACCGGTCGCCTTCAGATAGTCCAACAGTTCCTGAACGCCGGGCAGGGGTTCCTCTCCAACATAAACAACGCCGTCCATGTCCAGCAGAACGGCGCGCACATCTTTCAGACTTGCTGTTTGTGCCATGGTTGGGCTCTGTGATCCTTTCAGCTGTTCGCCGGAGATCGACTCCGACGGGCAGTGCGCGGCAGCAGACAACGCCGCTCATTCCGTGGTCAGTTTGCGCTGCTCCGCAGGTCCTGCACATTGAGCTGCAGAGAACGTCGCCCCTGCCATTCGTTGACTTCGAGATGAAAAACGATATCGATCAGGCTGCCATAGTGCAGGTCGCGGGCCCGACCGCCGAGGCCGAAGCCGATCGCGTCCAACACTTGCGAATAATCGTGCCCGTCGATCGCCATCTTCAGATGCTTACCCCCGCCAACGGTGCGGGCGCTGCGGACGCGGCAGCGGCGGCAGAGGAAGAGACCGGGTTCGTTTTTCTGGCCGACCGGCTCCATGCGGGCAAGCTGGCCCTGCAATGCCCAATCGATCTGATCGACTGTCAGTTCGGTGTCGATATAGAGGGTGGGCCGCAGATCCTGCAAAGGATCGAGCTCCTGGGCGGCCATCTCTGCGAGGGCTTCTCGCAACGCCGGCAACTGCTCGGTGCGCACCGTGAAGCCGGCCGCGCGGCTGTGGCCGCCGTGGCGCACCAGGAGGGAACCGACCCGATCGAGTGCGGCGATGATGTTGAATTCGGCGATACTGCGGGCACTGCCGCGGCAGATCTCCTCTCCCTGCTCGATCACGACTGCTGGGCGGTAGAACTGATCACTCAGCTTCCCCGCGGCCAGTCCCACGATTCCGGGTTGAAATTCTTCGCTGGCGACGATCAGAATCGGCGCAGCGGTTGGATCCAGGCCGGCGATCTCTCTTTCGGCGACTGCATAGGCTTCGGTCGTGAGCGCCTGGCGCTGCTGGTTGAGGCGTTCCAGACCGGTTGCCATTTCATAGGCTGTCTCGTATTCATCACAGCGCAGGAGATCATAAGCCAACCTGGCGCTGGCCAGACGACCGGCGGCATTGATGCGGGGAGCGATGCGAAAGCTGATTGCGGTGCTGTCGATCGTAGTGGGAGGCACCGAGGCCATTTCCATGAGCGCGAACAGGCCCACACGTTTGCCCTGGCTCAGTTCAGCCAGCCCCCGCCGCACCAACGAGCGATTTTCGCCCTGCAGGGGCATCAAATCGGCGACGGTGCCGATGGCCACCAGGTCGAGAAGGGACTGCTCCTCGGCCGCTGCCTCGTCCTGTGAAATTCGGCTCCAGGGCTGCTGAGAAACGGCCCGCAGGACACCCTGCGCAAGCCGGTAGGCAACACCCACGCCGGCCAACGGCTGAAACGTCCCTGCGCGGTCATCGCGTCGCGGATTGATCACTGCCAGCGCCGGCGGCAGGTCGGGACCGATCGTGTGATGGTCGGTGAGGATGACATCCATTCCCAACTCGGCGGCTTGCGTCACTTCTGCGACGCTGCGAATGCCGCAGTCGACCGTGACCAGCAGGTGGGCGCCCTTGGCGGCGATAGATTTCAGCGCCTCGACATTCAGACCGTAGCCTTCATCCACCCGGTTGGGGATGTAGGCGCCTACGAGCGCGCCGGCGCGTTGCAGGGCGGTGGTCATCAGGACCGTGGCGGTGACGCCGTCGGCGTCGAAATCCCCGTAGACGCAGATCACTTCACGGGCCTTGATGGCCTTTACGATGCGCGCCACGGCAGGCGACATATCGGTCAGGCGAAAAGGGTTCTCCTGTACCGCGTCCTCGACCTGCAGGAAGGACTCTATTGCGGTCCCGTCCTGGAGACCGCGATTGTACAGCACCTGCAACAGCGCCGGATGCTCATGGTTGATCTCCAGGAAGCTTTGCGGCGCCGGCGGATAGAAGTTCCAGTGTTTGTCAGTCGCCGACAAAGTGGATTCTCCACCAGGAGGGGATGGAAAAAGTGCACAGAACCCAATTATAGTCGAGAGCGCAAAAAATGGGGAATTTCCCACTCTAATCCGGCTGGACTACAATAGGGATCCAGTCTGAACCGATTGCCCTTCAAACCCTTACCGATGTCCGCCACTTCTGAACGATTGCGCCGCCTGCAAGGAATACGCAGGGGACGAACAGCCGCTGAAGCGGTCGAAACGCGCAAACTGTCGCAGCCCGAGGCGTCAGCGTCCGATTGGGAGATCGAGCCTGCCGCGCTCGAGGCGCTGGAGGAGGGAGAGACAGTCGAGAACAGCGCCGGCGAGTGTTATCTGGTTACGCGGCATTTCGTTCCATTGGGAGAGGAGGAGAATCACCCGCAGGCACTGCGCGAACCCACTGCGCTCGGCAACCTTCTGGAACGCGATCCATCGGTCCTGGCGCCGCTATACCCCGCTTACCGGCTGGAGCACTGCCCTGACTTTCGCAGATCGGCATTTCTGGATATCGAGACCACGGGTCTGGGCGGCGGGGCCGGCATCTACGCCTTCATGGTGGGTATTGGAACATTCGAGCCGCAGGAGCGGAACGGGGGCTGTTCAGGAGACAGTCTGAACTTTGTGGTGCGCCAGTTATTCATGCGCCATCCCGGTGAAGAGCCGGCCCTGCTGACAGCACTTGCGGACCTTTTGCAGGGCTGCGAGAGCCTGGTGACCTTCAACGGGCGGTCTTTCGACGCACCCTTTTTGCGCGGGCGATACCGGTACGCAGGCCGCTTCCTGCCCGCAGAGGTTGGCCCGCCGAAAGCACTGGACGATGAGACGCCGCATCTCGACCTGCTGCACCCGGCGCGGAGGTTGTGGCGCAAACGCCTGGGCAGCTGCGCTCTCACCAATCTGGAACGGAGAGTTCTCGGCTATTCCCGTGCAGAGGACGACGTGCCCGGCAGCCTCATCCCGCATTTGTACGCCGACTATCTGCACGACGGCGACGGCCGTATGATGCAGCGCGTCTTCTACCACAATCGCGAGGATATTGTCTCCATGGCGGCGCTGACGGAGGTGGTCTGCGGTGTATTTGCCGATCCGGTTGCCGCCGGCGCCGGTCATTTGCAGCCGCTCGATCTGCTCAGCATGGCACGGCTGCAGGCGGAGCTGGAGCGCCTGGAGAGCGCGGAGATGCTGTTTCGCGCCGCGTTGGACCAGCTCAGCGGCCGGGCGCATCTGGCCGAATCGTTTGACGGATTGGGCCGCTTGCTCAAACGACAGCACCGCTGGGAAGAGGCGGCCACCGTGTGGCAGCAGTGGCTGACAACCGTGGGGGGCCCGGACAGCCGTCCCTATGTGGAACTGGCGAAGTTTTACGAATGGCAAAGCGGCGACTTGACGCAGGCGGCGATGTGGACACAGTGGGCCTTGCACGAGCAGGAGAAGTCCCCGGGCCAGAACCGCTCCTCTGAGATCCAGACCGAACTGCGCCACCGGCTGGCCCGCCTGCAGAGGAAGCTGGGGTCAGGAGGGGGAGAGGGCCAGCTCGATACGCAGAAATAAGGCGGCGGCGCTTGTCCGGCGTATCGAATCGACGCGTCCAGGTGCCGCAAGACGGACGGCGCTTTTTTTCGACTATTCGACAGAGGTGAGGGCGTAGCAGTCCGGAGTCAGGTCGGTTCTTTCGGCTTTTCAAAGGCGTGTCTTAAGAACAGCGCGCGATCTTCGTCAATCAGAACCGACAGAGCATACGGAAGAAGGACGTTTCTCCTCCTGGAAATCTGGAGAGGGCACGGGCCGTCAGCTTTCTGCGAGTCCTGCATATAGCAGGCAAGCGAAGGCGCCGGGGGTACCGGTTGACAGTGAATGCCGGTTCGGGCGTTTCGCCGAACGGGCCGTAAAGTGGAACTACCTCAGATGGCCCGGTGCCGACCGCTGCCGGCATCTTCGAGTCCACTGTCGATGGAACTTGCACCGGTCCTGTTAGGGCGGCCCTCGGAGCGCTTGGAAGACCACTGGGTTGACTCGACTGAGAGGCCAAGCCCTTCAGAAGAGGATCCACTTCCGATGGTCGGCCACTCCGCCTGATCGGGGGCGCCCATCTTCATTTCGCCCTCGAAATAGCCGCCTTCTTCGACGATAAACGATGCGGCATGGGACTGGCCCCGCATTTCACCGGAGGAGCGCAAGTGCAACCGTTCCTCGATGAAAACGTCGCCGGTAACCGATCCGGCGATCTCAATGTTGCGGGCGCGGACGGTTGCCGAGAGTGTTGCATCTTTGGCAACGATAACCGTTCCGCGGCAGTCGATCTCTCCCTCCAGAGTTCCTTCGATACGCAGATCTTTTTCTGAACGGAACGTGCCGGTAAAGTAGGATTGAGGGCCCACAATCGTGTCGGCTGTTCCTTCTTCCGGCGGCGGCTCCTGCCGTTGCGGGCGGGATTGCGGCGGCTGCTGACCTCGGTTGGCGAACGGCGCGTTTTCTCGGCGGTTCCCACTCATCTGTCGACTTCTCCTCTCATACGATTCGTTCGTTGTGGCCGTAACGTCTTCCTGCGACAGCAGGGATTCCCTCGAAACCGGAGTAGGGACCTCGACGGGCGGAGGCTCGGGCACCGTCGATTCGGGAGGGGACGGATCCGGCAGAACAGGCGCCGGTATTTCGCCCAAGGCAGGTTCCGGTGCAGTCATTTCATCCGTATCGGGTTCCGGCTCGCCCAATACCGGCTCTGGCGGCGGTTCCGATCGTTCAGGTTCAAACGGCGATTCCATTGCAGTCTCCGCACTCACATCATCTCCGTCGTTTTCGGCAGGCTCGTTTTCTACAGCGTCTTCGCCCGCAGGCTCGTCATCGTCCAAATCCTGGAGATTACGATAGAGCCACTGTAAGTCCTCTTCGTCCTGCTTCCTACCACGTTTGAAAAGCGGCATACATTGCCTCTCCTTTCTCGCCCAGATCCCCTGCAGGTTGGGTTCGATGTCGATGAATTCAAGGAAGACACGCAGCGAAATCCCAGTATCAACCTATTATACAACGAAAAGGCAAATGCACACTTTCCACTTTTTCACAAGCGGTGTTGACAGAGGGTTGCAGCCCAAAATAGGAGCGAACTTTCACATGTCTTTGTTGAGGTCTGAGCCATGTCCAGCCCACTGTTCCAATCTGAGGCCAGGTTAGTGGCTGCTCTCTCCTGAATTTCTCGGGCGGTGGGGGCGATTAGGGCCGCCCCAGTTGGGGGGGGGGGGGGGGCCCCCCCCCCCCCCCCCCCAACAAAAAAAAAAAAAAAAACCGGGGGGGGGGGTTTCAATATAAAGAACAAAAA
>JAPPKG010000014.1:11581-13049 GCA_026914085.1 Caldilineaceae bacterium | reverse complement strand
GCGACCCCATCTGCACAGGCGGGGCGAGGCGGTGGCGGAGGGCGTTGGCCAGGCGGTCGCGGTCGCGGACCTGCAGGCTCCTTTGCGGGTATGGATGGCCGGCCTATCGGGGGGAGGCAGCCTGGCTGCGGGCGGAGCGGCACTTGCCGGGGCGCTGTGCAACCCGGTGGCGACGTATCTGCCGGGCCCCCAGAAGAGCGCGGGGGCACTGACCAGAGAATTCGAGTCATTGCGTCCGGATATTATTCTGGTGGTTGGCGGACAGGAACATGTTGGGCCTGGGAGCACGAACGGAGTACTGAATTTGAGCGGTCTCGTGATCGAGGCCGCGGCGCGGCTGGCGACTGAACACAGGCCGCTGTTCTGTTTTGCCGGCAACAGCCAGTCGGCGGATGCGGCGCTTGCGAGCTGGCGACTACGGACAGGCGGGAGTGCGGCCGTGAAGGCCGATAACGTGTTCGACGGCGCCGACGGCAGGAGCGCTACCGCTCTACACAGTATACTCGAGCGACTTCACTGGCAGCGATCGCTGGCCATACCTGCGATGCAGGAGATTGCGGGCTGGCTCGATCACCCGGTCGAGCTGTCCAGCACGCAGTGGGCTTTTGCGCAGGCGGTCCGGCTCTGGAGGCGGCGTCAGCAGCTGCCGACCTTGCATGGTGTGTACGTTGCGGCAGACCGGTGGGTGCATGTGTGGGTGTGGGCGATGCCCGATCAGGAGAGCGACGGTCTTAGAATCAGCTGCGTGCGGCCAGGAGAACGCCCGGAGATCCTGGCTGACTGGCCGCCCGTGCGGCTGGTCAGCGGCGAGTGGCCGGAGAAGTGGCCCAGGCCGTCGCAGCCACCGCCGGTACTGGGGTCTCAGCGGCCGACAGCGCTGCCGGCGTTCTGGTGGGATCCTCTGGGTCTTGTCCCGGTGGTGGCCGGAGTCGGCCAGGCGACGCCCGAGGCGGCAGTTGAGGTATTGACGGCGGACATTCTGCTGGAGGAAGGCAGCGAATTTGCCAGTGTTTGACGGGTCGGGATCAACTGTTGAAAATAGTAGTTGATGAGGGCCCAGTTTGAAGGCCCGGTTATTTGCGTGATTCGTATTGCGTAAGGGCAGATACGGAAGGCGCGATGCCGAGGGGTGATCTGTGCTGGTGGGAAATAGTCAGCACGGTAGGAGAGGCTGGTGTGGGGCGGGGCGCGAACTGCAGGGGACAGGGGCTGGGGGCCAGGGGGTTAGTGGTCAGTTGCTTGAGATGGCGCGAGGGGGAGTAAGTACAGTCGGGTAGGCGTGTGGGTGGGGACGAGGGAGCACGGCGGAGTAGGCAGGTGTAGGGGGGGCGTTGGGGGGGGGGGGGGCCCCCCCCCACGGGGGGGCGCAAATGGCCCCCCCCCCCAAAGGGGGGGGGGGGGGGGGTTTAAAAAAGGGGGGGGGGGGGGAAGGCAAAAGGGGGGTTTTGAACGTTTTATTTGTTTTTAT
>JAPPKG010000014.1:0-11571 GCA_026914085.1 Caldilineaceae bacterium | reverse complement strand
GCGGGCCGGGGGGGTGCGGGGGGGGGGGGGGGGGGGGGGGGGCCCCCCCCCCCCCCACAAGGGTGGGCCTAATCGGCCCGACCGCCCAAAAGCGAGGAGAGAGGGGAGAGAAGAGAGGAGAGAGATAAATTCTCTCGTCTCGTGTAGAGATGGGATTTGAGTGGGGTCAGGCGGTCGGCGGATGTTTAGGGGACGCATTCCAGGGCAGGGATTGAGAGATGATTGGTTGTAGAATGGGGGGCCTATGACGATGACGCTGCGCCAACCGGATGGGAGCAAGATGCGGCAGACCGACGTTGGGCCCATTATTCAGCTGCTCAACAACTCCCATTGCGTCGAGATAACGGGATTCAGCAATGTGGGCAAGTCTGCTCTGATGCGGGCACTGGCGCATGCGGACGTCTGGCTGCAACAGTTGGGCGAAGAAGGGAGCGCGTTTCTGCCGGTCTACATCGACTGCAACCGCATGTTGGAGATGACGGAGCAGGGGTTTTACGAGCTGGTGCTGCGATGCCTGCGGGAAAGCGGCCCAGCCCTGGCGGGAAACCAGGCGCTGCAGGACGCCTACGAGGCGCTGGTGGCGCCAGCAAACGTATTTCAGGTGCCCCTGAGTTTCAGCAACGGGCTCAACGCCGCGCTCTACGGTTCAGAATACAAACTGATTCTGATGTTCGACGAGTTCGACGAGCCATTTCAGCAGATCGACACGCGTGTTTTTCTCAACCTGCGGGCCAAGAAGGACCGATTCGGCAGCCGGCTTGTCTTTGTGACCGCAACGGTACGGCCCCTGGCGATTCTGCGTCCAGGCGACCACAGCGGCGAATTTGGTGAGCTGTTCTCGCATCATCCGTGGCATCTTGCTCCGCTTCCCCGCCATGACGTGGAGCAGTACCTTCGCCAGATTGCCGCGCTGAATGGCGCCGTCCCGTTTGTAGAGGATTTCGAATTCGTCTACCAGTGGACGGGTGGGCATCCGGGCTATCTGGCGGGGGTCAGCAGGATTATCGGGCGAGCGGAGGAGGGGTTAGACAAAGAGAGCGGGAGCGAGCAGAATCGCTTCGTCTTTCTCAGGGGTCTGATCGATCTGGTACGCGGAGATCCGACTCTGCATACTGAGAGCGAGAAGATATGGAACAGCTGCACGGCAGAGCAGCAAGAGGCCCTGCGCCTGCTGTTCTCCGGGCTGGAGCCTGACGCTTTCACTTTGTCGCAGTTGATGAAGCAGCACGTTCTGGTTCAGGAGCGGGAAGAGCTGCGCGCATTCTGCCGTCTGTTCGCCGAGTACGTTCTGGCGCACCAGACAACGGCGACTTTCGGAGAAGGGCTGCGTGTGGATGAAGAGAGCGGGGAGGTGACGGTAGGCGGCCGTCCGATTGACCTCACGCATCTTGAATACCGGTTGATGAAGCTACTCTACCTGATGAGCAACAACATTGTAGACAAATACGAGATTGTCGAAGGCGTGTGGGGTGACGAACACATGCTGGATGTGGACGATTCGCGTATCGAGAAGCTGGTCAGCCGATTGCGCCAGAAGGTGGAGCCGGATCCGTCAGAGCCCGTTTATATCACTACAGTCCGAGGTAGAGGATATCGCCTGGTTGTCGACTGAACGATCGGAAGTCAGTTGCCTTTGGGAAGGCGGGATGGCAGGCGGTACTTTGCAGTGCGAAGGTGGCCGCAAGATTTTGTTGGCTTCCCCCTTGGGTCTATACTATTCTCTGTTGTAACTACCAATCTCTGTTCATGAATTGCAGCCGAGCTTGAGGAAGTGAAACGCTTGCCTGCAGTTGCGTGAAAGCGGAATCAAATCATTGCTACAAGGCAGAATGGTCCTATGGCTGAATCGCTACAGGCAGATGAGATTCGTGAGGCGGTGACCTTCAGAGGGAGACCGAAGTCGATGGTTTCGGCGGCCGCCCTGCTCATAGCGGGTATTTTGACATTCACGATGGGAATCGACCGGCTTTTCTTTGTAGAGGCAATGGCCTGGACTTTCCTGATCTGGGGGGCATTACTCCTCTACGGGCACATCATCGACATCGGTACCGTTTACGAAGTTTCGGATGAAGGGCTTGTGATCAGGAGCCCGTTGCGCTTCTGGGCTCTATCGCGCAAGTGGGCGTGGGGGAACATGACACGCCTGGACGTGGTCGTGCGCAGACGGGAAGCAAGCGCGGCCGACGTTGACTTGCAGATCCATTACACTCCGGAAGATTCGACCGTACTGTTTCGCGAGGACCTGCCATTTATCCCTGAGCTGGCCGAGGAGATTGCCAGCCGCGCCGGTCTGACGCCGGAGAGGCGGCAGGCCATGCAGAGCTTCGACTCGATTCCGCAGGACGAAAAGGGGTCTTACAGCTGGAATTGATGTGCGTTCAGGTTGAGAAGCGCTTTTTTGCGTATTGCGTAGTTCGTATTACGTAAAGGCAGGCAAGACTAGCGCGATTCCACTGCGTAATCCTTGCGAGAAGTCTTGATTTCGGACTGGTATTACATTCGTTTTCCCCGATTCATTCGCGCACTGACGCAAGGGTAGGCGGCTGCTTACTCCTCTAGATGCCCTGGTGCGCGGAGATGTCCATCAGGTAGATCTGACGACCGTCGCCTCCGTGCACTGAATCGACTGTGATCAGCCTCCCATCGGGACTGGAGCGCGGGTGCAGATCGCAGCGCCACTCGCCCGTATACTCCGGGTATGAGGCGTATTCTCCCAGTTCGGTCCTCTCGCCACTCTCCACATTGTAGAGATACAACTCCTGGACTCTGTCCTCGCCCCTGGGGACGGGATAGGTGTCGTTGAGAATCCAATTTGTGTCGGCAAGATAGGTGCAGTGGCCGTTCAGCTTCATCACGCCCTTGCCGATTACGTACACGTCCTGCGTGCGGTCGCGGTAGATGTAGAAGGCGTCTCCGTGCGAGGGATGGCGGGCCCATGCCAGGATGTGTTCGGGGTCGCGCCAGATGAAGTGGGAGGTGTGGCCGTACTGGTCGACGGGGTAGACGTCGGAGCCGTCGGTTGCGGCGGTCATCATGCGGGTGTTGAAACCGGCGTCGCCGAACCGCCAGCGGTGCAGGAAGATGAAGCGAGAGCCGTCGGTATTGAAGAGCAGATGATTGAAGTAGTGTCTGGCTCCACTGATATCCATGTGGGGATAGGGGATAGCGGCGACCTGGGCGATGGAGATGATCAGCGATGCCTGGCCGGTCTCGAGGTCGACACGGTGGATTCCCACGTCATCGGGCGCCAGTTGGTCGAAGTTGGGGTCGGGGATGCCGGCGTAGCCGTAGCCGGGCCGCATGTGGTTGATGCGGCGGAAGTCGGCGCCGATGGCGGTGCGGCCGTCGGGAGAGACGGTATATATTGGGTATCCGACCGTGCGCTTCTTGCCCGAATGGACGTCTAAAATGTGGCAAACGAAGCGGCCGTCCACTCGGTCGTTCCAGACAACTTCGCGGTCCGAGCCGGGGATCCATTGAAGCATACAGCCCTGTTGCCAGCACCAGGCCCTGGTCTCGCCCAACTCAATCCAGCGGTTGCCGTCGGCAAGATCAATCATACCGATGCCTATCAGATCCTCTGCGTTCGGCGAGCGATGCTCGAAATCGACTTCCATCCCGAGTACGTAGCGGCTGGAGGGGTCGAACTGCAGCTTGTCATAGTAACCGAACCAGTGATGCTTGGGCCCGGAAGTGATGGGGCGCATGGTCATCAGCGCATTCTCCTCATTTGAATTCAGTTGGGTCTATGTGGTGCCGGCGCCCGCCAGGTCAAGCTCTTCGGCGAAGTGGCAGGCAACGTATCTCTCGCCAGTCAGGTTTCGCAGTTCTGGCGTTTCCTGGTGACATTGGTCCTGGGCGTAGCGGCAGCGGGGGTGGAAGTAGCAGCCGGAGGGCGGGTTGGAGGGGTCGGCTACCTCTCCCTCGAGGACGATACGCTCCTGCCGGCTGTGGGCCGGGCCCGCGACGTGCACTGCGGAGAGTAAAGCTTCGGTGTAGGGATGGAGCGGCTGCCGATACAGGTCGTCAGCATCTGCCAGCTCTACCAGCTTGCCGACGTACATGACCGCGACGCGGTCGCTGATGTGCTTGACAACGCCGAGGTCATGGGCGATGAAGAGGTAGGTCAGGTCCAGTTCGCGCTGGAGGAATTTGAGGAGGTTGAGGATTTGTGCCTGAACGGAGACATCGAGTGCGGAGACCGGCTCGTCGGCGATTACGAGTGTAGGATTTAGGATGAGGGCGCGTGCGATGCCGATGCGCTGGCGCTGGCCGCCGCTGAAGGCGTGGGGGTAGCGGGTGATGTACTCGGGGCGCAGGCCGACGAGGCGCAGCATCTCCACGACACGGTCCTCGAGTTCGGACCCTTTGCCCATGCCATTCAGGCGGAGAGGTTCGCCGATAATGTCGAGGATGGTTTTGCGGGGATTCAGCGAGGTATATGGGTCCTGAAAGATCATCTGCAGGTGGGAGCGTACGGGCCGGAGGGCGGTGTTGTCCAACGTTGCCAGATTGTAGTTTTCACCCTCTTCGCCTTGAGGGCGAAACTGGATCGTGCCGGCGGTCGGTTCGTAGAGTCGCATGATCAGCCGGCCGACGGTGGTCTTGCCGCAGCCGCTTTCGCCGACGAGTCCCAGCGTTTCGCCCTTTTGCAGCGCGAAATCGACGCCATCCACAGCCTTGATATGGCTGACGACCTTTGAGAAGAGTCCGGCCGAGATTGGGAAGTGTTTTTTCAGGCCGTCTACTTCCAGAAGTGGAAAGCTGTCTGAAACGCTATTGATGGTTTGTTTCCTCTGCGACTGGGGAGCTGTCCTGTTGTGCGTGTTCCGTATAGAGGAGGCAACGCACCTCGCGGTTGTCTTCCAGAGTGATCGGCTGGGGCACGATTTCGTCGCAGACGCCGGCGATGAAATCGGCGCAACGGGGATGGAAAGGACAGCCATTGAGCGTGCTGTAGGGGTCGGGAACTACGCCGCGGATGGTTTGGAGCCACTCTCGCTTCTGGTCCATGCGGGGCAGGGACTCGAGCAGAGCGATGGTGTAGGGGTGCTTGGGGTCGCGGAAGATGTCGGCGGCGGCGCCGCGCTCGACGATTTTGCCGAGGTACATCACGGCCACCTCGTCGGCCATGTCGGCGACGACGCCCAGATCGTGGGTGATGAACATTATGGCCATATTCAGCTCGGCCTGCAGCCCCTGCATCAGTTCAAGGATCTGGGCTTCCGTCGTGACGTCCAGCGCGGTGGTGGGTTCGTCTGCGATGAGAAGACTGGGGTGGCAGGAGAGGGCCATGGCGATCATCACACGCTGGCACATGCCGCCGCTGAGCTGGTGGGCGAATGCGTTCATGCGCTGCTCGGCCAGAGGAATATGCACCTGCTGGAGCATATCGACGGCGATGTCTTCGGCTTCGGACTGCGTTACTGGTTGATGCAGCAGGATATTTTCGGTTATCTGATCGCCAACTTTATGAACAGGGCTCAGAGAGGCGCGAGGCTCCTGGAAGATCATTGCGATTTCGCCGCCGCGGATGGCGCGCATTTCTGTTCCGGTAGCGGGAAGCTGAAGCAGGTCGACGACGGTGCTCTGCCCGTCTTCGTCAGGCCTGGAGTAGAGGATTTCGCCGTCTACGGTGTGTCCAGGCGGCCGTACCATGCGCATGATGGAGCGTGCGGTGACACTTTTGCCGCAGCCGCTTTCGCCAACCACGCCGAGGACCTGGCCGCGACGGATCGAAAAGGTTGTGCTGTCTACGGCCTTGGCGACCCCTTCGGCCATAAAGAAGTGGGTCTGCAAGTCTCTTACTTCAAGCAGTGTGTCCATCGGCTGAACTGGAACTGTTGGCTGATAGATGGAAGCTGGACGGAAAGCGGAACTGGGACGGCTTCATTTACAGGTCGGCGTACGGGTCGGCTGCGTCGCGGAGGCCATCGCCAATGAAGTTGAGGGCCAGCACGGTGACGACGACGAACATGGCGGGCCATAGGATCCAGGGGTGAATGGCGATTTCAACGACCTGTTGTGCGTCCTTGAGCATTACACCCCAGCTTACGGTCGGCGATACGAGTCCCAGGCCGAGAAAGCTGAGCGCGGTTTCTCCGATAATCATGCCGGGTATGGCGAGGGTGATGTCCACCAACACGTAGCTCATGAAGGAAGGCACGAGGTGCTGCCAGATCAGGTACCACTGGTTGGCGCCGGCAGATTGGGCGGCGAGGACGAAGTCCTCATTGCGCAGGGAGAGGAACTTGCCCCGCACCACCCTTGCCAGAGTCGTCCAGGCGAGGAGGGAAAGGATGATGGTAATGCCGAAATAGACTCGCGTCTGCGGCCAGTCGGCCGGCATGGCAGCGGCCAGTCCCATCCAGAGAGGGATTGTCGGGATGGAGCGAATGAATTCGATCAGACGCTGGATCAGGTTGTCGACAAGGCCGCCGTACAGCCCGGACAGGCCCCCCAGTAGCAGTCCGATGACGAGGGCGATGGTAACGCCGACGAGACCGATGGTCAGGGATATGCGGCCTCCGTGCAGTGCGCGCCCAAAGATATCACGCCCGAACTTATCGCCCCCGAGAAGGAAGATCGGGCCGACCTCTTCGGCATTTTCGACGCCAAAGAGATGCCAGTCCATTCTGAAAATGCCCCACAGCTTGTAAGGATCCCCTTTCACGAAGAACTGAACCGGGTATTGCTGGCTGCGGTCTTCGACAAAGTCGCGTGTAAACGTTTCCTTGTTTGTTTCGATCGTGACCGCGTAAACGAAGGGTCGACGCCAGCTGCCGTCATCGGCGCGAATGTGAATTTCCCTTGGGGGGAGGTAGAGATGCTTGTTGAAGCGATGGGTCTTGTCGTAGGGTGAGATGACGGGGGCGAGGAGTGCGGAGAGGTAAAGTAGAACCATGAACCACATTGAGAAGACGGCCATCTTGTTGCGCCGGAAGCGGAGCAACATCAGCTGGCGCGGGGTCAGGAACTGGGTTCTGGACTCCCCAATGGTTCCCTCGGCTTCGAGGAGGTCGGAGAGGTTTCCCCTCTCATAGGGGGAGGCGGCACGCGGATCGGCTGCGCTGGTCATGTTGTTCCCCGCTCCCCGTAACGTATGCGCGGATCGACCCATGCGAGGAGGATATCCGAGATCAGTGTCCCGATCAGGGTGAGCGTGCTTAAAATCATGATCATGCTGGCGGCCAGGTAGAGGTCCTGGGACATCAGCGCGCGCCAGAGCAGGGGCCCGGTGGTTGGCAGATTCAGAACGAGAGCCACGAGAACGGTGCCGGAGACGATTTCGGGAAGGCGCCAGCCGATGGTGCTCAGAATCGGGTTCAGGGCAACGCGCACAGGGTATTTCATGGTGAGCCGACCTTCGCGCAGGCCCTTAGACCGCGCGGTCTCCACATAGGGGCGTCCGATCTCGTCCAGAGTCGTTGCGCGCATCACGCGGATGGTACCGGCGGTGCCGGCGGTGCCGACGATCACGACCGGCAACCACATGTGCTTCAGCATGTCCCAGACCTTGGCTACGCTCCAGTCTGCATCCAGGTACTCAGTGGAAAAGAGACCGCCTGCGCTGGCCCCGAAGACTTTTATGCCTATGTACATGAAGATGAGTGCCAAAAGGAAGTTGGGCGTCGCCAAGCCGATGAAACCGATGAAAGTAAACAGGTAGTCGGCCAAGCTATACTGGCGAACGGCGGAGTAGATGCCGATGGGGATGGCCATGGCGTAGACGAAGAGGAGGGTGAAGAAGGACATGATCATGGTCAGCATCAGGCGTTCGCCGATCAGCCGGTTGACCGGGCGATCCCAGTAAAAGGAGAGCCCCATATCGCCTTGCACGAAGTTCGTGATCCACTTGATGTATTGAATGTATCCGGGCTGGTTCAGGCCGTAGTGCTCTTCCAGTGCGGCGATTTCCTCTTCGCTCAGTTCCTCACCGGCTGCGGCAAGGTTGGCCACGTAGGTGGTGACGTAATCACCCGGCGGGAGCTGGATTATGGTAAAGCTGACGATGGAGATCAGGATCAGGGTCGGGATCAGCTGAATGACCCGCCGCAAAATGTACTCTCTCATGGCCCAAGTTCCAGAAGGCAAGGGCCAGAGGACGGCGACTCGTAGCAACGAGCCACCATCCGCTGGCCGACAATTGGCGTTAACTCTGCTTATAGAAGAACTGCTCAGGATGGACAGGCACTGCCCGAATGACGGAGAAGCCCCATACACCGTCGTCGGGGAAGTTGGTCAGGTTCTTCTTCATGACGACCGGCTTGGGAATGCCGACGGTGCCGAAGCCGGGCAGGAAGTCGTAGAACCATTCCCACAGCTCGCGGGCGATGGCGACGTGCTCTTCTTCGGAGACGGCGTCGATCATTTCCTGCCAGCGGTGATAGACCCAGGCGACCTCGTCCGGGGGTTCGACGGCGATTTCGCTCTCCTGGTCGCCGTCCAGCCAGATGTCATAGCCTTTGCCCCAGGGCACGTTGCACTGACCGGGGTGGTTGAGGCGGGAGCACCAGACCCAGGTGATATCGGAGATGTCGCCTTCCCAACCGGACATGCCCATATCGTTGGCAGCCACGAGTTCGTTGAGATGGGAGCGATTGATCGGCCTGATAGACGGGTCGAGGCCGACGGCGCGCCACTGTTCGACGACAAGCTCAAACACGTCGATGATGTCGGCCTGCTCGGTATCGAGCTGGATGACCCAACTGACGCGCGAGCCGTCGGGGAAGAGACGGAAGCCGTCGGAGTCCTTTTCGGTATAGCCGGCCTGGTCGAGCAGATCCATCGCCATGTCGGGATCGAACTGGGCCCAGTTGTCTTCGTCACCTGCCTGGTAGTATCTTGAATTGGGCCAGGCCGCCCACTGGCGCGGCTCGCCCAGACCGAAGTAGACGACGTCGTTGATCTCTTCGCGATTGATTGCTATCGACATCGCGTGACGTACGTCCTTGTTGCCGAAGAATTCCCGCACCTGCGGGTCCTTGTGCGTATGGTTGGGCACAATGATGGTACGGCCGGGGAAGGTCGACTTCCACATCTTGATCTTAAGATCTGCCGACTCCAGGTTGGCCTGATAGAGCTCCATGTTGGCGAGGTCTGCCTGACGACCGGAGAACTCCAGCTCGCCGGCGATCAGCTTGGCGTTGGCGACTTCGCGGTTGTCGATGACAAAGACGATCGTCTTGTCGATGTAGGGGAGCTGGTTGCCCTGGGTGTCCACCTTCCAGTAGTAGGGATTGCGTTCGTAGGTGTGATGGTCGGGGGCGTCGTCGACGCGAATGAAGGCGGTCATGCCGGGCAGTCCGACCTGTGCCGGAATGGTCGAACCGACGCGACCCTTATCGCGGAGGAGCTGGTGCCACTCTTCAAAACCAGCGTCTTCGGTCATTGCGGCGATCTCGTCGGCGTCGCCGTAGTCGGGGTGGAACTGTTTCAGGTAGTGGGCCGGCTGCCAGAGGCCTCCTTGCGAACCGGCGTAGAAGGTCTCGTGCAAGACGATTAGTGGGTAGGGTTTGGAGAAGGAGAGCTTGATTGTGTAATCGTCGATTTTCTCCATTTCCAGTGGGTCGCCGGCGGCTGACGCTCCCGCCTTCCAGGCGGATGGCGGACCACCGGGGGCGTACTCGTCGTTGAGCCAGAGGTCATGCCAGGAGAAGATGAAGTCGTCGGCGCTGAAGGGGGCGCCGTCGGACCACATGAGACCCTCGCGCAGATGCAGGATCTGCTCGGTGGCGTCCTCGTTGAACTCCCAGCTTTCGGCCAAGCCGCTGGTGATGGATGAGAAGTCGGGGGCGATGCGCAGGATGAGCTCGGTGCCCATGACGGCCTGTGGGTCGCCGAAGAGGTGATTGGGGTTACCGATGGCAACGCGGGTGGTGCCGCCGTACTGGCCAATTTCGTCGAGGGGTTCGATGACCACAGGATTGGCAGGGAGGCGCTCATCGACCGGCGGGAGCGTGCCGGCGGCGACGCGCTCGGCGAGCAGAGGCGACTCGTTGTACTTGGACATCGAGCCTGAATCGGCGGCGGGGGCCTCCGCGGCGGGGGCCTCGTCCGCGGCCTCCGGTTCGGCGTCGCCGCCGGGGGCGCCGCAGGCAGCCGCGACTGCGGCGGCGGCCGAAATTCCGCTCATGCGCAGGAAAGTTCTACGATCCATTCCGTCCTTCATAGTGTTCTGTTCCTTTCGCTTAAAACGAAAACAAGAGTGTTTGAGATTTCAGGGACAATGTACGATCAGAGATTGCCCGGGGCGAGGCAGCCTACGAGCCCAAGTCGACAGTGGTATTCGAGACGGTCAACATTACCCATTCCATCATGCCGCGCCAGTATTCGTAGCGCTCGGTGGTGGCGCCTTGAACCACGACCGAATACAGATATTGCGCGGCGCAGATGAGACGGGCGCGGCGGCGGCGGGTGGTCCCATCCTGTACGAAGGTGCAGACCCACTCCCGGCACCAGTCGCCCACGTCGTCAAGGGCATCCAGCCTTTCGACCACACACTGATCAAGTTGGTTCAGCCCTTCCTCGATACCTTCCGCCAGCAGCGAACTCTCCTCCGCGGCCAGCGGCTGACCCATGTCCTGGACTGTGATGGAGATGAAGGTGGCCTCATCGGACGGATCAGGATAGAGGCTTACGGCAGGATGGGGCGTATCGGTCTCCTGGAGCTGCCATTCAGGCGGATACCAGAAAGTGGGATGTCCGGCGGCGTGCTTGTAGGTCTTGACGGAAGTGAATCGCGGGCGGGCCGGCTGTTGGGTCGATGCCATAGGGGTTGCCAGTCTCGGTTGGTGGGCGCCGGATTTGGACGGCGCAACGGTGTGAATGGGAGTGGAACCGTTGCGCCGTCCGCATTGGTTGCACGAAAGCGGGAACCCGACTGCGACAGCGTGCTCGCGCACGCTATCGCATGTTTCCCGTACTCTACTTGGTCCTACATGTGATTCTCAGGATCTTCCCAGAAGAGCAGTTGCGGGTTCAGGAAGTGCTCGTCCTCCAGGCCGTCGTTTACCGGCTGGCCTCCGATGTAGTTGTGCATCTGGTTCTTCATGATGATCAGGGCCGGGGACTGTCCAAGGTAGCCGACGATCGGGATCTCTTCGGCCCAGATGTCCAGAATCTGGAAGAACAACTCGTCGCGTCTGGCCGGATCCGGCTCGGCGCTGACCTGGTCCCAGATTTCCCAGATATCCCAGAGGAAGTGGCCGTCCGGGGGCGGTTCGCCATTGGCGTCGTTCTCGTCGACCTTCCAGCGGCCGAAGGCACCCGCCCAGGGGCGGTCGAGCTCGGTACCGATCCAGGGAGACGGGGTGAGAATTGGCAGCAGATCGCGATACCCGCCCCAGTAGACTGCGTCCTGGGTATTGGCAGACCAGTGCTCGGTGTAGAGCGAGCGCTCCATGCCTTTGTAGGTGGCCTTGAGGCCTATGTCGGCGTAGTACCTAATGATGGTGAGGACCGAGTCTTCTTCGGGTGTGCCGGGCTGGGAGGTGCCCTCGATGATGAAGCTCAGTGTCTCGCCACTGCCGTCCTTCCAAAGCCTGAAGCCGTCGGAATCGCGCTCGGCGT
>JAPPKG010000092.1:0-13060 GCA_026914085.1 Caldilineaceae bacterium | reverse complement strand
GGCCCCCCCCCCCCCAACGCCCCCCCTAAACCTTGCCGTGCCTCATCGACCTGGTAGCGATATTCGAACAGGTGCCTAATCGAAGGTGTCCAGTCCGACCACGTCCCGCCAGTCCCATCAGATCCCCGTACGTGCCGGCCTTGTGCCTGCACTCGCACGCCCAACTGACGGACTCCACCGTAAGGCCAGGCCGGGCCTGCACTGCGTCTCGCCAAGACACGTCAAACAACTCCAGCCACCGCTGGCATGAACGCCCTGCCGGACTGTACCCACCCCAATACTGGGATGCACCCCCCAAATCGGCGCACCATTCTTCCCTTCAAACCATGTCCAAACCAGCCTTTGGCAACCTCCAAGTTGCACCCGAAATCTGGCACATTTACCGCAATTGCGCTACAGTATGCGCGACACAATTCTGAACTGAAGGCCCACCTTACGAGGACTCCAATGAAGATATCCAAAGTAACGCCGATGGTGCTGGGCACCGAGTGGCGAAACCTGACCATAGTCAAAGTAGAGACCGATGACGGCTTGGTCGGGGTCGGCGAATGCCGCGCCCTGAACCGCACCGACGGCGTCCTCGGTTACCTCAGCGAAGCCGCCCCCCGCTACATCCTCGGCGAAGACCCCTTCAATGTCGAGGCCCTTGTAGCCCGCATGTTTCGCGAGGATTTCGGTCGCGCCGGCGAGATTACACAGACCGTCACCGCACTGCTCGAGGTCGCCTGCTGGGACATCATCGGCAAGGCATTGGACCAGCCTGTCTACAAGCTGCTCGGTGGTGCCGTGAGGTATCAGATCAAGGGCTACGCCAACGGCTGGTATACCGGCGAACGCACCCCTGATGAGTTCCACGCCGCCGCCAAACGAGTGCTCGACAAAGGCTACAAAGCCCTCAAGTTCGATCCCTTTGGTGCCGGCTTCTACGAGATGGAAAGACCGGAAAAGAACTACGTAATCTCACTTGTCGAAGCGGTGCGCGACGCCGTCGGTCCGGACGTGGAAATCCTCATCGAGATGCACGGCCGTTTCAACCCCGTGACAGCGGTGGAGTTCGCCCGCGAGCTGGCCCCCTTCAAACCATCCTGGCTGGAGGAACCGGTACCGCCCGAAAACATCGCCGCCCAGAAGAAGGCTGCCGATGCCATCGCGCCCCTCGGCATCCCCGTGGCCACCGGCGAGCGTTTGCATACGATGTACGAGTATCGCGAACTCTTCGAACTACAGGCCTGCGACATCATCCAGCCCGATATCACCCACTTCGGCGGCATCCTCAACACCAAGAAGCTGGCCGCTTGGGCCGAAGCCTATTACATGCTCATCGCGCCCCACAACGTGGGCGGCCCCATCTCGACCGCGGCCGCTCTGCATCTGGCAGCCTGCACGCCCAACTTCAAGATACAGGAGCATTTCAACGACTTCGCCGAGTCCTACGTGAAGCAGGCCGCCCCAGGCAACCCCGAAATCGAAGACGGCTACTTTGCCCTACCGTCCGGCCCCGGCCTCGGCGTCACCCTCGATGAGGACGTGGTCGCAGCCAATCCCCGCCGCCGAGTCCACTTCAATCTCTTCGCCGAAGACTGGCATCGACGCTCGGCGGAAGTGGACTGAGACCGGGCGCCAATCCTGGATGAGAGGGCGGCATCCCCTCCAAACATAATTTCTGAACCCTGATTGACCCGATAGGAGCTTCCACTTCCAATGTCATTGCAACCGCTGCTGATTAACGGAGAATTTCGCGCTGCCGCCAATCCCACCGGCAGTTACCAGTCCACCAATCCCATGACCGGCGAAAAGCTGCCATGGTCTTTTCCATACTCCGAATGGGATGACATCGAGGCAGTTCTGCAGGCCGCCGCCGGCGCCGTGGCCGAACTCCGTCAGACCCCCCGCCAGCTTCAGGCCGATTTTCTCGACACCTACGCCGACCGCATCGAAGAAAGGGCCGCCGCGCTCGTCGAATCGGCTCATCTCGAAACGGGCCTGCCCGCGCCCACCCGCCTGAACGCCATCGAGCTTCCCCGCACCACCGACCAGCTGCGCCAGGCCGCCGCCGCAGTACGCGCCCGTTCGTGGACCCAGGCCACAATCGACACCGCCGCCAACATTCGCTCCTACTACGGCCCCCTGCCCGGAGCCGTCGTTGTCTTCGGACCGAACAACTTTCCTTTTGCCTTCAACGGTGCCGCCGGTGGAGATTTCGCCTCGGCCATCGCCGCCGGCAGCCCCGTCATCGCCAAGGCGCACTCCAGCCACTCCCGCACCAGCCAGCTCCTGGCCGAAGCCGCGCTCGAAGCTATCCTCAGCACGGGCGCACCCAAGGGCCTCGTGCAGCTCATCTATCGCTTCAATCCCCAACACGGCTACGATCTGGTTGCCGACCCCCGCGTCGCCGCCGTCGGCTTCACCGGCAGCCGCGATGGCGGCATGCGGCTCAAGGACGTCGCCGACCGGCACGGCAAACCCATCTACCTGGAAATGTCCAGTATCAACCCGATTCTCCTGCTGCCCGGTGCCCTGTCAGAACGCTCGCAGGAAATCGCCGAAGAATTCTTCACTTCTTGCACTATGGGCACCGGCCAGTTCTGCACAAATCCCGGCCTGGTGATGACCATCGCCGGCGAGGAGTCGGACGCATTCGTTGAGCAGTCCGTAGCACTCTTCGATGAAGGAGCGGCCGGCGTTCTCCTCAACCGCGGCGTCTCCGAAGGCATGGACGAATCGCTCCGGATCCTGACCGGTAACGGGGCCAGAGTGGTCGCAGGCGGCGCAGCCGCGGACAAGTCCGGCTTCTACTACCAGAACACCTTGCTGACAGTGACGGGCGACCAGTTCCTTTCCAGTCCCGATGCCATGCAGACAGAGGCCTTTGGCCCCTCCTCATTGGTCATATTGGCGAAGGACGCCGACCAGATGGAGCAGATCATCGCCTGCTTCGAAGGCAATCTCACCGGCTGCCTCTACACCGACAACGCCGGCTCCGATGATGACCTGTACGATCGTCTCGCCCCCATCCTGCGCGCCAAGGTGGGCCGCCTTCTGAACGACAAAATGCCTACCGGCGTCGCCGTCACCGCCGCAATGAACCATGGCGGCCCTTTCCCGGCCACCGGACATCCCGGTTTCACCTCCGTCGGCATCCCGGCCAGCATCCGCCGTTTCGCCGCACTGTACAGCTACGACAACGTGCGCCAGCACCGCCTGCCGCCCGAGTTGCAAGACAAGAACCCAACCGGAGACATGTGGCGGTTGGTCGATAACCAGTGGACGCAGGCAGATATCAAGGGCTGACCTGTACCGGTCAGTGCTCGGGACGGATCGGAGAAACCGGCGGCGCAGCGGCCATTCCGCGTCCCTTACAGCCTGTAGGCCTCCTTCGCAAGACCGTACGCCAGAGCATGAGCCATGGCGAAGGCGTCCTCATCGTCGATTTGGCCCTCGACCAGCAGACCGGCGAGCCAGTCGCATGACATGCGCCGCCAGAGTTCATGCCGCGTCGGAATCGAAGCGAAGGCCCGCGTATCGTCATTGAAGCCAACCGTGTTGTAGATGCCCGCCGTCTCCATCACCTGCGCGAAGAAATTTCGCATCCCATTGATGCTGTCGTAGAACCACCACGGCGGCCCGATGCGCAGGATCGGGTAGTGCCCCGCCAGCGGGGCAAGCTCTCTGGCGCTGGTCGATTCGTCGAGTGTGAACAGGATCAGGCGCAGCGCCGGGTGCGACCCGAAGCGGTCGAGGAGCGGCTTCAGATTGCGGGTGAAGTCGAGCGAATGGGGAATGTCGGCGCCCTTGTCCGCGCCGAAACGCTGAAACACCGCCGCGTTGTGGTTGCGGATCGAACCGGGGTGAAGCTGCATGACCAGACCGTCTTCGCTGCTCATGCGCGCCATCTCAACCAGCATATGCCCGGTGAAACGCCGCGCGTCGTCCGCAGACGCGCGGCCCGCCAGGCCCCGCTGAAAGAGCGCGTCCGCCTCGCCCGGCGAGAGGACCTCCGTGTACGGCGTCTCGGCCGCATGGTCGGTCGCCGTCGCGCCCATCTCTTTGAAGAAGTCGCGCCGCGCCTCAAGCGCTGCGATATACGAGGAGTAGTCCCCGATATCGATTTCGGACACATCCCGCAAGAGGTCTATCTGCCCCTTCCATTCCGGCTGCTCGATCCCATTCACGACCTTGTCGGGACGGAAAGTCGGATAGATGCGCCCTTCCCAGTCCGATTCTTGGATCGTCTTGTGATGTTCCAGCGAATCAGTTGCGGCGTCGGTCGTGGTCAGCACTTCAACTTGGAACCGGTCATACAGCTTCCGCGGCGTGAAGTCCGGCGCCGCCAGCCTTTCTGCTATCCTGTCGTACATCGCTTGCGCGTTTTCGGGCGTCAGCTTCTCGCTAATGCCAAATAGATCGTGGAGCTCATCCCGCAGCCACAGGCCGGTGGGAGTACCTTGAAACAGATGGTAGTTTTCCGCAAAAGTCTGCCAGATCTTGCGGTGGTCCGATTCGACTGCGCTGGCATCCTCCCCTTCATTCATTGGCACCCCCTGTGCTTCGAGGGGAACGCCCTGGGAGTAGAGCATCCGGAAAACATAATGGTCGGGAATCAGGAAGAACTCTGCCGGCGAACTGAAATGATACGAAGCATCGGCGAAAAGCAGCGGATCCACGTGCCCGTGCGGGCAGATCAGTGGCAGGTCTGCCACGCTCTCAAACAAAGTGCGAGCTACGGATCTTTGGGCGCTGCTGCCGCTGAAAAACCGATCGGCCCGTTCGGGCATATAATTGCGTAGAGACACATTCACGGAGTATTCCTTTCGTTCGCACGGAGTTGGCATTAGATTGAAGACAGTGTACAAAATGCAGGTCAACTGATTGTCTGACTCTCACATGCCACTGATTATAGCTGAAAAACTACCAAGGGCGAGGCGGGAGCCGCACGATGAATGGATTCCTCCTCCCTCGTTTCTCACAGCAAGGAGTTGTCCATGAGTTCATGGGAACAGTTCTCACTGGAAGGCAAGGTTGCCGTTGTCACCGGCGGCACCGGTGTACTTGGGGGGGCCATGGCTCGCGGCTTGGCCGCGGCCGGGGCCAGAGTCGCCATTCTGGGGCGGCGCCAAGACATAGCCCGCGCCGTGGCAGACGATATCGCCGCGGCCGGCCATGAGGCGATGCCCCTTCCCGCCGACGTCCTTGATGAGGACAGTCTGCTGGCAGCGCGCAAGGCGCTGATCGAAAAGTGGGGACGGATCGATGTCCTGATCAATGCCGCCGGAGGCAACCGCCCCGACGCAACCGTCTTCGGCGACCTTACCTTCTTCAATGTCCCTCGCAGCGCTCTCGAAGGCGTCGTCGGCCTGAATTTTACCGGCACCGTCCTGCCCATACAGATCTTCGGCGAGCCAATGGCGGAGCAGGGCAAAGGCTCGGTCATCAACATCTCATCCATGGCCGCCCAAAAAGTCCTCACCCGCGTGATGGGCTACTCTGCCGCCAAAGCAGCCGTCGACAACCTGACCCGCTGGCTGGCCGTGGATCTGGCCCAAAAGCACGGCGCCGGGTTCCGGGTGAACGCGATTGCACCCGGCTTCTTCATAGGCGAGCAGAACCGCGCGCTCCTGATTGCTGAGGACGCCCCTGCCGGATCGCAGGAAGCCCCGGTCCTGACTGAAAGGGGACAACAGATCGTGGATCATACCCCCATGGGCCGCTTCGGTGAGCCCGATGAACTGATTGGCGTTGCCGTCTGGCTCGCCAGCGACGCCTCCCGCTTCGTTACCGGCATCGTAGTTCCCGTAGACGGCGGTTTCTCCGCGGCAAGCGGCATCTGATGCGCCACACATCTATTCGGAAAGCATGGTGATAGCATCGGAAAGCATGGTGATAGCACGCCTTTGGCTGCCGCCTTGTGGTTCCCGGATCAGTTTTCTTGCCCCGCGCAGTGATGAAATGTATATTGACTCTTGGTGCCAGTTGAAAATGGAAATCTGACCTTCACGTAATCGGAATGTCCCGATTGCGTAAACTAGGCATGCGTGCTGAGGGTGTACCGATGAGCGATTCTACAGTGGTGGCGCAGGACTTCATACGCGAAGCAATTGCCGGTGACACAGCCGAGGGCCGGTTCAATGGCCGCTTCCAAACACGCTTCCCGCCTGAACCCAATGGCTATCTGCATGTGGGACATGCCAAAGCCATCGGGCTGAACTTTGAGGTAGCCTCTGAGTTCAACGGCGCCTGCAATCTGCGTTTCGACGACACCAACCCCCTCAAGGAAGAGCAGGAGTTTGTAGAGGCCCAGCTGAAGGACATCCGCTGGCTCGGCTACGAACCGGCCAGCGTCCTCTATGCCTCCGACTATTTCGACCAGCTCTACGAGTGGGCGCTCCAGCTCGTCCAGGATGGCCATGCCTACGTCGACGACCTCAGTCAGGAAGAAATCCGCGCCCACCGCGGCACCCTGACCGAACCTGGCACGAACAGCCCCTATCGGGATCGGTCCATCGCAGAAAACCTGGACCTGTTCCAGCGCATGAAGGCCGGCGAGTTTCCCGACGGCGCCCGCGTCCTGCGCGCCAGGATCGACATGAGCGCGCCCAACATCAACCTGCGCGACCCCGTAATGTACCGCATCCGCCACGCCGAACACCAGCGCACCGGCGACAAGTGGTGCATCTACCCGATGTACGACTGGGCCCACGGCCAGTCCGACTCGATCGAAGGCGTAACCCATTCGCTCTGTTCGCTCGAGTACCTGAACCACCGCCCTCTCTACGACTGGTACCTCGACGCGCTCGGCGTCTACCATCCTCGCCAGATCGAATTCGCCAAGCTCGAATTCACCTACACGGTGACGAGCAAAAGGCGCCTTATGCGTCTTGTCGAGGAAGGCCATGTCAACGGCTGGGACGACCCCCGCATGCCAACCCTGGCAGGTCAGCGCCGCCGCGGCGTGCCGCCCAAGGCGCTGCGCGATCTCTGCCAGCACGTCGGTATCGCCCGCACCAATAGCACAGTCGAGATCGAGCTGCTCGAACACTTCATTCGCCAGGAGCTGAACCAGACCGCCATGCGCGTAATGGGAGTCCTCGACCCCCTGCCGGTCGTCATCACCAACTACCCCGAAGGCGAGACCGAATGGCTCGACGCCGTGAACAACCCGGAAGACGAGAGTGCCGGAAGCCGTCCCGTACCCTTCAGTCGCAACCTGTACATCGATCGAGACGACTTCATGGAAGACCCGCCGCGGCGCTTCTATCGCATGGCGCCCGGCCGCGAGGTCCGTCTCCGCTGGGGCTACTTTGTCCGCTGCGAGGAGGTCATCAAGAACGACAAAGGTGAAGTCGTCGCGCTGCACTGCACCTACGACCCGGAAACCAGAGGCGGCTATGCTCCGGACGGCCGCAAAGTGCGCGGCACAATCCACTGGGTAAGCGCCGACCACGCCATTCCAGCCGAAGTACGCCTCTTCGATCGACTCTTCAACACTGAGGACCCCTACGACGTGCCCGAGGGCCAGGACTACATGGCCAGCCTCTCCCCCAACTCGCTGACAGTCTTGGACGGCGTCCAACTGGAGCCGGGCGCGCTGGACCTCGAAATCGGCCAGACCGTACAGTTTGAGCGCAAAGGCTACTTCTGCCTTGACCCCGACAGCGCCGGCGAACGGCTGGTCTTCAATCGCACGATCACCCTGCGCGATTCATGGGCAAGGATGCAGTCCGCAGGCCGCAAGGGGAAGGGCCGGCGTGGTAATCAGTAGAAGTCTGAAAACAGTAGTGGAAAAAACGAAGAAAGAGTGTTACGAAGGTTGTACCATTACCCGTCGCCGCCAGGTCCCCACCGATCGGCACTGCGTGCGCAGGCCGCCGCGGCAACTACTTGAACCTCGCCGCATGAGGCACCAGAATGTGACCCTCCTCCAGCGTACCGTATCGCGTCGCCCGTCTCGGCCCGTGCCGCCAGAGGTACGAGGCGATGTAGGCACAGGTAACCGCGTCAAGAGTGTCCTCATAGGCCTGAAGAGCGGCCCCTCGCAGGCCGTACACGACCGTACTCCTCAGTAGCTGTCTGGTCCTCCGCAGCGGCGGGTCGGCCTTGCGCAGTGTCCGCAAAAGCTTTCGATAGCTATCAAACTCCGACCAGCGCTCCTCAAAAGATCGTCCTCGCCCTCGCTTGTATTTGAGGATACGCTCAAGCCCAAACAGGCTGACCAGGGCCGGATGGGGATACACCTCGCACACCAGCCGCGCCTTCGTGCGCCGGGGGATCACATCCGATTCAGAAAACTGGAATCGTTCTGAAAGCGCCGCCGTCAGTGCCTCCCCCCGCACAACCCCATCGCGCTCCAGCAACTTCCTGTTCGCCGGATATGCCCCGGCCTGATGACGATGCCAGTCCGCCGACAGCGCACGGTCACACGCCCTGATTCCTGTCTCATTTGGTACCCGCAGCGGCGCATCCACCGCCACCACAGTCCCATTTCGACGCGAAAGATGACCGCCTATAAAGTCGACGATCTCCGACATCTTCCTCAGTCCACCCGAACAGGCAACTAACCGCCCGTTCCGAATCACCGCAACCCCCGACGGGTTCCTGTCGCTCCACGCCAGGTCGATGCCGATAAAGGAGGGTCTTCCCCGCTTCTTCGCCATTGAGGACCTCCCTACATGCTACTGACTCTACCTGCCATACATATTGTGCTTTCCGATCCTTGGCGCACCGGGGAACGGACCGAATGGCCTCCCATCCCTATCTCTGAGGACCCAACGTGGACACTGTTACCCATCGCGGCGCAGGCAGACCTTCTCCACCGTTACTTCATCCAGGTAAGCCTCGTCGACCTGAGCGCCATGCCCCGGCCCGTCCGGCACGGAGAGCGTGCTGTTGCTGTTTAACGTAAACGGATTGGTCACGATGTCCCGCACATAATAGCGGTCATTCGCACTGATATCTCCCGGCAGCGTGAAGTTTGGCAAGCTCGCCAGTGCCACACTGATGGCCCGCCCGATCCCCGTCTCGAGCATGCCCCCGTGCCAAACCGGTATGCCCGCAGCCTGGCACATATCGTGGATGGCCACCGAATCGGCCAACCCGCCGATCCGGGACGGCTTGATGTTTATCACGCCGCACGCATCCAGCTCCAGCGCCCAGCGCGCGTGATCAACCGAAACAATGCTCTCGTCCAGGCACACCGGCGTTTCAATCAACTTTGCCAGCTTGGCGTGGTCGAAAATGTCGTCGTGGTCGAGCGGCTGCTCGTTGAGCAGCAAATCGAATTCGTCCAGCTGCCGCAGATGATCTGCGTCCTCCAGATGGTAGATGCTGTTGCCGTCCACCTGTAGCAACAGCTCCGGCCACCGTTCGCGTACCGCTCGCGTCGGCTCGACGTCCCAGCCCGGCTTGATCTTCAACTTGACCCGCTGGTAGCCATCCGCCAGGTAACCCTCTACCGTTTCCAGCAGCGCGCCGGTCTCTGCATGGATCGGCACGCTTACGCCTACCGCCACCTCCTCGCGCGTGCCGCCCAGGAGGCTGGCCAATGACCTGTTCTGCGCCTGCCCAAAAAGGTCCCACACGGCAAACTCCAGCCCTGCTTTCGCCATGCGGTTGGCGCGCACCTTCTTGAAGATCCCGCGCACATCCTCCGGCGCTGAAATATCCGCCTCCAGCAGCATAGGCCCCAGGAACTCCCGCTGCATGATCAGCGCCGTGTGAAAGGTCTCCTCGTTGTACCAGGGACCGTCGCTCACGGGCGACTCGCCCCAGCCCGTTACCCCGTCCTGGTCCACCCGTACAATGACGGCATCGCTGCCTTCGTGACGCCACCCGCTCGTCTCAAAGGGGCGCACATACGGCATATGGATGCGGCGGAGCTCAATTCGATCGATTTTCATCGCTGGTTTCCTGTATGGCCGTCTCGCGGCAGATTCTGTACTGGATCTAGGGGCGCCCTGCCGAGGGGATTTATCACCCGGGCGCCGAGGAGGATACGCCATGCAACTTTGCAGGAGTGCACAAGACTGGCAGTGCTAGGCCGCACCCAGACCGCGCCCTGACCGCATTTGCAATACGTGCCCGCCGACAAACATGTTAGTGAGGGGGATGCCTGGCCGCTGTGCCAACCTCTCCCGCTGCGGGCGAAAGCTGGCGAAGGTCGGGTTTACAAGCGTGGAGGCCGGCCAGTTCCGAACTATCTCCGGACTGAGCGCCATCGCGCTCAGTCCGGATTCTGGCGGTTGAGTAGACCGGCAGGACCACCGCCCCAGTCGACCGGCTCGAGGCTTACTTCATCAGGCAGCGTAGACGCAGTCCACGTGGCGCCCAGTCGCCGCCGACTCCAGGATCGCGTCGCAGATTACCGCGTTGCGATAGCCGTCAACAAAATCCGCGCCAATGGGAGAAACGTCCCCGTCGTTGACGATGCAGTCCAACAGGTGCGTAATCTCATGTACAAAGGTGTGCTCCCAGCCGATCATATGACCCTGGGGCCACCAGTTCTCCCACCAGGGGTGGAACGGCTCCGACACCAGCACGTTGCGGAAGCCTTGGGCTTCAGCCGGCTCGTCGCCTACCCAGAAAATCTCAAGTTCGTTCAGGCGCTCAAGGTTGAAGACAATGCTGGCCTTTTCCGCATTGATCTCAAGGCGCTGTCCGTTCTTGCGCCCCGCGGCAAAGCGACTGGCCTCCACCGTACCGATCGCGCCGCCATCAAACTCCAACAGCGCCGTAAAAGCATCGTCGACGTCGACCTTGCCCATCGTCCCGTCGTCCCAGGGGCGCTCTTCAATGAAGGTGCGGGTCATTCCCGAAACGCTCTTTACCTCGCCCACCAGATAGCGGGCCAAATCGATTATGTGGGCTCCCAGGTCGCCCAGAGCGCCGCTTCCCGCCACCGACTTCTGCAGCCGCCAAATCATCGGCAGCTCGTAATGGGCCATTACCCACTCCTGCAGATACACCGCCCGAAAATGGTAGATCTTGCCCAGCAGACCCGAGTCAACCAGCTTGCGAATCTGCCGGATCGCGGGCACGAAGCGGTAATTGAACGCGACCATGTTCTTCACGCCCCCCTTCTGCACCGCCTCCATCATGCCCTGCGCTTCATCGGCAGTGCGCGCCAGCGGCTTCTCACACAGAATGTGCTTGCCCCGTTCCGCGGCCAGAATACACGGATCCGCGTGCGTATCGTTCGGACCGCCGTTATCGAAAAGCTGTATGTCGTCGTTGTCGAGCATCGCCCGCCAGTCCGTATAGTAGCCGTCGTAGCCGTAGCGCCTGGCGGCCTCCGCTACAGCCTGTTCGTCTCGTCCTGCAATTCCGACCAGCTTCGGTACCGCCGGCGGCGGGTACATCATGTGGGCGATATTCAGCATCGCATGGCTGTGGGCCTTGCCCATAAAGGCGTAGCCGAGCATCCCGACGCCGATCTCCGGGGCGTCTCCTTCGGCCCGTGCCCCAGCCATCGATGTGAATCCGGATCCTTCACTCATAGGTCAATCCCTCTTTATCTACTTGGTTTCTGGCTTGAAATCGGTGGTCCGCCTCCTGAAAGGTCTACCCCAATGACTGAGAAAGCAGCTATTCGGCGAAGGCCGCGTCAAACGCGATTTCGGACGGCGGGAAGTCAATCTTGCGCGTGTAGGCGCATGATTCCGTCGCGCCGTGCTCTCTGTCCATGCCCGCGTCTTCCCACTCGATCGAGAGTGGTCCGCTGTAGCCAATATCGTTCAACGCCCGAATGATCGCCTCAAAGTCGATATTGCCGCGCCCAACCGAACGGAAGTCCCAGTAGCGGCGATGGTCGCCAAACTCGGCGTGGCCGCCAAAAACGCCTGCCTCCCTGCCGCTGTCCGCCCAGCCAACGTCCTTCATATGCACGTGGAAGATGCGATCCGCAAACTTGCGGATGAAGCCGACGTAGTCCACGCCCTGGTAACCGAAGTGACTGGGGTCGTAGTTGAAGCCGAAGGCCTCATGACCGTTCAGCGCGTCAATCGCATTCTGCGCGCTGTGGATGTCGAAAGCAATCTCAGTAGGGTGAACCTCCAACCCGAACTTCACCCCGTTCTCACTGAATACATCCAGAATCGGTGTCCACAGTTCGGCAAAGAGCGTCAGGCCCTTCTCCAGGAAGTCGGGCGGGTTCGGCGGGAAGGAGTAGACCAGGTGCCAGATCGGCGAACCCGTAAAACCGGGCACGACCTTCACACCGAGTTTGGCCGCCGCACGCGCCGTGTCCTTCATCTCCTCCGCAGCACGCGCCCGCACACCGTCTTCTGAACCGTCCCCCCATATACGCGGCGGCAAAATGCTCTCGTGCCGTTCGTCAATGCGGTCTGCAACCGCCTGCCCTACCAGGTGGTTGCTGATGGCAAAACATTGCAGACCATGCTTGTTCAGAGTGTCCCAGCGTCCCTGCACATAGCTGTCGTCTTCCAGGGCCTTGTCCACCTCGAAATGGTCGCCCCAACAGGCAAGCTCCAGACCATCATAGCCGAATGACTTCGCCTTTTCGCAGATGGTTTCGAAGGGCAAGTCCGCCCACTGACCGGTGAAGAGCGTTACTGGTCGCGGCATGAATTCCTCCTTAATGTCGATGAAACAGTTGGCTTCAGAATGTGGAAAGTTAGAGTAGAAGAATAGCGGCTCGTTCGTGTTTTCCTTGCAACCATCCCTGGAACTACGGGAAAGTCTGCATTCGGCCCTGCCCTGCGAAATGAGTCTGGGAACGACGGCCTCCGGGCTCACAATCTCCGCACGTCCGGCACACAAATGCCTTCCCCTCTGAGCAGTCGCAGGCCGCCCGCAACTACCTCTGCATTCAAGTCTCAGAGCCCCGCCTACTATACAACCATCGCCATGATATGGCAATCCACGCCCCAGGCGGGAACCGCCCCAACTGCCCTATCGATCCTGCTGTCCGCCGCAACCACTAAGCCACAATCCATTCCCATCGCAGGAACACGCGAGCGCCGCTTTCACTGACTACTGACTACTGACCACTGACCACTGCAGTTCGGGGCGGTGGGGGGGGGTTTGGCCCCCCCAGTTGGGGGGGGGG
>JAPPKG010000253.1:0-13124 GCA_026914085.1 Caldilineaceae bacterium | reverse complement strand
CGTCCCGCCAGTCCCATCAGATCCCCGCAGGTGCCGGCCTTGTGCCTGCCCTCACACCCTCTCCAACTGACGGACCCCACCACCGTAAGGCCAGGCGCCTGCACTGCGTCTCTCCCAGAGCCAGTAAACAACTCCAGCCACCGCTGGCGCCAATTCCCCGCCAGAATGTTCCCACCCCAAATCAGGGATGCACCCGCCCAAACAATACTGTTTGTGTAAGGAGCAACCGTTGTGTTATCGTTCTCAGTGCGGCCTGCCCCCGTAGCTCAGTGGATAGAGCATCGGCCTCCGGAGCCGGGAGCACAGGTTCGAATCCTGTCGGGGGTACCATCAGGAGGAGTGAGAGAATCTCACTCCTCCTGATTTTTCGCCCTGTCCGTCACCGAAACAGGTCCTTCTCCGCCGGCCGCTGGATCGAACGCGCCGGCGCGTCCGCGACGTCCGGCCGCCTGTAACCGCGCACAATCGCCGCCGGTCGCCCCTCACTGCTCTGGCCCATCACCAGCGTCGCCGCCGCGCACAGTTCATCGATGATGCACTCCTCGCTGGCCACCAGTTCATATCCGAACAGGTCCGTCAGCCCCCGCTGGTCCCACAGCGCCGGCAGACCCGCACAGCCGATGCAGACGCCAACCGTCCCCATTTTCCACGGACGCCCGTGGCTGTCGCTGATCAGCACAGCCACCGTAGCCCCGGTCTCCTCCAGGATGCGGACGCGCAGCGCCGCCGCGCTGGCGTCGGCGTCCGCCGGCAGCAGCGCCACCGTCTCCTCCTCCTCCGGCGCCACATTCGAATGGTCCAGCCCGGCGTGCGCACACACCCAGCCGCTGCTCTGCTCGACGATCAGCACACCCTCCCGCGCCCGCACGACCGCATTACTGTCGTCCAGTACCGCCTGCACCACGCGCGCGTCCTTACCCGTCTCCTGCGCCAGGCGAAGCGCCTCCTCGCCCGGCGTCACTTCCGCCAGCCGCACCAGCCGCCCTTCCGCCTTGCTCACGATCTTCTGTGCGATCACAAGAATGTCCCCCGACATCAGCGAGAGTCCCGCGGCCCCGGCCGCTTCAACAATCAGCGCCGCCAAGTCATCACCCGGCTGCACCAGCGGTATGCCAGGGATCGGAAGGATCTGAATGCCCCTCTGCTCGGGAGGAATCTGGGAAAGGTTTCTCTCCATCAGAACCCCAACTCCTCGGTCACGCTGTCGTCGCTTCGGCCAAAGTGCCAGTGTAAAAACGCCTCCAACACACCGCCGCCCACAGCCAGCGACTTGTCCGAGATACGGAACGCGTACTTATGGTCCCCGCGCGGATCGATATCTCCGATCTTGAGCCCCTGCTGCAGCGCCACACTCTCATGGATCAACCCGCGCAGCACGCCGCTGAACGGCGCCAGCAGCGTCGTCTCCTCGCCCGAGACCTGCACGACTGCGCCGTAAGGTGCCCCCACCTCCACGCGGTCGCCGATGCACGCCAGTGCCTGAAGGCGCCCCGCTACAGGCGCGCGCAGCACGCGCGCCGCCGCAACGTCCTCTGCCGGACTGCCATCGCTGCATTCTCCGGATTCCTGGCCGGTTGAAGGCGTCCTTATCGTGCCCGGCATGCCCGTATCGGCTTCGGCTCCGCCTTCCCAGATCGCCCGCCCCAGGTTGGGGCCGCGATTCGTCTCGATCACCGCGTGGCAGTCAACGCCGGCCTCAAAACCCGGCCCCAGCGCCGCCACGAACTCCGCGCACTCCAGCGTCGTGCCCGTATTGCACTTCGCCACGATCGCGTCGACAACCGCCGACGGCGCCAGCTCGTCTATCGCCTCCATCTCCGGATCGACCACAATCGGGATCTCCCCCGCATCCAGCACATCCGGCACGTCCGCCGCCAGCGCCCTCCGCGCCGTGACGTCCTCCACCACATGCTCTTCGTCGTACACGGCCTGCGCAAAGGCCACCGTCCGCCTTACCGTCAGCGGTTGGGGCAGTTCGGTCATCACCACCGGGATGCCGCAGCGGTGCAGCCGCCAGGCCACACCTGTCGCCAGGTCGCCGGCACCCTTTATCAGCACCAGCAGATCGTCAAATGGGTGTTCGTCTCTCATATCGCAATGATTGTTGACGTACTGTTAAGCCATCAGTAGTATACACAGGGCACTGTAAAGTATACACAGCGCACAGTAAAGGAAAAACTGCGCAGCCTTTTGCAGAGGCGCAAACACGCCCGCTTCGCAAAGACCCGCGCACCGAGATTTAATCTGTAGCGGAGCAGAACCGATGACAGTCGTTATCGCGGCTGACCAAACCGGCGCGCTCGAACAGGCCGCCGCCGCAGTGCAGCAGGGCGCGGTCATCGGCGTCCCCACCGATACCGTCTACGGCCTTGTTTGCCTCTGTGGCGATGCCGCCGCCATCGACCAGCTGTTTGCAGTCAAGGAGCGCCCGGACCATAAAGCGCTGCCCGTCCTGCTCGGTGACGCAGAGCAGGCAAGCGCAGTAGTACGCACGGCCGCCGACCCCGCGGCCCAGGACCTCATCGAACGCTACTGGCCCGGCCCGCTCACACTCGTACTCCCCGCGCGCAGCCACCTGCCCGCCGCCCTCACCGCCGGCGGCGACACCGTCGGCGTCCGCCTGCCCGCGCACCCCTTCCTGCGCGCCCTCGCCCGCCGCGTCGGCCCCCTCGCCTCCTCCAGCGCCAACCGAAGCGGCGTCTCCCCATGCGCGACAGCCGCCGCCGTGCTCGACCAGCTCGACGGCCGCATCCCTCTCCTCATCGACGCCGGCCCCGCCCCTATCGCCCAGTCCAGCACCGTCCTCGACCTCAGCGGACCACAGCCGCAACTGCTCCGGAAAGGCCCGATCGGGCCGGAAGAACTGGCCGCGGCCGGAATACACGCTGGAGTCCTCAGTGAGAAGTGAAACGCGCGACGCGGCGAGCGCAGGACGAGAAACTCTCTCTCCTCACTCCTCTTCACTCTCTCCTCTCCTTATAGGTATCGACGCCTCCCGCAGCCTGCGCACCGAGCCCACCGGCACCGAATTCTATTCCCGCCAGATCATCGGCCACATGCTCGCCGAGCCCAGCGATCACGTTTCCTTCAGTCTCTACTCGCCCACAACGCCCTCCCCTGAAGCCATACGCGGCGCCGCCCCGCCCCCGCACGACCAGCGCGCCGTCACCGTCCGCACACTGCCCGGCAAACGTCTCTGGACTCACCGCACCCTCGCCTGGGAACTCTGCCGCCGCCCGCCGCACGTGCTCTTCGTGCCCGCTCACGTCGTCCCCTTCCTGCCGCCGCCCCTTCTCCCGTCCACCGTCGTCACGCTCCACGATATCGGCTATCGCTACTTCCCCCGCTCTCATACCGCCGTCCAGCGTCTCTACCTCGAGCTCTCCACCCGCTGGAGCGCCGCCGCCGCAACCCGCATCATCGCCGTCAGCCGCCACACCGCCGGCGACCTGCAGCGCTTCTACGGCGTACCCGAAGCCAAGATCCGTGTCATCCACGAAGCGCCGGTACCCCGAACATCCGCTCCCGACCAGGACGCGGCCACCGTGCCTTCCTACCAGCGTCCCTTCGCTCTCTACGTCGGCACCATCCAGCCCCGCAAAAACCTGCTGCGCCTGATCGATGCTTTCGCACGCCTAATCCAGCGGCAACAAATCGGCTGGGACCTCGTGCTCGTAGGCCGCTGGGGCTGGCTCAGCCAGGAGTACGAACGCCATGCCGCCGCCAAAGGACTGGCCGGCCGCGTCCACTTCCCCGGCTACCTGTCCGACGCCGCCGTGGCCGCGCTCATGCGCAAGGCCCTTTTCTTCGCCTTCCCGTCCCTATTCGAGGGCTTCGGTCTGCCCGTACTCGAAGCCCAAACCACAGGAGTCGCCGTTATGTGCGCCAAAAACTCTGCCCTGCCCGAAATCGCCGGGGATGCCGCCCTGCTCGTCGATCCCGAGGACGTCGACGAAATCGCCAAGGCCATGCTGCGCCTCAGCCAGGACAAGAACCTGCGGCAGGAGCTGATCGCCAAAGGTTATGAAAACGTCAAACGTTTTTCGTGGGAAAAAGCCGCCCGCGAGACGCTGGCCGTGCTCGAAGAGGCCGCCGCCAAAAAATGAGCTCTCCGCGGGAGCAGGGTTGGGCATCAGTTCAGATTCTGGGCGTCCGCGTCGACTGCGTCGACTTCCAGCAAACCCTCGACGCCGTCAGCGGCTGGATCGCGCAAGCGCACGCCGAAGAAAGAGCCAAGAGTTGGGAGAAGACTGAGCACACCGGTCCATTCCCTGACAACCGTTCGGAAGATGAAATCAGTGGCGGGCAAACGCGCTCCCCACCCCTCGCTCCTCACTCCTCGCAGCCCACTCGCCAGGTCTGCACCGTCAACCCCGAATTCATCATGACCGCGCGCCGCCATCCAGCCTTCGCCCAGGTGCTGGCGGCGGCCGATCTCTGTACACCCGACGGCGTCGGCGTGCTCTCGGCCGCACGCCTTGCCGGTGTACGCCTCAACGAACGCGTAACCGGCTCCGACGGCATTTATCACCTTTGCGAACGGGCCGCAGCCCAAGGATGGCGCGTCTTCTTCCTCGGCGCCGCCCCCGGCGTAGCCGAGCGCGCCGCCACCGAACTGGCCCGCCTCTATCCCGGCCTGTCCGTCGCCGGCACCCACGCCGGCTCGCCCGCCGACACCGACTGGCCCCAAATCCGCCAGCGCCTGACCGCGGCCCATGCTGACCTGCTCTTCGTCGCCTACGGCCACCCCCGCCAGGACATATGGATACACCAGCACAGAGAGGAGTTGCCGGTCGCCGTCGCCCTCGGCATCGGCGGCTCCTTTGACTTCGTCGCCGGCATTTCCCCGCGCGCCCCCCTCGGGCTGCGCCGGCTCGGCCTCGAATGGCTATACCGCCTCGCCCGCCAACCATGGCGCTGGCGCCGTATGGCTGCCTTGCCTCTGTTCGCGTTGCTGGTCCTGCTGCAATGGCCCCGCCGGCGGCCGGCAAACGAATAGCGCCACCCCTGGTGAGCGCCCATCACCCGCGGCGAAAAACCCGATCTCCCCAGACCCCTTATTCGAAGTCATCCGGGGGGACCCGGACAAGGCCTTCCATTCCAGGCGGGATGTCACCAGTAAACTGGTTGCCGGTGAGATCAAACTCCGTCAGGTCGGGTAGCTTTTCCAAGCCGGGTGGGATCCTACCCGTCAATCGGTTATCGGCCACACACAGACTTGCCAGTTTGGTCAGATTGCACAGTTCCGATGGCAACGCCCCTTCCAGCCGGTTGCTAGACAGTTCCAGCACTTCCAGGTCGGTAAGTTCACCCAGTTCGCGCGGAACGGATCCTGAAAGCTCGTTGTTATAGAAACTTAAGAGGTACAATTTGGACAGCTGGCCGAGAGCCGGCGGTATGGGACCCGTCAGCCTGTTGTTTCCAAGATCCAGCTCGCATAGCTCAGAGAGCCTGCCCAATGTGGGCGGAATCGCCCCTGTCAGGCGGTTGCCGCTGAGACGCAGGACTTCCAGATTTCTGAGTCGGCCTAACGCCGGGGGTATGAGTCCAGTTAGTTGGTTGCCGTCAAGCTCCAACCAGTGCAACTTGGACAGTCTGGCCAGTTCAGCGGGAATCCTTCCGGCTAATACCAGCCAGGTCAGGTTCAAACCAATTACACGCAGCACTTCCTCATCTGGGTCGGTTGCGACGCCTGTCCACTCGCTCACCGGCACGCGTCTGTCCCAGTTCAACACGCCGTCCTTGTCCAGCGTGTCCTTTACCTTCAGGAGGATGCTAAAGTCCCCTGACTGTCGGGGATGCGTTCCTTTTCGCTGCCTTTGCCCTCTTCTTTGTTCGCTCATAAACCTGCTTGTTCCTCCTGCAGCTCCTCTGACACGCTCTCGCTCACCGCTGGCCTTACAACCCAACGGTGAATCGACGTCGGCCGATCAGTTGTAGACTGCCGCGTAACCCCGCCTTCCCCGGCCCCGGCAAACTGCCTGCACAGACGAGTTTCCTTTCCGACAGTCGGTTCGCTGCAATGTTCGGAATACTGAGTCCCGCGAGCCCGCGCGAACTGTCCGCAGTCGCTTCCCGTCGGCTGGTCGCCCTGGAGTAGAAATGCACCATTCCTGAGATGGCTCCAATCTCAACGTCGCTCCTATTGTTGAACAGTTTGATCGATTTCGACAAGAGCTCGGCACGCGAGAAAAAACACGAATTGGCGCATACAGTTCACATATGGCGAGAAAATTCCTGTCATCTGCTTCCCGCGCGTATGGCATCGCTGCCGCTTTGTCTGCACGAGATAACTGCTAAGCCACAGTCGACGCGCGACCCCGACCGGGGCGTGGCCTAGAAGTGTCACCTACCGAAGAAAAAAACCCCCGCTGCAACTCACTCCACCCACGCCGCGACCTGCTCCGCAACCCGCGCCACCGCGCTCGCACCGTCCTGCTCGCCCGTCAGCACCCGGTTCACCTCAATAAAATAGACCAGCGAAATCTCAGTGTAATACCCGCCGGTCATCGCCGCCGGCCGCGCCACCGCGTGCTCAGCCAGGCTCTCCGCAATCTGCACCGCCGCCGGAATGCGTGCCTGCACGTCCTCATCCCCGTACAGCACCGCGATCCCCGGCGGCGTCCCATCCGCCAGCGCACGCCGCCGCTGCGCCCTCGCGTCCGTAAGACACACGGCCGCATCCGCCGCCGCATCCTTGTACCGGCTGTAACGGCTGACGCCAATCTGCTGCCCCCCAACTACACTCGCATGCCGCGCCTCCGCGCCGTCCCCCTTGGGCATACGCGTCACGCCGAACCGGTCGCGGACCGGGCTGTCCTCCGCCTGGCCCAGCCCGTAGGCATACGGCCAGTTGCGCATGAAAGCAGCATTGCCGTTCTGAAACTGCCAGCGCGCATCCTCCTCCTGGAAGACCGTCACTGCCTCCGGGCTGATCTCCCCCACCCACGCCGCCGCCCTGTCAAGCGCACCGGCCGCGACGTCGTCCAAAGCTAGCCGCCCCTCCGCATCCACAATCAGACCGCCCCCCATACTCGCCTGCCACTCCAGCGCATTGACCGTCAGACCCTCGTACACATTCCCCTGCCACACGTACCCCCAGAACTCCGCATTGTCGCCCCGCTCCCCCGCCTGGATCGCCGCCGCCATCTCCTCCAGCTCGCTCCACGTATCCGGCGGCCCCTCGAAACCATACTTCTCCAGCAGGTCCGTCCGGTAGTAGAGCAGCCCGATGTCGCCCATCTGCGGCAGCCCGACCAACGCCCCGCCCACGCTGTTGTTCTTCAGGTAGACCGGGAAATATTGGCCGCGCACCTCCGCCGTCAGATGCGGGTTCAGGTCCAGCAAATGCGGCGCCAGCGTCCCCGACCAGACGACGTCAAAGTCGATCAGGTCGATGTCGTCCGATTCCGCCGGCAGAAACTGTAGGTAAAGCCCCAACCGGTCCACCGGATTGGCCGGCGCCGGCAGCAGTTCGATCGCTATGCCGACCTCCTTGCCGCAGCGCGCAACGAGCTCCCTGTCCACCGGCCGCACAAAAGCTGGCCCCATCCAGCGCAAAATCGGCCTCGGCGGCGTCACCGCCACCGTCTCCTCCGCCACCGCCGCGACGCCGTCATCCCCGCTGCAGCCCGCGCTCAGCAGCAACACAAAAAGTAGGACCCCGGCTGCCGCCCGTCTACGCCCTTTCCTCACCACGCCAATCACCCCTTACCTTCCATCGTCATTCGCAAGAATCCCCAAGGACACCGGCCGACTCCAACCTGCACTCCCGTGCTCTCCCAAGACCACAATCTGCCCCAGAGCCGCCAAAGCCACGCCCTCCCCTGTTCCTTGACGACCCGCTCACCAGCCCAAGGGCCAACACTGCGTATGACAACTGACCTCGGTCTGAACATTGATCGGCACAAGAAGCTGGCCGTCCTCAAAATGGTCGTGCCCGGTGTCATCAGGATGAAACGGAAGTCTCTCGCCGCTCTCAATACTATATAGCCCCACGCGCAGAAGATAACGCCCCGGGCCCAAATCAGCAGGAAATTCAAGTTTGCGGCTGTCTATATACAGGCTGTCCGGTTTCCACACGCTTGTCGGCTCAAGTCCCGCAAGCGCAGGACCATCGAACTGGGCTACCAACTCGCCTTGAGCGTCCGTAAGATGGATGTAGGTAACCCAATCCCCGCCGACGCCCCGGCCGGTCTCCCAGAACAGCCGCAAGGAGCGGCCCGCGGGCCCGTCAAACAGATCATAGCCCTGCAACCGCAGTCCGTCGTCCGTACCCCCTGCCGCAACCGTCGACGGACGCACCCTCTGATACCGGCCCGGACGCAGCGGCGCCACCGACATCTCCCGCAGATGCACAAGTCCGTCCGTCGAGCCGGGAACGTGAAACCGCTCGCCCCAAGAAGAGGAAAGACCCGTCACAAGCGAATAGGTAACCGGAGGTATGTCCGTGGGAAGGGTGAGCCGCATCGTCTCTATGTAGTAATTCTCCAGATCCCAGACAGAGGCCGGAGGACGGATCGCCCCCTTGTTTTCCGTCGCCCACGACTGCTGCAGCGAGGGCGTGTACAGGTGCAGAAGCGTTCGCACGTCTCCCTCCATCCGCTCCCGCGCCTGCCAGAAGAAGCGGACAAATACCGTGTCCCCAGGCCTTGGATTCGGACTGCTGAGAAGCTTCCAGCCAAGCAGTGTCATCTGTCCGGTCTCTGAGTCTCCTAGCGTCTCAGGCTGACCTTCCACCCTGAAGGGCACCTCGCCCGCAGCCGAGTGCCACAGGAAAGGACCTCCCACAGTCCAGACGAGCAGGTAGCGAACCATGAAGAAGGTCAGCACGCATCCCGCCATGACAGGGACGAATCGAGAACTTCCCAGCGCCTCAGCGCGCCTCATGCCCCATTCGTCTCTCCCGCCCCGCCGCCAACGCACCGCAAAGAACAGGAACCCAATCACGGCGGCCAGTAGTCCGAACAGGCCCAAAACCTTCCCGCGCCGTTCCCAAGCGGTTCCCTCCCAACGTATGACCAGGGGCCGTTCCGGGTCCCGCAGCCCGCTCACCTCCGTCCAGCCGCCGGACCCCGGCGTCAGCGCGGCCCTCGGCGCCGCGCTCCACCCGGGATGATAGTGCATTCGCAGCAAGGATTCCGCCTGCCCGCCCAGGTCCGCAACAGCCCGGTGCGGCGAGAGCCACGCAAGTTTCACCGCCCGCGGCGCCACCCTCTCCTTCTTCACGTAACCCAGGTCCGCACCCTTAACCAGGAACTCCTTGCTCGCGGCAAACCCCCAAAGCCCGTAGGTCCTCTCGTAATCCAGGGACTCCTCAACGCTCAGCGTTTCTACAAGCCTATAGCTGGAAATCGAGATCAACCTTGGAAACAGATAGGGAAAAACGACGAGTATCGAGCCAAGCAGGAAAACGAGAGTCGGGACCCTACGGCGCCTTTCAGACCAGGCGTCAATTGCCGCCCCGCCCGCTGCCACCGCCCCCAGGGTCGCGAAGGGCACCAGCCGAAACGGAAACTGGATGAAATCAAGCCCGGGAACTGCGTGCCATACCGGCTCAGACACCGGCAGGGCCAGAGTCAGCATCGCCAGGGCGAACAGCCCGCCAAAAAAGCCCCAGACCCGCAGTTCCCGACGCACCGCAAAGAGCGCGCTCAGCAGACCGGCAACCACGGCCGCTATCTGTGGCCACCCGAATGTAGATGAAGGCAACGTCAGCGGATTGCCCGCCCTGCTGTCCAGAAAGACCGGCGCCAGATGTAACAGCTCCCGCAAACTGAGAAAGTGGTTGCCTACGGAAAAGTAACCGCTCCGGGCATCATCTATCTGTACATGAGACAGATCAGCCACCGCCGGTAGCCAGAAAACTGCCGAAAATGCTGCCGCCGTTAGAGCAGCCGCAGCGCATCTCATCAAACCGTCGGACCGCCCGTAAAGTATGGCCAGCATCAGCCAGTAGATCAGAAGGACGAACGCCCCCACTATCGTCGTTATGTTGTGGCTGAACACCAGTGCCGTCAGTGAACATACCGCAAAGAGCCAGTTCCAGTGAGTTCCCTTTGAGTGAAGGGCGTCTACTGCCCACAGACAGACCGGCAAAACAAGTATGCCCAGCATCTGTGGATAGTCCCCGAAATAGTAAATCCCGCGCAGCAAAAACTTGGGCTGCGCCAGATAGAGCACCGCCCCGACAAGACTGGCCTCTGCCGAAAACGTTCGGCGCAGCCACCCGTAGGTGCAGATTCCAGACAAAACAAAAGCCGCCGTGAATACCAACTTCACCGACGCGTCCAAACGAAATCCTATCAGATGGGCCGCGGCGACCAGCCAGTGGAAACCCGGGCTGTAATGGTGGAAAACAGGCGCGCCAAGCTCCTGATACGCAATCGGAAGCCACCGCGGCCAGAATACGCCCTGCTCAAAAGACCGCGCCACGGCCGCCGCGCGGTGCATATGCAGGAGCATATCGTTGTGTATTCCGGGAAGTCCCTGTTCGTCCCAGAGCGGGCTGACCAGGAGCGCAGCGAGAAGTAAGAGAAAACAGCTAATGCCAAACTTATGTCTGATGAACGTCGGGGCCATAGGGTGGGTCAAGAGGGTGCTGAAGATGACATCAATCGCATTGAGGTACTTTCTGCGTACGGTAGACCTTTTGCAACGAATCGCGCAGTAGAGGTGCGCGCCGTCCAGCCCGGCGCAGTCTCTCGCCTCCGCCTTTTCCGAAGCCATGAGTGAACACACATCAGCACTATTCTCGATACAGTGGCTTAGAAGCTGCCATAGACGAAAAACGCGACTACCCAGCCACAATCAGTTCACACCCCGGCAAAAGGCGAGCCAAGCCATCTCTAACGCCTCGCCGCCCCTAACCACTGACCACCGCAGTTGTGCGGCCGGACTCCCCCCGCAACGCCCCCCATGACACCAGACACCGCAGCAAGTGTCAGGTCAAGGCAGCCCGGCGGCCCGCGGCCAAACACCTGTCCCGTAAGAAGGAAGCAACCAAAAACCGAAAACTGAAAACTAAAGCCTCAAAAGAGAAATCACCGCCGCCTCGCCCGCCCCCAACTCCACCTCAGCGCTGAGCGCCAACTCCGGGCAGTGGACCATGTACGCGCCCGGTGGAAACGGTCCGAACTCAGCGCGGTAAGCCGCCTCGACCTCCCCGAACCCGCTTGCGCCCAGTTCTTCCATGCCGGCGTCAGCGTCCGTCACGATGATCGTTAAATCAGCCTGACCCGCCCACTGCACCCGGATCATTCCAGGTGTAGCCGCAACCGTCTGAATGCGCGTCTGACGGCTCCACCCTCCCTCCGTCTGCCACAACTGGATGCTGAGCCGGTCACCCGCGTCCAGACGAACGCCCCAGCTGCCGAAACCCTCAGCATAGAGGTCGTAGTCACCCGCTGGCAGGCTGTCAAATGTAAACTCGCCCGACGGTTCCACATGCGTTACGTATCGCTGCCCCTGCGCGTCAACCAGCGCCATCTGTCGTGCAGCCCGCGTCTCTCCCGCCGGCTGTGTCAAACGCGCCGGCGCAGCCGCCGCAATGGGCTGCGTCTGCCCGTGCAGCGACGCCGGGTCCGGCCGCGCCGGCAGCGCATCCTCCGACAGCAGCAGCAAATCGCAGCGGACCTGGTTGCGCCCATCCAGATCAATCGGCAACGGCCAGTTGAGCAGCCGCCTTCCTTTCACATCCACATAATATCTGCCCGCCGCCAGACCGCTGAAGACATAGTCCCCCGCCTCGTCCGCCTCGGCAAGACGCTCGCCGGGGCTCTCCCCCGGCTCCTCCGCCCGCAGCCGCACCGTGCAGCCCGCCCCGCCTTCCACTGTGCCGCTGATCGCCGACGCCCGCGCCGCGGCTCTCTTCTCATCGTAGGAATAGACAAAGAGCACGCGCGTCGCCATCCCCTGATCAATCGGGACTTGGCACTGCAGTGGCGCCGTCCCGCTCTTCGGCAGACCCAGTGCCTCCAGCAGGTAGCTGTCGGCCGCCAGCGGCCCCACCACGCAAGAAGCCGTCAGTTCCTGGCTGCGACGCGCCAACGGCACCACCCGGCTCTTCCCCTCGCTGTCGCTGACGCGCAGGGCCAGCGCGCCGGGATCGTCGTTCGGCAAAAGCTCCACACCGAAAGACAGCATGCGCCCCCGCTCCACAGCCCGCTGATCAATCTCGAAACCCCAGCCGTAAGCCGCCGCGTCGCAGACTGCCTCCTGCGCCGGCCCAATATCGATCGCCTCCACACGGCTGCCCGCAGGGGCGGTCACCTCCAGGCTGTACCGCCCCGCCGGCAGATTCACGAAACGGTAGACGCCGCTTGTCCTGGCGATCGTTTCGTATGCAAACCCGTCACTGTGCGTCAGCCGGACCTGCGCGCCGGCCCCGCCCCGTACCTTTCCGCTCAGCACACCTTCCCCCGTTGGCCGCAACCCGTAGCGCGAACTGGGGGCGGGGGCCTGAGGTCGGCTCTCTTCCCGCCCTGCCCGCGCCCTCGGACGTTTGGGCTCCGCCTTCAGCAGGGAAACGATCGGCAACGTCGACCAGCCGAACGTCTCCGCCACGGGAACCGGCCCCGTCGGCAGCGACGCCAATTCTCTCTCCTCCCCCCTCGCTTCCTGCCCTCCCGCAAGGTGCAGCGAGCTATACCATGCGTTCCGCTCTTCTACCGACCCTGTTCCCTGCAGCGCCCCGTGCGCCAGCAACCAGAATGCCGTGCAGAAATAATAGTCCGGCGCCGGCGGAGTGTGGCGGCTCGTCCCCATCATCGCCCGGCAGATCTCCAGCGTCTGCGTCGCATGCAGCGTCGGCGTCGTCGCCGGGTAGCGCGGGTCCGTGCTCTCATCAATTAAATAGCCGCTGGCCGTTGAAAGGATCGGCAGGCTGTGCCCAAGCAGACGTACCACTTCGTCGTTCAAGCGTTCAAACGCCCGCCAGTATACGCCTTCCCCCGACGCCTGATTTTCCCTCGGCACAGCGGCCGCCTCCTCCCTCCAGCTATCGGGAGCGTCCTTATCAGGCCCAGCCGGCTGCTCGCCTCTATCCGCCGGCCGCCGGCCCCCGTCGTTCACCCCGCCCAGCGGCCGGCCCTGCCACGCCTCCGCGGCCAGGGCTGCGTAGAACT
>JAPPKG010000652.1:0-13150 GCA_026914085.1 Caldilineaceae bacterium | reverse complement strand
GGGGCCCCCCCCCCCCAACGCCCCCCCTTTTGTCCGCGCCGTAGCGAGTGTGTGGCTAATTTGAAGTTGTCGTCTCGCGGCGGCCGGGCTTCACCCCCCTCCCCCCCGCATCTTGGCACATTCCGAAAATGTGCCGGCGCAGGCAAGACAGGCGAGGCAACTCCTATTTGTACCCAACATTCACCGCTACGACCATCGCGAGAACGCTACAGAAATACTGGCGGTACATTCCACCCAGACAGACCGCACTCAGTACACACACAGAACATGGCTTGGCAGTTACAAGCCAGAAATGATCTATCTTCCCTTGGCATGTTTCCCCAGCCAGACCATTCCCTCCCCCAATGTGCACTGCAAACCAACGCGACATAACTTTGACACTCCAGTTCGGACGAAAGTATACTTTGCCGTTAGGAAAGCCATCATCATGCCTGGGTTCCCCCTGGCTGAGCATTCGACCCAACATAAGGGCGGGCGGCACAATGCAGGATCTCAAGGCCCTGATCGCGAAATACGTTGACGAACCGGTTTGGGCCGTCGTAGGCGCCAGCAACGATAGGGCCAAATACGGCAATCGCATCTATCTCAAGCTGAAAGAGGCTGGTTACACCGTCTATCCGGTGAACCGCCGCGAGCAGCTCATCGAAGGCGATACCGCCTACACAAGCCTGACCGACCTGCCCGAACCGCCCGCGGTCATAAATATGGTCGTGCCCCCACCGGAAGCCCCTGCCGTTGTCGAACAGGCAAGAGCCGCCGGCGCACAGGCAATATGGTTCCAACCAGGCGCCGAAAGCCCCTCTGCTGCGCAGTGGGCACAGGATCACGGACTGGACGTCATCGAAGCCTGCATTCTGGTGCAACTCGCTCTGAGGCCGCGTCAAGAGCAGACCGAATCCGAACCGCCTGCATCGCACTCGCGCCCTGTCACCTCCCCAGACCCTACATCCTCCACCCGTTGAAGCAATCTGGCGCAAATTCGGGTGGAGGTTTCGCAACTGAGTAGTAGTGAAGCCATTGGATGTCAACGTGCACTCTGAAACAGACGCGCACGTTTGACGCCAGGGGCAAGTGGCCAGCAATACAGAAATCTGAACAAGGATAAACAGTTATGCGGATGTCGAAACTCTTTTTCCAGACTCTGCGCGAAGCACCCGCGGACGCCGATGTTCTCAGCCATCAACTGATGTTGCGGGCCGGGCTGGTCCGGCAGGTAGGAGCTGGTATTTTCGAATACTTGCCTCTGGGGCTGCGGGTCAAGAAGAAAATCGAACAGATCATGCGCGAAGAAATGGACGCCATCGACGGACAGGAGATCGTCATGCCTGTCGTGCAGCCCGCTTCACTCTGGAAACGGACAGGGCGCTGGTACGAAATCGGCGACGACCTCGCCCGCCTTACCGATCGCGCCGGCCGGGAGCTGGTCCTGGCCATGACCCACGAAGAGGTGATCACGGAGTTGGCCGGCGGCGTGATCAACAGCTACCGCCAGTTGCCGGTCATGCTCTATCAGATTCAAACGAAATTCCGCGACGAACCCCGCCCTCGCGGCGGCCTGATTCGGGTGCGCGAGTTTACAATGAAGGACGGCTACTCCTTCCACCCCGATATCGCCAGCCTGGACCAATACTATCCGCTCGTCTACCAGGCCTACTTCAATATCTTCGGCCGCGCCGGCCTCGACGTAATCGCAGTCGAAAGCGACACCGGCATGATGGGCGGGACCATGGCCCACGAATTCATGGCCCTGACCGAGGTAGGAGAGGACACTCTGCTCCTATGTGATGAATGCGGCTATAGGGCAAATCGTCAGGTCGCCACCTTCGTGAAGCAGACAGAAGAAGACCAGACCGGAGAAGCGTCGCTTCCTCTGGAAGAGGTCGCAACGCCCGGCATCGACACCATCGCCGCGCTCGCAGACTTTCTCGACGTCCCCGAAAGTCGCACCGCCAAGGCTCTCTTCCTTGTTGCAACCGTCGAGAAAGACGGCGAAGAGAAGGAGCAGTTCGTCTTTGTCGTCGTGCGCGGCGATATGGAGTTGAACGAAACCAAGCTGACGAACGCGTTGAAGGCCCGCCAACTGCGCCCAGCACAGACCGAAGAGATCCGGGCCGTCGGAGCAGAACCCGGCTACGGCTCTCCCGTTGGCATCACCAGAGACGCCGTCCTATTGGTCGTGGATGATCTGATCCCCGACAGCCCCAACTTGGTCGCAGGCGCCAATCGCGACGGCTGGCACCTCAGGAATGTCAACTGTGATAGGGACTATGAGCCCGACCTGGTCGTAGACGTGGTGGCCGCCGCCGATGGCCACCCCTGTCCAATCTGCCAGGCCCCCTTGCGCGCCGTGCGCGGCGTGGAAGTGGGCAATATCTTCAAGCTGGGCACAAAATACAGCCAGGCAATGGACGCCACATTCCTCGACGAGGATGGCGGCAGCGCGCCAATGGTGATGGGCTGCTACGGTATCGGTTCAGGCCGCCTTATCGCCAGCGCCATCGAAACCAACAACGACGAGAACGGCATAATCTGGCCGATCACGATAGCGCCCCATCAACTCTATCTTGTCAGCCTGGCAACACGGCGCACGCCTGAAGTAACTGAAGCTGCCGATCGTGTCTACTATCTGCTGCAAGAGGCCGGTGTGGAGGTCCTGTATGACGACCGCGATGAGCGTGCCGGCGTCAAATTCAACGACGCCGATCTGTTGGGAATCCCTATCCGTCTCACAGTCGGCGCAAGGGGCGTAAAGAATGGTGTCGCAGAGCTCAAGCTGCGCAGCGGCGACGAAATCCGCGAACTGCCCCTCGACGATTTAGCCAATCAGATTCAGTCAGTCGTGGACGCCGAAACGGCCGCGGTGCTCGCCAAAGTCATAACCGAGCCTTTACAGTAGAGCCAACCAGTCCCGCAGCCGAAACGGCCGGCCCCAAAAATTGACTCCGCTTGCGATACCTGTTACCCTATACGGCGTGTCTTGACACGAATACGGCATCCATCGCAGTTCCACACAGAAAGGAGCGAACACCATGCGAATTAAGTTGCACGTCATCTCTGGTTGTTTCGCGTCTTTCGTGAGGAGATCCGCGCCTGACCGTTGAGTCAACGCTGAACTGCTTCCAAAACCGTGGACGCGTGTTTCGACCGCTCCACGGTTTTTTTGTTGCTTGAAGAAACCTTAGAGCGCACTGAAGAAATGAGACGCAAAGTCGCTAATTTCGTCGCCTGCAATCTCCGGAATCCAGAAAAAAACAGAATGGAGTATGAACCTTGATCACAATTCGCCCCTTTGAGACCAACGACCAAGACTACCGTCAAGCGGTTGAAATCATGAACGCCGTCTGGCCGGAATATCCCGATACAGTGGAAGAGTGGAAGGAGTCTGATGAAAAACGCTCGAAACTGGTAAAGAGAGGTCGGTTTTTCGCCGAGATCGATGGTAAGCCCGTCGGCTATGCCAACTATAGCCAGTCTCTGTGGATTAACCATCCTGGCAAGCTGTTTGTAGGCGTCGAAGTGCTCCCGGAGTTTCGCAAGCGCGGCGTCGGCGCCGCCCTGTGGGAGCATCTCTGCCAGGAGATCCAGCAGTTCGACCCCCTGCGCCTTCTCGCCCACACGCGCGAAGACTACGAGGAAGGAATCCAGTTCGCCAAAAAACTGGGATTTAACGAAGTCATGCGGGACTGGGAATCCCGTCTGGATCCTGCCAGCCTCGATCTTGACGAGTGGAGTCGCTATTCGCGGCAAGTCGCCGACCAAGGCATTGAGATCAAGACCGTCACGGATCTGGAGTCCGACCCAAACCGGGATCGAAAACTCTACGAACTGGAGTGGCTCATCGACCGCGACGTCCCTAGCCCGGAGCCCCCGTCCAAAGTGCCCTTTGATGAGTTTCAGAAGGTATGGGAGAGGACAAATCTGCTGCCCGACGCTTGGTTTGTCGCCGTTGACAACGGCGAATATGTGGGAATGACCAACCTCTGGACCAGCCAGGCCAATGCCAAACTGCTATATGTTGGGATAACCGGCGTGACCCGCTCCCATCGCAAGCGCGGCATAGCCATGGCACTCAAAGTTCGTTCCGTCGAATTCGCATTGCAAAATGGATACAATGAAATCCGGACCTGGAACGAGACCAACAATCAGGCAATGCTGGGAATCAATAACCGGCTCGGTTTCGTGCGCCAGCCCGCGCACATTGAGTTCGTAAAAGTGATGCGCGAAGAGCGGCCCGAGGACGCCCATCTGAAAATCCAGGATACAACCCAGGAAGAGGAAAAGACAGAAATCAGTCCCGCTTGAGGACCGACGTTAGGGCGGATAGCCCACCGACCTGACAAGACGCACCAGTAAAGAACTCTTCCGCTAAGACAGGGACCTGCACGACGAGGTCCCTGTCCTGTCTTCCTGCGGTCTCGCCCAGCTACATTCGTCCCAGGACCGCCGTCAGCAATTCCGTCAAACGCGGCACAACGATTCTTCCCGTCTCCATTACCTCTTCTTCGCTTGTCTCCTTGTCCGAGTCCAGTTGATCCACGGCCACATTTGTGATCGTGCTGATGCCCAGTACCTCGATCCCGGCATGGACCGCCACCAGCGCCTCCGGCACTGTGCTCATCCCCACCGCGTCCGCCCCCACCAGGCGTAGATAGCGGACTTCCGCCGGCGTCTCAAAGTTGGGACCCGCCAGAAAAGCATACACGCCTTGGCGCAGCATGATCCCCAACTCCTGAGCCGAGTCCAGGGCCGCCTTGCGCAATGCACGCGGATACGCGTGTGTCATTGACGGAAAACGCGTCCCAATCGCCGGTACATTCGGGCCAATCAGGGGATTGTGTCCCGCCATGCCTACAAAGTTCAGGTGGTCCACGATCAACATCAGATCCCCTGCAAGGAACTCGGGATTTACGCCTCCCGCCGCATTGGTCAGGATCAACCTGCCAACGCCCAGACGCCGCATCACTCGAATGGGGAAGGTAATCTCCTCCGCCGTATAGCCCTCGTAGAAGTGGTTGCGACCCTGCATCACCACCACTGTCTGACCGGAAAGTTGGCCCACGATAAGTCGCCCCGCGTGCCCGGGTGCTGTGCTGGTCGAGAAATGAGGGATCTCCTCGAATGAAACTGCTTCCGCCTCCTCGACCGCCTCGGCCAGCGAATTCAGCCCACTGCCAAGCACAAGGCCGATCGGCCCCCCTTCGGACAGGCGCAAATCCTGGCGGCCCGTCCGTACACGCACGAACTCCGCCGCCCGCTCATAGTCTTCAGGACCAAACTTGAGTGTCATTTAGATACCCGCATATAGTCCAGACCCTCTTTCCGACCGATAGTTGCCATGTTCACTGTCTACGCCTCACCTTCAGCATCGCCATGGTACCGTGAAGCCTCCTCCCCCCTCGTGTCCGGCGAGAGCTCCCGCCACCGAAAAAGGTCTGCCCATTCATTCGGCCTGCCCTCTACCACGTCCGCGATCAGGTCCCCGAGGACAGGACCGAACTTGAACCCATGGCCGCTCCCCCCCGTGGCAATACTCAAACCTTCAATCTCCGGGTGGTGGTCGATCCAGAAGTGCTCATCAAGCGTGTCGTTGTACAAACATCGCCGCGTATAGGTGATCTCTGCATCCAGGAGCGCTGGAAAAGTGTCCTCCAGGAAGATTCGCAGCTGTGCGAAATCCTCCTCGTATACCGTGCGCTCATCGTGCTCCGGGTGAAGCGCCACACCGACCCCATGCCGGGAAATCTTGACAATGCCCTCCCGCAGCATCGGAAACCCGTACCAGCCGGTGCGTGCCGTGTCTCCAAAAAATACCACAAATTCAGGCGCCGTAAAGGGCGTAGGATCCTTCGGATCCAGATGAAAAATGGGGTGGCCGGTCGCCTTCATCACGGACTGCAACTCCGGCAGCAACCAGGGCGTCCAGGAGCCGGCCGCAACTACCGTATGGTCAGAACTGAAGGTGGCGCCTTCCCGTGTCTGCATCCCCTCCACGCGCCCACCGTTCAACAGGAGTCGATCTGCCGTCTGACCGGGACGAACGTCGACCCCGTTGGCCATCGCATGTTCAACCAGCTTGCCGACGACGCGTCCACTCTCTGCGTAACCGCCGCGCGGATTATAGAATCCGTCAACATAGGCCCCAGTCGTCCAAGCCGGAAACCGCCTCGTTATCTCTTCCCCAGACAGACGTTCGGGGCTTTGCCCCTCCTCCAGTAACATCCGATAGCTGTCATTGACGAACTCACTGTTGTCCATGTGCTCCTTCGTGGCCGCCAGAACACCGGTCTCGTGGTACAAAGTCTCACCAAAGAGTTCGTTCCAGCCATGGAATCCCTCAATCGCGCGAATCACCATCTGCATATACTGGCGGTTACTGCCGTACTCCATACGAACCACCTTGCTGACATCCGTAGAAGCGGCAAGCGCGTAGGGAAGAGGTCCGGGGTCAATGAGGGTGACGCCGTATCCCCGGCTTCGCAGTGACAAAGCAGTCGTTACACCGAATATCCCGGCCCCGACGACGAGAAAGTCAGACGAAGTGGCCATCCTGAGACTCCTTTCAGGCTACCTGTTCATATGTCAGGGAACGCGACCAGAGGATCTCCCGTCCCCTTGAGATTCGTAGTTCCGGCCGTCTGCCCCTACTCAAAGACAGCCAGAAATGTTCTATACTGTGATTTCGGAAAGACGCGCCACGGCGCTCCTCGCGCCAGCATCCAAAAGGCCTCCGTCACTCGTCGCCGTGATAAACCGAAAGCCCTGGCTGGCTCGCCTCAATGCGTCCTCCACACTCCCCCCTGCGATGCCAGGAATCTTGCCTGTGTTTTCACACGCCTTCAGAACTGCTTCCAGCGCTCGTGCATGCTCCTCACGGTCGTCCATCTCGGACGGATGAAAGCCCAGCGAAAGCGACAGGTCGCTCGGTCCGGTCCAGCAACCGTCAATGCCCGGCGTAGCCAGAATCGCTTCCGCGTTCTCTACCGCCTCCACGCTTTCCAGCTGTACAGCGACAAAGAGTTGCTCGCTGATCCACTCTGCATAGTCCGCACCGTATAACTTGGCTCGGCCCCAGCCCCACGAACGTCGTCCCAGCGGAGGAAGGTGGCATGCATCGGCCGCCATGCGAGCCTGCTCAGCTGTATCGACCATTGGCACAATCATGCCCATCACACCTTCGTCCAGCAACCTGCCAATAAACGTGTAGTCATTGCGGGCCACGCGGGCCATCGGAACCGCAGAACCCCCGTGGATGGCCACAAGCGCGGCAATCGCACTGTCCTCGCCCCAAGACCCGTGCTGTCTGTCAATCATCACAAAATCAATCCCGCTTCTGCTCAACGACTCCGCATTCAGCGCCGACCCCATCGACAGCGCAAATCCGAAGGCGGGCTGGCCGGACTTCATCTTGGCTTTGGCTGTATTTGGATTCACAATATCCCCCTCGAATGGAAAAGTGGCGAATCGCGCAGTGACGCGCTCGTCGAATGAAAACAGAATCCTATCCTTGAATCGAATGCCGGAAATGTAGCAATCTTATCGAAGAGGCCCCTGGGACGTACTATCATCCCGATAGTAGCTGTTGAAGTCCGCTCTGTCAAAAGAAACTCTCCAGGACCTTTGCCCCCAAATTCAGTCGGTCGGGCCGATGCCCAGTCACGGCTCCGACTGCAATGCCGCAATTTACCCAATGCCCGCGATTGCTCCTTTTTGATAATGAGTAAACCCAATTGTAAGAGGTTATGTTACAATGGCTCGAATCGGCGAACACCCCATCGTCGGAAAACGTGGCCATTGCTGCCAGTGGCCGCCTGCCATTGCAGTTTAGCTGCCATAATGTCCCCAACTGAACTGAAACCTCAGCCCGATACGTCTTCAGCTGATCGCCCATCCCGCCTGTCGGCCCCCACTGTCCTGGTGCTTATCGTTTCCGGGGCCGTCGGCTTTGCAATCATGGGCGATTCACTTCTGTACGCCATCCTCCCTCTCGCGGCGGGACAGCTCGCACTGTCTCCACAGCAGGTCGGCATCCTTTTGAGCGCCAACCGCCTCATCCGGCTTTTCTCTAATACCTGGCTCGGAGCAATCTTCGCCCGTTTCGGTCCGTACCGGGCGTTCGTGATATCAGCCATACTTGGAGTCCTGACGACCGTTCTGTATGGTTTCAAGTTCGGGTTCATCGTCTTTCTATTGGCGAGGATAGGGTGGGGCGTCAGCTGGTCAGGCCTCCGTCAGGGCACCTACCAATCTATCTGGACCGGCGATCGAGCGGACGCCGGCAGGCTGATGGGGCTGAAGTGGGGTGTTGTTCGCGGCGGCAGCGCGATCAGCGCCCTAATTGGAGGCTTTCTCTTCGATCACTTCGGCTTTCAAATCACGGTCTGGACGATTGCAGCGTTGTCAGCAGTTTCCATCCCAATCGCTTTCGGCCTCTCCTGGCCCGCAAGCGCCTCGCCCCACCATGAGGATAACCAGGCAAATACAACTGCCGATTCCCCTGATGTCGGCCAGAAGCAGGCCAAGAATGCCCGCCGCAGAGATCATGAGATTCTCGGCGGCTGGACTGAGGCCCTGTCCGATCCCCTTCAGCGTTCCATCCTGCTTGTGGGGTTTTTCAAGCTACTCCTGAACTCCATCCTTGTTGCCACAGCTTCCGTGTTTCTGGCCGACCGCTTCGCGAGCTTCTCAGGCGGATTCCTGCTGGGCCTGCAGGTGGGTGCCCTGGCCGGAATCGTACTCGGAACACGCTGGTTTTCCGACCTGTTTCTCGGTGCCGCCATGGGAGCATTGGCGGACCTGGTTGGGCGAATGCGCTTGACAATCGTTCTGGTCTTCCTGCTCTGCCTCGGACTGACTTTGATGCTGGCGGCTCAGAACAATATGTCTTTTATTGCCTTGCTGGCTGTCCTCATCGTAAGCACCGGTGTAAATGTAGTTCTGGACGCATACGCAAATCAAGCCGCCTTGGTCACGCACCGCCCTCAGATGTTCGTTGCAACCTATGCCACCGCCTCCGACCTGGGTTCCGCGGTGGGCCCGCTCTTCGCATTCTGGCTGGTGGCATCGGTAGGATTCGCCCCGGTCTATGGGATTGCTGCCTTGCTGGTGGTGCTGACTCTGCTACATCTGGTCTCGCTCGACGCACGCCATGCCAAGCAGCAAGCACCCGTGACGGGAGGCCTGTGAGCTTCCTCCCCACCGTCTTTGCCCTCGTACCGAGGTGACCCCTTGCAGTTCATCGGCCGCGAAATATCAGTGAAATTGCCCTCCGGATTCTCACTGGAGAAGAAGCCGCCAGTTCCCGACGCCTTTACCTGGCAAGGCAAAGCTCACGCCGTCGTCGAGATGCTGGCGAACTGGCACCGCTACGGAAAACCCGAAATCCGCACACAGGGCGGGCGCCCTCCCTACTTCGTACGCAGTGGCCGAACACAGGGATCTTGGGGACAGGGCCGTGTCTACTACCGCGTGCGCACAGATGAGGGCAGGCTCTTTGACCTCTACTACGACCGGGCGCCCAAGGGTCAGCGCCGCGCCGGGGCATGGTTCTTGTGGCGCGAGTTATCGGCTGAAGAGGAGTCCGTCGGGCTGGAAGAGGATCTCTAGCGCATGGATGCCGGGCAAGGGTGCGGCTACTGTTCTCTGAGGTTCAGCACCGTAGGCAGAAAAACCCTGTAGCCGCTGGACGCATTGCCTTCCTGCCTTGAAGGCTCTGCCGAAGCGGGCGGAGGAGGAGGCGCCTTTGCAGGCCGTGGTCTGGCCGCCGGCCCACTACTCTGAAGATTCTGGGCTGGCACGTCGCTCAGCGTTACAACGTCAATCAGTGCTGTCGTACGGCGGTTCGGTGACGTTTCGTACACATTGAAAATCAGGTTAATCTCCTTGCCGGCGTACTGCGCCATGTCAAAAGAGCGGTACTGCCACCCGCTGCTCTGACTCTGTACCAACATATAGTTCGCCGGCTGACCGTCCTCAACTGCAATGACCTCGAACTTATCGGTACCCGTGTCCGGTTCAGTCGTTTCTACCTTGTACGCGATTGCCAGATAGGGTCGGCCCGTAGGAACCGTCACACGCTGGGACACCGTACTGTTTCCTCCGTCGCTGCCCTCGGTACCGGGTACGCCGTCATTAGGAACAAATTCACTGGCCAGCCGCAGCGCATGATCCGATGTGCCGGGCTGTGCTTCGATCTGGGAGGAGGAGCTTCCAGACTTGGTCCAGCTGTTGAAGGCATTTTCGAAGTCCCCGTTCGTCACGGCATTCGTCCCCGGCGAATAAAGCAACGCCAGGCTCTCGCTCGTACCGAAAACACGCCTTCGCATAAGCAGCTGATTGCCAACCGAGATATTCCAGCTCCCAATCGGCACCGTCATCGTAAACCGGCCGCCCGCGTCGGTCGTGGCCGTTGTCGTGCCGATGCTCACCTGGACACCAACTCCGGACTCACCCGCCGGGTTGATCACCCTGCCCGTAACTGAACTGTGTTCCGCAATAGTCGTCTCGGCCAGCGACGTATCTGCCTGCAATTTGTACCCCAGCCTGTCTTCGGCCGCCACGCTGAATGCATATTTCTTGCCGGCCTCGCCAGTATAAGACGCCTTGCCGTACGCTTCGACGCCTTCCTTCCACAGTTCCCAATCCCCATCTTCGACCTTAACATAGACCGACGTAGAGATCACTCCGGAGCCCCAGTCCCTGGCAAGCCACGTCACGGGAAATGTCTGCGGGGAGTAAGCCGGCAGGTCCAATATAGACGCCGTTGGTGACATTGTGTCCGTTTCGACCAGCAACACAGGCTCACCGTATATGCCCATGCTGTACCCCCCCTGGCCGTCGGGCCAGTTGGTATTCGTCGCACCCGCAAGGCTTACCTCATAAACGCCGGCGGTCGGAGTCACGACCGTCGTCGTGCCATCCAGATTGATCAGCCGACCGCTTGTGCCCGTAGCCGGAATCTTGGCTGTCTGTGCCTGCGTATTGAGGGACCACATGAGCAAACGCCGCTCTTCCGTTCCGGGATGATAGAACGCGATTCTCCGCACGCGAAAACGTTCGATGTCCGCCCAGGCAACCTCAGTGCCGGGGAAATGTTGATTCGCTAACTCAAAGGCGGTATAGGCCAGCCGCGTTTCGGCGTTGGACGGGGAGCAGAAACTGATGCTTTCATTCTTTGCCAGCCCAAACCCGTCAGGTGATTCGACCGCAACCACGTTCCCGCAATCATCGTGAAGCATGAAGTGGAATATCGGACCTCCGCCGGCCAGCCTGGTATAAGCGATATTCTGCCAAATATACGAGGCCTGCTCATTGGCCGTGGCACGCCACGGGCTGGGACAGGTAGGACCAGGGTAGTCGTTGCAGACCGGCACCCCGCTCTCCGTAATCCAGATCGGCTTGTCTCCCCAGCCGCGCACGTCCAACGCGTTGCGAACTTTCCTCGTGTACTGGTAGCCGACGTACGATAGCGAATAATGATGACTGCCCGCCGCGTCAAAGAATCCACTGTTCTGAATGCTCAGAGAGTCGGCCTCCAGCGCGTCCAACATGTCATAGAGCCACTGACCGTTTTCGAAGTGCGCCAGGCCGCCGAACACCACGTACGCCTCGGGGTCAAGCCACTTGATGACAATGTAGGCAACCTTCAGCAAACGAGCGTATTCCTGAGGCGTCCCCGACCAAAAGTGACACAGGTCCGGCTCATTCCAGATCTCCCAATGGCGAATGTGAGTGCCTGCGTCGCCTCCAGGCATGTAACGGGTCACCGCCGCGCCCACAAAACGCGCCCAGGGGTTTGTTGGGTTGAGCCGCGCATCGTTCGAAGGAACGTCGCTACCGTCTGTGAAAATCGGATTCCACAAACCGAACGGCGCCGGAGGACCCTCGTGACGCTGGCAACTGCCGGACTGCCCCTGCAGCCCGTCCTGCGTAACTCGCAACTGCCTCCCGGAAGCATCCACCACTCCCACAAGGTCGCATTCGCCTCCGGCCTCCTGCGGAAGGCAATCAGCCGATCTCGGCGCAAAGTTCTCCGGCAATTCCGTGAATGAACCGCCAAGAGATGTCGAAGCTGACCGGCTCCCCAGGCGATACTGGCGAGGAGTACCCAGCAATATCGCCAAGGTATTCAGGTTCTTGCCTTCATTCGCCAGAATGGCTGCGTCCTGGCCGGTCCACGTAAACTCCCCAATCCGTTTCTCGACCTGCTCCCAATAGACGGGAAAGCGGTCCATGCGAACACCGGTATCTACCCCGCGTTGGATCCGGCCAGCCCCGCTGTTGGTCTCGGCCGAGTTCACGAAACCCAGCCCGAACTCGGAAACACCCAGCGTCTTCGTATAAGGGACAGTTGCAGCCTGACTTGCTAAGGTGTTTTTCTGGGTTCCGCTCTTCAGAAGCCCGCTATCTCCAGCTTCCTCCTTCCCCAAATTAGCGCGTTCCGCCCCGGTGGTCAGGCCCGCGTTCTCTGCGAGTACCGCCGAATCTGAGCGTCCGTTGTAGAGCAGCAGATAAAGCAAAACGCCTGCCGCTGCAACGACCATCGCTATGCGGCCAGCCGCGCTCAGCGCGCGCCGCCCTGTTGGCGATTCTCCTGTACGACTCGTCATACGTCGATTCTTCACTGTCCTGGCCCCATTGTGCTCACCTGATCGAATCCCATTCAGGTCGCCAATCGCCACCGAGACCGCATAGGTAGTCGGGAAAGAATTGAGAAAGACTGCATGCGGCCAGCATTACAGCCTCTCGAGATTCTCGGCCAAAAAGCCAATCGGGGACGAAACGGAGGCTTCCAGAAAACTTGCATCGTCTCCTAAGTCTACCATAGCCAAAAGGGTCGATTACCGAGAAATAACACTTTCCCAGACGCATTCCCGAATACCGTAGGCAGCCCGCCCCGCGATGCAACGGAACTGTAGTGCAATCGAACGGTATTCGTAGAGACTCTGACTATCTGATGAACGTAGTAACTGCCAAATCATAGCCAAGTTGCGACCCCGAATCCTGCAAACGAGGATACCTCTCTCCACTTCATTCCAATTCTCCATAAAACGCCGCCACTACTAACTCCTGGTCCCCAGCCCCTAGCCCCAGTAGTTCTGGGCGGTCGGGCCTAGTCGGCCCGCCCATGTTGGGGGGGGGGGGGCCCCCCCCC
>JAPPKG010000308.1:0-13252 GCA_026914085.1 Caldilineaceae bacterium | reverse complement strand
CCCGGTTCAGGGCGCCGCCTTCGAGGCCGCCGCCAACCTCATCTTCGGAGGGCTGACTGGAGGCGAATAGAGGGCCGAAACCGTGTCCACGAGCGGGACGAGCGGTTCGGTTCCGTGCGCGCATGCAAGATATCTCCAGAACTACGGTGGCCACGACGCTCGGGCCACAAACATTCGTCGCCGCCGACCCCACATTCGGGCACTTGGCGGCGACGAAAGGGGCAGCGAGACAGGCGCCGGCAATTATCTGGGCTGTTTCAACTGGCCCAGGAAGAAGTCGCCGGCCCGTTCAAGCAGCGGGTCGCTCCATTCACGGACAGACTGCCAGCTATCGTTGATCTGTTGCTGCCAACCGGACAGATACTGCTCGAACTCAGATACGGGGAGTCGTTCGGTCACTGACCAGAAGGACGGCTCGTCCGCAGCGGGTAGACCCGCCTGGGCATTAACGGGGGGCGTCGTGCGGGGGGCCTGACGCTCTTGCGCTGCCTCCAGGCTCCCTGCGGCAGTGGCAGATAACGCTGTCTGTTCCCCTGCCTCTGTGGACGGTTGATCATTGGCGTGGGCGCTCTCTGCCTGCTGATGCAGTTGATGGTCGCCGTCCGAACCGGTGGTGCCGGCGGAAAGTGCAGAGGCGGCGCTCAGGCTATGCGGGTTCGGGACGTAATGGCGTTGCAGCGCGGGACGAAAGTCGAGTTGGGCCGCGCGCAACTGGACGTGTTCGAGAGTAGTGCGCTGACCGATCTGCCACAGCAACTCAGCATTCTTCTGCTCGATAAGGCTGTACTGAACGCGTAGCGCCTCCAACTCTGCGCGGGCCTGCGTAATTCGAAGCGAAGTCCAGACCTGAACAACGGCCAATCCGCAGACGACGGTCAGGGCCAGCACAAAAAAGAGATATCCTCTCAGCGTTTGCGGCAAGGGAACGATATCATCGAGCCAGACCAGACCGCGCAGAACTCGAAAACGGGACAGGTTGGATGATTGCATGCTGTTTGGGTCCCAGTCGCCTTCTTTCTTCGGTCCTCCCTGGTTGACTGGGCGCCAAACCTGCTCGTCACTGCTTCGCTGCGCCCGCGGCTGCGAAGGGCGCCCGGCGCGATGCAGATTTATGGTCGGTGTTGACAATTGCTTTATCCTGCAGAAACAATCACTATAAAGACATGCACAACGGACACATGGGCATACAGATCAATTACTGCTCAGGCAGTTTTTCAGCGATACGCAGCTTGGCCGAACGGCTTCGGGGGTTTTCGTCGACTTCAGCGGCTGCAGGCACAATCGGCTTCCTGTTGCATAGCGCCAGAATGGGAATCTGCTCCTGCCCTCCGGCCGGCAAGGTCGGGTCGGGCTTGAATTTCCTGGCGTTGTCACGCATCCACTCCTTGACCAGCCGGTCCTCCAGGCTGTGAAAGGCGATAATGGCAACGCGTCCGCCGGGCCGCAAAAGTGCAGGTATCTGCATCATGGCTCGCGCCAGTTGTCCCAGTTCGTCGTTGACAGCGATGCGCAGCGCCTGAAAGGTCCTCGTGGCCGGATGGATTTTCTTTCTGCCGCGCGAGCGCACTGTCCTGCGTACGATGTCTGCCAGTTCTGCGGTGGTTGAAACCGGGCGACTGGCTACGATGGCACGCGCTATCGAGCGGCTGTGTCGTTCCTCTCCGTAGTGGTAAAGGATGTCGGCGATCTCCTCCCAACTGCTGTTGTTGATCAATTCGGCAGCACTGAACCCGGTAGAGGGGTCGAAGCGCATATCAAGCGGACCGTCCCGCCGGAAAGCAAAGCCCCGGGCCGGCGTATCCAGTTGAAAGCTGCTTAGACCCAGATCAAGCAGAATGCCGTCAACGCCTGAAAAGCCATGCTGGCGGGCGATTCGTTCGATCTGATCGAACGGCGCCTGGGCCACGCTCAGTCTGCCGGCGCTGATTTCGCCGGAGAAGCGCTTGCGAACGCGGCGGATGGCTGCGGGGTCAACGTCCAGCCCCAGTACTTGCCCACCGGCGACCCCATCTGCACCGGCATCCTGAGGCGTCTCTGGGTGGATGCGGCGCGTCTGTTGCAACAGGAGCTGGGTATGGCCGCCGCCACCCAAAGTGCCGTCGATGAAACGCCCGCCTGGTTGGACGTTCAGGCCGGTCAGCACTTCATCCGCCAGAACGGGGACGTGATGGAGGCCGTCCGGTTCAAAGGGGGCGCCTTGCATGTCGGTCGCGGGTCGGCGCGGTAGCGTGGGGCCTTCTGCCAACCCATCTGCCGCGCCTTGGCAAGAGCCCGGGAATGGTTCAGACTCCCAGGGCGGCGAAGAGATCCTCTCCGAGCTGCGTAGGCGTGAGCAACTGCTCCTCCCACTGGGCCGGGTCCCAGAGTTCGATATAGGTATTCATCCCGGCGATAATGATTCCGTTCTCGATTCCGGCGAACTCGCGCAGGCGCTGGCTGATCAGGATGCGCCCCTGCCGGTCGGGTTTCAGGTCCTCGGCGGCGCTGAAAAGTGCCCGGCGCAGTTGCGCTGTACGCTTGTCTATCAGTGGCAGGGCGCTGACTCGGGCGGCGACATTCTGCCATTCGTCGAGCGGCATCGCCATGAGGCAGCCGCCGGTGGGGTTGCGCGTCACCACGAGACCGGGCATGAGCCGGTGACGGAACTTGGCAGGAATCGTGACCCGCCCTTTGCTGTCCAGATTGTGACTGAACTCGCCGAGAAACATAGTCTTAAGAGTAGTTGCCCTTTGCGCATCGCGTTCGAGCCGGGGCGCATCGAACATCTCGCTTCAATAATTGTGTCAGGGAGTTTCGAAGACTATTTCGGCGGCGAACGGTTGGCCGAGCGCTCGATCCGAGATTACTTCGGAGTGTAGGGACAGCGTCCCACTTTCTCCCATATTCTCCCCTAGCAAAAACGATAGCACAAAACGTTTTCTGACAAAAACGGGTACGGACCAACCCGAAAGGCGGTTGAGCGTTGCATTTTCTGCGAAAAGGGGTGCATCCGAATGTCGAAATTTCGTTGTTTGCGCACGTTCAATTCTGTCGTCGCGCGCAGGCGTTCCGGTCCGCCGCGCGGCGTCGTCTTCGCCCAATTGTTATCTGGTGGGGGCGTGTTTCTACCTTTCGGGGGGGCGGCAGACGGCTTGCTGAAAGCAAGAGGTTTTTTGAGGCGATCTGCAAGCGGCGCACGGCGATTTCAGGATCGATTTTGTGTACCGGTTCACGAGGTTGGCGAACAGGCTCCTAGTTTTCGTAGGTATATCGTATGTAAATTGCCAGGCATTCATATCCGGTCGGTTTCGAGTGCGTTGAAAGCGAAGGAGAGGGCGGGGGCACTGCAGGGAGAACGGCGAGTCTCAGAGGTGACTGTGGCGTTGGTCGGCGTGCGCCGGCGGGTGGGCTTAGCGGGTCCAACTGTCCATGATGGAGGTCCAGCCAGGGCGGGGGGATCCAAGGGCTGTGCCCCTGCACAAGGGAGGGACGAAGGCCCGACTGCCCAAGAAGGCGAGGAGAGAGAGTGTTTCCTCTGCCGCAGATCGGATCGCGGGCCGAATATGGCTGAGTAGTCACGAAACTGGATTAAAGGTGTAAGCAGGGGTGAGGTTCAAAGTGAGTGACTCTGCACAAAACGGGGCGTTCCTGACGGCATTCGTGGTGGGGCGAAAGACCAGCCTGCGAAGTCGGTCAATCTGACTGACCTCAGAATTGGAACGGTTCCATCAACATCAAAATTTTGACAGGATGCAGCATATGCTTTATACTTTTAAGTTCAGGGTAACTACTGATTGACTCGGTTCCGTTTGCCGCTTTTGGGCCTTGCAACAAAGGGGGACAGTACCAGAGGGGGACGGTACCAGGGCGAATAGATTTGGCGTAAAGTCCGCCGATGTTCGCGGCGGGCGGATAATTCGCTGCGCATTACGCGGCGGATGAATGTCTTGCTGCGCACTTGGCAGCCGGCGAACTGCCCGGACGCCTGTGCGTTCGGCCACAAGAGGAGATTCCATCCCCATTCAACTTTCTGAAGTCCCGTCCGGATTGACCGTTATTTCGTGCAGTTTGCAAGACCGGCGACTGTGTACAGCAAAGGAGCATGCGCTATATGATTGATTCTGCCGTTGGAAACGGTGTTGGCGCCAGGACGCATAGGAAGTCGTATTCACGAACTTCCAATCTGATCGAACTGCCCCGGCTCATCGAGATTCAGCTTCAGAGCTTTGAATGGTTCCGCACCCAGGGCCTGAAGGAGCTTTTTGAGGAGATTTCGCCAATCGTCAGTTTCAACAAGCATCTTGAACTGCATTTCGGCAATTTCCGCTTCGATGACGCCAAACACTCAGAGGAGGCATGCCGGGTACGGGACATCACCTATTCCGCGCCGCTGTGGGTCGAGGTAAGGCTCGTCAATAACGACACGGGCGAGATCAGCGAGCAGGAAGTCTTTATGGGTGACTTCCCGCTGATGACCGACTCCGGCACTTTTATTGTCAATGGCAGTGAGCGGGTCGTGGTCAGCCAGTTGATTCGTTCGCCGGGCGTCTACTTCACTATTGAAGAGGACCGCAGCACGGGTAGGGATCTGACCGGCACCAAATTGATCCCCCTGCGGGGCGCGTGGCTGGAGTTTGAGACGAGCAAGCGGGATATCATCAGCGTCAAGGTCGATCGCAAACGCAAGTTGCCCGCCACGATTCTGCTGCGGGCCATCGGCTTCGGCACAGATGAGGAGATCCGGGAGCTGTTCTCCGATGTCGACGACAATGAAGACCACCCGTTCATCGAGGCAACTCTGGAGCGGGACCCGACGGCCAATCCGACCGAGGACCGGCAGAAAGGGATCGACGATGCGCTGCTGGAGTTTTACAAGAAGCTGCGGCCCGGCGATCCGGCAACATTAGATAATGCGCGTAATTTCCTGCAGAACCTGCTCTTCACATCCCGTCGGTATGATTTGGGGCGGGTGGGCCGTTACAAGCTCAACCGCAAGTTGGGCCTGGCGGAGCCTCTCAGTACGCGCATTCTGACCAACGACGATATCGTGTCGGTGGTGCGCCGCATCATTGACATCAACAACGGGCGCGAGTTGCCTGATGATATCGATCATCTGGGAAACCGGCGCATCAAGACAGTCGGTGAACTGATCCAGAGCCAGCTGCGCATCGGTCTCTTGCGCATGGAGCGGGTTGTGCGCGAGCGGATGTCGATCCGCGAACCGGAGCAAGTGACGCCGTTGAGCCTGATCAACATCCGGCCGGTTGTGGCAGCCACGCGCGAGTTTTTCGGCAGCAGCCAGTTGAGCCAGTTCATGGACCAGACGAACCCGCTGGCCGAGTTGACCCACAAACGCCGCCTGAGCGCGCTGGGTCCCGGCGGCCTGCGCCGGGAGCGGGCCGGTTTCGACGTGCGCGACGTCCATTACAGCCACTATGGGCGCATCTGCCCGATTGAAACGCCGGAAGGCCCCAATATCGGCCTGATCGGCTACCTGGCCACCTACGGGCGCATCAACGATTTCGGATTTATCGAGACGCCGTACCGCCGCGTATTAAATACTGTCGAGAATCAGGTCGATGCGTTGACAGGACGCGTCCTGTCCGAAGATATCAGCGCCCCGGACGGCGAGGAGATCATCGCGAAGAGAGGCGCTGAACTGACCGCGGAACTGGCGGAAGAGATCGCAGCTATCGAAGGCCTGAGCGAGGTGCGGGTAAGGCCTTTCGTAGGCAAAGACGTCATCTATCTGAACGCGGATACGGAAGAGCGCTCGCCCATCGCCCAGGCCTCGACACCGCTGGACAAAGCCGGCCACTTTCTCAACAGGCGCCCTTCTGTGCGCCAAGCTGAGGAGTTCCGCTTTGAAGAGCCGCAGCGCATCGAGTATATGGACGTATCGCCCAAACAGGTCGTGGGAGTGTCCGCGGCCTTGATTCCCTTCCTGGAGCATGACGATACCAACCGCGCCCTGATGGGCTCCAATATGCAGCGGCAGGCCGTGCCCCTTGTGCAGCCGGATGCGCCGATTGTCGGCACCGGCATGGAGTGGCAGGCTGCGGTTGATTCGGGCCAGGTCGTCGTTGCGCGCAAGGCGGGCGAGGCAGTTCGTGTGGTGAATACGGAGATCGTCATTCAGGAGGAGGACGGCACCGAGCATACTTACCCGTTGCGCAAGTACAATCGCAGCAATCAGAGCACCTGTATCGATCAGCGTCCGACCATCCAGAAAGGGGACCTGGTCGAGGCCGGCACGGTGCTGGCAGACAGCTCTTCCACCCAGAACGGCGAGCTGGCCCTGGGGCAGAACGTGCTCGTGGCCTACATGAGCTGGGAAGGCGGCAACTACGAAGACGCAATCCTGGTCAGCGAACGGTTGGTCGAAAACGACAAGTACACCTCGGTGCATATTGAGAAGCACGAGATAGAAGCCAGAGAGACGAAACTCGGCCCGGAGGAGATCACGCGAGACATCCCCAACGTGGGTGAGGATGCGCTGAGACATCTGGACGAGGACGGCATCATCCGCATCGGCGCTGAGGTTGCCGCCGGCGACATTCTGGTCGGGAAGATTACGCCAAAGGGCGAGACCGAACTGACGCCCGAGGAGAAGCTGTTGCGGGCGATTTTCGGCGAAAAGGCGCGTGAGGTAAAGGATAGTTCCTTACGTCTTCCCCACGGAGAACGGGGTAAGGTGGTGGATATCAAGGTCTTCACGCGCGAAGATCACCAGGACATGCCCGCCGGGGTGGAGATGATGGTGCGCGTCAGCATCGCGCAGCGCCGCCGCCTGACTGAAGGCGACAAGATGGCCGGCCGGCATGGCAACAAGGGCGTAATCTCCCGGGTTGTGCCGGTGGAAGATATGCCCTTCCTGGAGGACGGCACACCGATCGACATTATTCTGAATCCGCTGGGTGTGCCCGGACGCATGAATATCGGACAGGTGCTGGAGACCCATCTTGGATGGGCGGCCGACCGCCTGGGCTTCATGGCGGAGACACCGGTATTCGACGGCGCGCAAGAGGACGAAATCGAGTCCGAGCTGGCGCGGGCCTGGCTGATCGACCGGGCCTGGCAGGATATCACCCAGCTGGCGTGGGCCTCTGTTCGCGAACAGGAAGTCGACAGCGATGCGCTGATGGACGACAACGATGCCCGCCGGCTCTATCTGCTGGAATGGCTGGAGCCGCGCGGCTACGACCCTGAAACGCTGTTTTTCGACGACAAGTACGCGCGCAGCGCCGCCCTGGCCGAATGGCTAAAGGATAGAGGGTATGAAGCGGAGCTTGTCGTCCCGGAAAGCAGATCGGATGTTTCGGACCAGTATGCCCGCTATGTCTCCCTGCGGGAGTGGATGCTCCATCACGGTTGCGAGCAGGACGGGGAGATCCTGACGGAGACTGCCGACGATCCCATCCTGTTGTACCTCGAAGCGGGTGAACCGTTGGATGTCGCGCTGCTTGAGAGGTTTGAGAAGGCGGCACAGGCGTACTCGAATGAAATTGGCTGGCCGTTGCCGACGACCGGCAAGCAGAAGCTCTTCGATGGCAAGACGGGCGAACCCTACGATGCACATGTAACGGTTGGGATCGCGCAGATGCTCAAGTTGCACCACCTGGTGGAGGATAAAGTCCACGCCCGCAGCACGGGCCCCTACAGCCTGGTCACGCAGCAGCCGCTGGGCGGCAAGGCGCAGTTCGGCGGTCAGCGTTTCGGCGAGATGGAGGTATGGGCGCTGGAGGCGTACGGCGCGGCATACACCTTGCAGGAGATGCTGACGATCAAGTCGGACGACACGACAGGCCGGGTGAAAACCTACGAAGCGATTGTAAAAGGCGATGAGATTCAGAGCCCCGGTGTGCCGGAAAGTTTCCGCGTGCTGGTGAAGGAGTTACAGAGTCTGGCCCTTTCGATTGAGGTCATTAACGAAAAGAATGAGGTGATACAGCTCGGCAAAGATGAGGTTGAGGACCGTCTGCCGCATCTCGGCTTCAGCCTGAACGTACCCAGCCCGATGAGCCGCAGCAGCGAGTAAGGGCGCCGCCAACAGAGGCCGCCGCCGACCGCATCTGCTGTGCGCCTGACGGCGGGCGAAACGCAAAGGAGCCATAATGGAAGTACGAGATTTTGACGCAATTCGCATTTCTCTTGCCTCCCCGGACCAGATTGACGAATGGAGCTTCGGCGAAGTAACGAAGCCGGAGACGATCAACTACCGCACCCTGCGACCGGAACGGGACGGACTGTTCTGTGAACGTATCTTCGGGCCGCAAAAGGATTGGGAATGCGCCTGCGGCAAGTACAAACGCGTCCGCTATAAGGGCATCGTCTGCGACAAGTGCGGTGTGGAAGTGGCGCCGCAGCGTGTGCGCCGCGAACGCATGGGACATATCCAACTGGCATCGCCGGTCAGCCACATCTGGTATGTGAAAGGTGTTCCCAGCCATCTGGGGCTGCTCCTGAACATCAGCCCGCGCCATCTGGAGCGGGTCCTGTACTTTGCTCAGTTCATCATCACCGACGTGAACGAAGATGCGCGCGGCCGGGCGATTCAGCGCCTCGAACGAGAACTGCAGATGGGGATAGCCCGTCTGGAGAACGAGGCGCAGGAACATATCGACGCCGTAGAAGGCGGTGCGCAGAGCCAGCTTGACGAGCTGAACGAGGATGAGCAGGGGCAGATCGCGCGGCTCGATGAGCGCATCAACCGGTCTTCATCCGAGACGATCAGCCAGGCCCAGCGACTTCAGGACTGGATTCAGAGCAATCTCGGCAAGAGAGCGCCGGAAGACAAGAGCCTGGACTGGGTGGATGAGCCGATCATCGCGGCCAAAAAGACGGTCACCGCTGAACATGAACGCACTGTAAACGACCACGTGCAGGAACGGCTGGACACGCTCCAGTATGAATCCGACGAGGAAAAGTCGGATATTCGGACACAGATCCAGGCCAAGCAGACATACGTGCGCCAGAAGCTGGAGGAATTGCTGGAAAAGATGCGGGAAGACGTGGCCGAACATCGGGACCGGCTGCAGTCCGGCGCGGATGAGCAGTTGGACGAACTGAAGAGCATGCATGAAATGCAGCTCCTGACGGAAACCCGCTACCGCGAGCTGGCTGATCGCTGGGGCAACATTTTCAAGGCGGGAATGGGCGCCGAGGCGATCCGCGATATTGTAGCCAAGGTCGACCTGGACGCGCTGGCAAAAGAGCTGCGCCTGGAGATTTTCACGACCAAGAGCAAGCAGCGCCGCAAGAAGGCGGCCAAACGTCTGCGCGTGGTGGAAAACTTCCGCAAGAGCGGCAACCGGCCGGAGTGGATGGTGCTGACGATTCTGCCGGTGATTCCGCCGGAGTTGCGTCCCATGGTGCAGTTGGACGGCGGGCGCTTCGCCACCAGCGACCTCAACGATCTGTACCGGCGGGTGATCAACCGCAACAACCGTCTCAAGCGGCTGCTGGACCTCGGTGCGCCGGATGTAATCGTCCGCAACGAAAAGCGCATGTTGCAGGAGGCGGTCGACAGTCTCATCGACAACGGGCGGCGGGGCAGGGCGGTCAGCCGCAGCGGCAAGCGCAAGCTCAAGAGCCTGAGCGATATGCTCAAGGGGAAGCAGGGCCGCTTCCGCCGCAACCTGTTGGGGAAACGCGTCGATTACTCCGGCCGCTCGGTCATCGTGATCGGCCCGACGCTGAAGCTGCACCAGTGCGGCCTGCCGAAGAAGATGGCGTTGGAGCTGTTCAAGCCGTTCGTCATGCGCCGCCTGGTGGAGGACAACTATGCGCACAACATCAAGAGTGCCAAGCGCATGGTGGATCGCCAGCAGTCCGAGGTGTGGGACGAGCTGGAGGAGATCTGCAAGGAGCGGCCGGTACTGTTGAACCGGGCGCCGACGCTGCACCGTCTGGGTATTCAGGCCTTTGAAGTCACACTGGTAGAGGGGAGCGCGATTCAGTTGCATCCGCTGGTCTGCGATGCGTTCAATGCGGATTTCGACGGTGACCAGATGGCAGTGCACGTGCCGCTGAGCCAGTCTGCGGTCGATGAGGCGCGGCAGTTGATGCTTTCGAGCCAGAATCTGCTCAAGCCCAGCAGCGGCGAACCGATCGTCGGCCCCTCCAAGGACATGGTGATGGGTGTCTACTACCTGACCACCGAGGAGGACGAGACGACACCCGATGAGAAGCTGCCGCTCTTCAGCTCGATGGATGAAGCGGAATACATCTACAGCTTGGGCCATGTCAAATTGCGGGATTCGATTCGGGCGCGCTTTACGACCCGTTTCGACGTTCAGCCGATCGAGTCGATGGAGGTGAGCGAACGGGTGATGGATGCCTTGCAGGAATACAGTATCGCCACCGTCGGCGAGCTGATGGACATCTTTGCCCAGGGCGAACGCCATATGATTCAGGAGATTCCGGCGTTTGGGCTGGCCGCGATGAATGAGGTACGGGACGCCCTGCGGAAGCTGAATCTGTTGGGGGCTGCCTGGCCGAAGGACCGGATCATCCGCACGACGATTGGGCGGATCATCTTCAACCGGGCGTTGCCGGAGGAGTTGTGGTTTGTCAACGAGCTCCTCGACAAGAAGGGTGTCAATGAGGTCATTGACCTCTGCTACAAGCACCTGGGCCGGGAAGTGACAGCCGAAACGGTGGACAATATCAAGGACCTGGGTTTCGAATACGCAACCCGATCGGGCATTACGATCGCGGTCAGCGATATTCAGGTGCCACATGAGAAGGACGAGATCGTTGAGCGCACTTCCGATGAGGTGGCGGAGGCCGAGCGTCAGTACCGGCGCGGCCTGATCACCGAGGAGGAGCTGTACGAGAAAACGGTTGAACTGTGGACACGGGCTGCCGACGAGGTAACGGCCGAGGTGCGTAAACTGCTCAGCCCGCTTGAGGGGCTGGGCGCGATGGCCCACTCCGGTTCGACCAAGGGGGGCGTCAATACGGTGCGGCAGCTGGCCGGTATGCGCGGCCTGATTGCCGGCCCCAATGGGCGCATCATTCCTTTGCCGATCCGCTCCAACTTCCGCGAGGGGTTGACTGCACTGGAGTATTTCCTGAGCACACACGGCGGGCGCAAAGGCCTGGCGGATACCGCACTGCGCACCGCGGACGCGGGGTATCTGACCCGCCGCCTGGTGGATGTGGCCCAGGATGTGATTGTGACCGAGGACGATTGCGGCACCAACGCCGGCATCTGGATCGATGCCGGGAGTTCGAGGGCGATGGGCGAGAGCTTCGCCGACCGCGTGGTCACGCGCACGCTTGCCACCGCGATCCGGCATCCCGATTCCGATGAGATACTGCTGGAGCGGGATACCGTCATCGACGAGGCCGCCCTGGCAACCATCGAGCGTCATGGGGTGGAGGAGGCATTCGTCTACAGCCCGCTGACGTGCGAGTCCCGTTTTGGCCTTTGCAAGAAGTGTTACGGCACGGACCTGGCGCGAGGGGGAACGGTGGAGCAGGGCGAGGCGGTCGGTATTATCGCCGCGCAGTCGATCGGCGAGCCGGGCACCCAGCTCACGCTGCGCACGTTCCACACCGGCGGTGTGGCCGGCAGCGACGACATCACTCAGGGTCTGCCGCGCGTCGAAGAACTTTTCGAGGTGCGCAACCCCAAGGGTGAAGCTGTCATCAGCGAGATCGACGGCAAGGTGGATATCTGGTGGGAAGGCGATCAGCGCATGCTGAAAGTGAGCCGCACCGAGCTCAAACGCCGGGAGATCGCGATTCCCGAGGGGTATGAGCTGATGGTGGATTCGGATGACCGGGTGCAGGAAGATACGGTGATCGCCCGCAACGGGGACGAGGATGCACAGGGAGTCCTGGCAGGCATGGAGGGCCAGATTTTCGCTGAGAACGGTCAGGTCATCATCCGCCGGGAAGACAACCTGGTATGGGAGACCGACATCCCGGCCAATGCTCGGTTGCGCGTGGAGAAGGGTGAAGAGGTGAACGCCGGCGAGCAGCTGACAGAAGGCTCGAAGAATCCGAGAGAGATTCTGCGCATTCAGGGCCGTGAGGCCTGTCAGCTATACCTGTTGGAGCAGGTGCAGCAGGTATACCGCAGCCAGGGCGTTGCCATCCACGACAAGCATATCGAGGTGATCCTGCGCCAGTTGCTGCGGCGCGTGATGATCCGGTCGACCGGTGACACCGAATTTCTGCCGGGCGAACTGGTGGACCGATTCCAATTTGAGGATGAGAACAACAAGACGATCTCCCGCGGCCATCGCCCGGCTAAGGCCGAGCCGGTGGTGCTGGGGTTGACGAAAGCGGCCCTGAATACCGAAAGCTTCCTAGCTGCGGCGAGCTTCCAGGAAACGACGCGCGTACTCACCGATGCCGCAGTGCAAGGGCAGCGGGACGAGTTGCGGGGCCTGAAAGAGAATGTCATCATCGGCAAGCTGATTCCGGTCGGTTCCGGCTTCCGGACGCGGCGCATGTGGGAGGAAGAGAAGCAGCAGGCCGTTGAGCAGCTGGCCAAACAGCACGAAGTCGTCGATGAGGGGCTGAGCGAACTCGAGTTCGACCTGGATGATCCCGATCTGGATCTGGCCGATCTCTCCGGTTTGGCGGAGATGGGAATCGGCCCTCTGGGAATGCTGTCCGGGTTTGGGGGCGGCGTCGACGAGGAAGAGCTCGACTTCGACTTCAACAACCTGAAGGACGAGGACAGCGAAGAGATCAACGTCGACCTGCGTTAAGAGCCAGGTAGTTTGTACAGATAAGGGTGGAATAGCCGGCTCTTCCACCCTTTCTATTTCCGCTGGTCTTTCACCGGTGACAGCACTCCTGCGCCTGCGACGGCGGCTGGACAGTCAGCTCCGGGCATCTGCAGACACCTCCCATTCTGTGTACGAACGCAAACCTCGGTTCGTTCTCAGAACGCTTGCGAATCTCTCGTAAACTCTCATATGCTCTCGTGGAACACTCGTGCAAGGCTTGACTATGCGCGGGTGCATCCCAGATTTGGGGTGGGAACAGTCTGGCGGGGAATCAGTGCCAGCGGTGGCTGGCGTTGTTTACCGTCTTTGGGCGAGACGCAGTGCAGGCGCCAGGCCTGGCCGTACGGTGGAGTCCGTCAGTTGGGGAGGGTGCGAGGGCAGGCACATGGCCGGCACCTACGGGGATCTGATGGGACGGGCGGGACGCGGTCTGGCTGGACACCTTCGATTAGGCACCCGTCACCAATATGACACCCGGTCGATGAGGCATGTTGTAGGAGAGGGGGCGTTGGGGGGGGGGGGGC
>JAPPKG010000588.1:0-13278 GCA_026914085.1 Caldilineaceae bacterium | reverse complement strand
GGCCCCCCCCCCCCCAACGCCCCCCCTCCTGTCCGCGCCGTAGCGAGTGTGTGGCGAGTTTGAAGTTGTCGTCTCGCGGCGGCCGGGCTTCACCCCAACCCCCCCGCGTCCTGGCGGATTCCGAGTATGTGCCAGCGCAGGCAAGACAGACGAGGATACCCCCATACATACCCAACCTTCACCGCTATGACCATCGCGAGCCCGCTTCAGAAGTCCTGACACTAAACTCCGTCACTCTTTACCCGGTAGACCGCACACAGCACGCACAGAGAACATGGCATCGCAACTACCAGTGCAGGTAAATCTTCTGCCGCCCGCATGACGTCGGGTATACTGAAACGCCTAAGCCTCTGGCGTTCACGAGGTCAAACCGGGTCACAGAACCTACCCCATGCCGCACATTCTGATTACAGGCGCAAACGGACAACTAGGACAGGCCCTGGCTTCCTGTTTTGACTCCGCAGGACAGATTACCTGTTGGGCGCGCCCCCGCTACGACATAACAGACCCGGCGATTGCCGACGCTGTGGCAGAAGCCGCCCCTGACTTCGTTATCAATGCTGCCGCCTGGACCGACGTAGACGGTGCCGAAGAGGCCCCGCAGTTTGCATTCAACGTAAATGCCCTCGGCCCCAAGTACCTGGCCGAAGGTTGCGCCCGCTGCGGTGGAACACTGGTACAGATAAGTACCAACGAGGTATTCGCCGGCGAGGCCGGCCGCTTCTACCACGAATACGAACAGACCTGCCCCGACAGCGTATATGCCCGCAGCAAAGCCGCGGGAGAACGCGCCGCAGCCTCAACACTGGATCACCTCTACATCGTGCGCGTGGCTTGGCTCTACGGCGTGGGGAGCAACAACTTTGCCGCCAAAATCAGCGCCGCGGCAGACCGGCACGGCGCTCTTCGCGTTGTGAACGACGAGTTCGGTAACCCAACCTACGCCCCGGATGTGGCCGCCGCCATCGCAAAGCTGATCGAAACACAACGCTACGGCATCTACCATCTCATAAACGACGGCTGGGCCAGCCGCTACGACTGGGCAGTCGAACTGATGCGCCTTACTGGACGCGAGGCGCTTCCTATCCAACCCATTAGCGCCGATGAGTGGCCTCGCCCAACGACACCTCCCCCTCACGCCGTCCTGGTCAACAATGCCGGCGCGGCTCTCGGTATCACCCTGCGCGACTGGCGTGATGCCCTCCACGACTACGTGCAAACAGAATCCAGAAGGTGACCTGGGGTACGACATGAACGAAAACGGTCAGAAACCAACTGCGCGCAAATCAACTGAGCTATCCCCACAAACACCGTTTTTCTCTGTACTCATACCCAATTACAACGGCATCCACCATCTGCCCGACCTGTTCGCCGGCCTGGAAGCGCAGCAGTATACTGACTTCGAAGTCATCTTCGCTGACGACGCCAGTAGCGACGACTCCGTGCAATGGGTACAGGAGAACGCCCGTCAAACGCTCATCCTGGCCAGCCCCCAAAACTCAGGATTCGTCGCCTCCGTCAACCTGGGTGCTCGCGCCGCCCGCGGCCGCTTCATTGTACTTCTCAATAACGATACCCAACCATCGCCGGAGTTCCTGGCCGAACTGGCCAAAACAATTTGCTCCCACCCCCAGGCCGGAATCGTAGCCGCCAAGCTCCTCCTTTTCGAGGAACGCGACCGCATCCACACGGCCGGGGACATGATGGGAAGGGACGGGATTCCACGCAATCGAGGCGTTTGGGCTACTGACAGCGGCCAATTCGACAATTCGGAGCAGGTATTCGGCGGCTGCGGCGGCGCGATGGCCGTGCGTCGCGAGCTTTGGGAAGCCCTCAACGGCTTCGACGAGGATTACTGGATGTATATCGAGGATGTGGACTTCTCGTTCCGCGCCCAACTCCTTGGCTGGCAAGCCGTTCTTGCACCGGCAGCGCATGTATACCACAAACTGGGCGGCAGCGGCGGCGACGAGCTGAGCAGCTTCTACGTGGGGCGCAACACGATCTGGACCCTTGCCAAAAACATGCCGAATTCTCTACTGGTGGATCACGCACCGCAAATTGTCGGCGCACAGCTTTCGATCGCGCTTGACGCGCTGCGCAATTTTCGCGGCAGCGCTGCCCGCGCCCGCCTCCGGGGCCAGATAGCTGGCCTCCTCGGCCTGCCCCGCCTACTCCAAAAGCGCGCAATGGTCCAATCCCGGAAGCTGCGCCACGACGTCGAGATCGACCAGCTCCTCGTCTGACCGTGAACCTTCCCGTCCAACGGCTCCTGCTTCCAGGCTTCTTGAAGCACTACGAAGGCTGGTCCACCTCACGCACCGCAGGCGCAAACAACCCCTCCAGCAAACTGTCATCCACGCGCTCGCCAACGATGTAACGCCGCGACCCGGCTACCCCAGTACCCGTGATGAAATACCGGCCCGGCTGCGAACCCAGATAATGGTCCAGCAGCCGGTTCGTGATGTCGCGCCAGCGCTGCGCGGTCGGCATCTCCTGTCTCTGTAGAGTCACCCAGTCTGAGGGGATCTCGATGGCGATACGGGCTGTGGTAGCGCCGAAAAGCGGCGCCCCGTCCGCTCGGTTGACAATCGTCAAGCCTGGATCTGTTTCAACCTCCGAAGGTCCTGGCTGTCCCTTGCCTCGCAGCGCCAGTTGCACTCTCCTTGACCGAACCGCCCATATAATGCTCAATCTGGAGGCAATTACCCGGTTCAATTCGTTGCGAAAGGAATATAGGCTCGGCTGAAATTCGCAGGCGACTGCGCCCAATCTGTTGAAATTGAGCAGGGCATTGGCAAAAAGAAGCGGGTCCGTCGTCCAGCTGATCAAGTCGATGCCCATCTCAACGGCTTGGCGGGCTTGCAGCCTTTTCAGCAACTGGGCGATTCGGCGTCTGCGCTTGCCCGGAGCCACCGCAAGCAGTTGAGATTCCAACTGCAGGTCCTGACGGTACATGTACATCCCCGCACCGGCCGGACCTGTCGGAAACCGGAAAAACCCCAACAGGAATCCGGCCAGAACGCCGTCAACACGGGCCACCAGCGAGCAACCTATGCCCCCTTCGTCGCTGTGTAAATCGCTTGGGTAAAGCCCGTCCGGAGGGCTGTTCCAGATCGACTGCTGCATCGTACGAACTTCCACTGCCTCATCCGCATCGGGTCGCCCGCAGATTACTCCGTCGAGATCGATGTGCGTGGGTGTGAAAGCGTGATCCGTGTCAGGCAGGTAAAAGTGTGTCTTCTGCTCTGGAGCCAGAACCTCGCCCACGGCGCTGGTAACTGCATCGGCGCCAAGTGCAGGTGAGCCGTCAACATGCTCGTACCGCAGCGTATATGTGGCGCCATCGTCGCCAGTGCCCCGCGGGAGCAGAAACGCGTAGCCGCAAGGCGAACCGGCAACACCGCCTTCATCTTGAAAGAGAGCAACGCAGGCTCCACCGATTTTCGGCAGGACAGCCTCCAGAAAGTGATGAGGGAGCAGCGAAGACCTGTCCCCCAACTGCCTCCTTATCTCGCGCAGCTGGCTGGGCCAGCCGTCCGATATCGGGTCAATACGCTTCGCACCGATGCGGCGACTCATCCGCTTGCCTCGCCATACCGCTGTTGATACTCCTCTACTGTCATGCCGTAGTACAGTTCGTCCAGGAAGCGCCCGCCTGAGTAGATCGCCCGTCGTACAGCCCCCTCGCGTACAAATCCCAGCCTCTCGTGCAACGCCCGCGAGCTCCTGTTCTCGCTGTGCATCTGAACGGTCACCTTCTGGTAGCGCAACTCCTCAAAATAGTAGCGAACTATCAGCAGCACAGCTGCCGCCGCATACCCTTTGCGCCGGTGGCAGATTTCAACGCCGAGTCCGTACTTGAAGACGCCGTTTCGAGGACTGCAGTTGTGCGTGTGAATGAAACCGACCGCCGTGCCATCGCGATTTTCGATAACCCAGTTGAAAGAGTCGTTTTCCATCTTCCTCTTCGCCTCTGCCGCCGCCCATTCCCGTACCTGGGAAACAGAAACAGGCGGCCAGACGAACTCAAGATTTCGCGCCATCTCGCTGTCTTGGTTCCAGCGCCAGAAAGTGTCGCCGTCCTCCGGCTCCACCCCGCGCAGTCGGATCAGCTCTGTCTCCCAGTAGTTCATCGGACCACTCCGTGGGACCTCAATCTAAATCAGGAGTCTGCGTATGATTCCGCCTGAAAGATTCAAATCTTGAGAGAACGGGAATCGATTCAGAAGACCCCACCGACTCGTACGCAACATGCAAGAGATACGAGTGCATGGCTGCACCCGCCGGTGGCAGCGCATTGGCCAGTATCCAGTTATTCGCAAGAGTTTGCGGCGCCATCAAGAGGTTCAGGCTCTGGCACGATGGGCAGGCCTGCACGACCAACTACGTGGCATATCCTCTATTGCCCAGTCATGCGACCGGAGGCTGGTATTTCGTCGCCTCTTGAGGCGGCTCTGTGTCATCAACTCGCGACTGGCGCCGTGCCGGTGTCATCCCGTCCATCGAACTCTTCAATTCCGACCTGATCACCTGTACGGATCGTACGATCCCGGCCAGTCTGCTGCTCGTGGAAATCAGGGGCGAAATGATACTCGTGCTCACAAACTCAGCCGAACCTTTAACCGTGCCGACTGTCTCCTGGCCGTCTCGAATAACCGGTTTCACTTCGGCCTGTATCATCTTGACCAAGCGCCAGACCTGCCAGATCAGAACCACCAGCAGACCGTTCATTATGAGAATCTCTAACGCAACGAGAATGATGGCGATATCCCGAACTGTGGCGCTGACCACGACGCTCTCCTTTTGCAATCGGCCCAGTATGCTGCGTCCCCTTCTACCAGCGGCCGCACCGGCCTCCCTGCCCAGAAGACTGCACTAGTGTGTGACAACCCGGACCAGGAATAAAGCAATGATTGACGCCAGCGTCGCCTCCAGCAGGCTGAGTTGCCCAACCTGCCATGTATCCCACTGCAACGTCTGGCTCACCCAGTGTCCCAGCATGAATCCCACAGCAGCCGCAATCAGATACTGCGGCAATTCCCGCAGCGATCGGCCCGTCCACAGATGGAATAAGCTGGCATAGCCCGTAACGAGCAACGTAGCCAGCAGAACCGGTGGACTGAGAATTAGCGACGCGAATGGCGTACCTGAAACCAGTCGTGAACCTCCTCGGTCTCAGTTTAGGGAAACTCGATGGGCTGGCGTCTTCTCAGCTGCTGCCGGATCTTCGCCGGGAACCCTTCTTTCAATCAGCCCTCCCCCAAGGCAGAGGGGGCCGTCGTAGAACACGGCTCCTTGACCCGGGCTGATGCCGCGTGCCGGCTCTTCGAACGCGACCTGAACACTGCCATCCTCCCATGGATAGACTCTACAGTCCAATGGTTTACCCGAATAGCGGGTCTGGCACTGGACGCGGCTGCCTCTGGGAACCGGCCTTCCTGAAGTCCAGTTCACATTCGCAGCCGTCAGTTCTGACCTACCTAGCGCCTCGGATGGCCCTACGATAAGCTGGTTGCGACTAGGCTCCAACGCAACGACGTACATAGGGGCCGCCGTCCCGCTCAGGCCCAAGCCCCGCCGCTGCCCCACCGTATAGTTCGGCAACCCCTTATGCTCGCCCAGCACATTTCCCTCAACATCCACGATTTCGCCCGCCGTCATCGCGTCTGCGGCCCAATCCGAAAGAAATCGCCGGTAGTCGTCATCCTTCACAAAGCATAGGTCCATCGAATCATGCTTGCTGTGAATGGGCAGCCCCCGCGCAGCTGCCATCTGCCGCACCTCTTCCTTTGCGAATTCGCCGACAGGGAATAGCAGGTCGCGCAACTCGGCCTGGCCCAGCACGCTGAGGACGTAGGACTGGTCCTTATGCATGTCAACGCCGCGCAACAGATGAACGTTTCCGTCCGCTTGTCGCCGCAAGCGCGCGTAGTGGCCGGTGGCAAGGAAATCGGCGCCCAGCCGCCGGGCATAGTTTAGCAAATAGTCGAAGCGGATGTGCCGGTTGCATGCAAGACAAGGGTTTGGCGTCAGCCCGCTCCTGTATCCCTCGATAAAGAGGTCCACTACATTCTCTTTGAAGGGCCGCTCGACATTGATCAGATAGAACGGCATGCCCAACTGGCTGGCGACGCGGCGCGCGTCCTCCACGCTCTCCTCGTCACAGCACTTGTTTCCAGCTCCTTCACCCGCTGCCGACTCCGACCACAACCGCATCATCACGCCGATACACCGGTAGCCCTGCTCAGCAAGCAATGCTGCCGCGACCGAACTGTCGACGCCGCCGCTCATGGCGACGACGACGGTCGTCTCATCTGGAGGCCGTTCAAGCTTGCTTCTGGAGGTCTTCTCGTTCATGCTGCGCATTTTAACACAGTCGCTGATTTTCCGTCATGGCTGTGGCAATACGCGCGTATCCGGTTGCTCTTCAGTATGTCAACGAATCTGTTGCCTACAAGACAGGCGACTTGATCGCAATGGTATAATGGATCGAGGTCGCCGTATTGGAACGCGTCCTGTGTTCAAACAGCCGCCGGCAGGGCCCGAAGCCGGAATTCCGCACCCAAGGAGGTGCGCCAATGGCGATACCGATCGACACGCAAAAACTCGTTGACTTGCCAACGCTGGAAAAGGCACTGGCAGTGGCCTCCGCCCGCCACAACCACCTTTGCCCCCGTCAGGTTCTGGGAGCCCGCTGTGCAATCGCCGCGTCGGCCGCATTGGAACTCGAAGTGCCCCGGTCCGACAAACGCCTGCTTGTGATCGTAGAGACCGACGGTTGCTTCGTTGACGGAGTAGAGGCGGTCACAGGCGTTTCCGTAGGCGGCCGCAACCTGCGTGTCGAAGACTACGGCAAAATCGCCGCAACCTTCGTCGACGTCAAGACCGACCGCGCCCTCCGGGTCGCCCCGCAAACTGACGTCCGCACCCGTGCCCGCGACTACGCCCCCGAGCAAACGCGACGCTACTTCGCCATGCTCCACGGCTACCAGCGCATGCCCGACGACGAGCTTCTCTCCTTCCAATGGGTGACCCTGTCAACCCCAGTCGCCGCCATCGTCAGCCGCGCCAGCGCCCGGGCAATCTGTAACAAGTGCGGCGAAGAGATCATAAACGAACGTGAGGTCGAGGGGGTCCGTGAGGTGCTATGCCGTTCATGCGCGGGGGGAGGGTACTATTGGGAGACGAGAGGGTAAGAGGCAGTTCACCAAGAATGGCTGCCAAAGCTGTGTGCCCAAGAGTCAGCCGAATTTAGCGAGTGCTAGGAGATTCTGGTCTGTCTTCCCAATCTGTCAGTTTTGACTCTTGACGTCCAACGTCAATAGTAGTATATTTTGAGTAACCGATGATTCGTGGATATAGGGACAAGAGAACAAGGCGGTTTGCGGAAGGAGAATTCGTCGCAGCCTTTCAAGGCTTCGAAAAGCAAGCAGCGAAAAGGCTCTCAATACTTAACGCGGCGCCTTCCCTGGACGCCCTGCGTGCATTGCCAAGCAATCGCCTTGAATCACTTAGTGGTTCGCGTGAGGGATACTTTTCCATTCGTATCAATCGGCAATGGCGCATTTGCTTCCTTTGGGTTGAAGGGTATGGTCCCACCGACGTCGAGATTGTGGACTATCACTAAAGGGAAGAAGGAGATCTGGAGTGTTTAAGCGAGCGGTTCATCCAGGAGAAATTCTGAATGACGAGTTGGAGGAAATGGGATTGTCCCCTACGGCGTTCGCTCGTCAGATTGACGTACCACCCAATCGAATCAGCCAGATCATTTCGGGCAAACGTTCCGTGACCAGCGACACAGCATTGAGATTTGGGCATTGGTTCGGAACAGGGCCTCTTTTCTGGCTTAATCTACAGACGCAGTTCGATCTTGTCGAAGCCGAACACAAGGTTGGGGCCGAAATACGTGCCTTGCCTACCGCCCCTCGCGGTTAGATTTGGGGACCAAACCTTTTCCCCACTTCCTCGAGCCACTAAACACCTCGCCAGCCCTGGTCCAACTCAGAGCCAATTATAGTCGCCAACAAGGATAAGCTAAGCGGCGGTGTGAGACCGCTTATTTTCTGAACCCCGCAAAATGAAGTGGCTCGAAGGCATGAAACGGTAGATTGGAATTGATGCGCACGGCAGAAGCGGCGTGCTGGAATGCTGGTCAACTTACACTGATTTGAGAAAGACGTTGAATCTTCAGCCAGGGCAGTGTTCCTTCTCATTAAGTGTCTTCGACGACAGAAATAACAGAACCTGAGTTTACCGACTAAAGCAAATCTAAGCGTTCCACCTAGGGACTCTTACTGAATGGAGATCTGGAGTGTCAAACACCAAGACTCGCCTCACATATGCCGACTACCTGGAAACGCCGGACTTCGAGCGCTACGAACTGCTGAACGGAGAATTGGTATTGTCCCCTTCCCCCAAGGAGATTCATCAGTACATTTCGAGTGTCCTGCACATATTGATAGGAACCTTTGCTAGAGAGCACAACCTGGGGAGGGTCTATTTCTCTCCTTTCGACGTAGTACTGTCGGACACTAACGTTGTCCAGCCTGACCTGCTTTTTGTCTCGAATGAACGTACCCAAATCATAACCCCAGACAACATCCGTGGAGCACCTGATCTGGTCGTCGAGATTCTCTCCCCTTCCACCGCCGAACTCGACCGGACTACAAAGCTCGAACTATACGCCCGACACGGCGTAAGAGAATACTGGATAGTGGATCCCAGCGCCAAAACGATCATGGTCTTAGTGCTAGGACTAGACCGGTTCGAGGTCGGAGGCATCTATGGCATAGGCCATATCCTCCGGTCACCAACTTTGGAGGGATTCAGACTCCCGATGGAAGAATTGTTTGAGGCCTCCTTGGAGACCTGATCATATCTCCGCCACTGCTGTCTAAGTGTCTTACCCAGTCTCAAGATTATGAGTCTTGATGGAGTCTTGATCCATCCCATCCAGACCGACGAACTCTGAAACCTTGCCGAACTAATGGTTGTTCCCTTTCTCTCCCGTGCGTTTGACACGAATAATTTCAGCCTGGTACATTTGTGCTATGATCGGATTGGGTCAGGAATAGCCTAGCTGTCTCGTTTTCCCAGCTTCTAAGGAGGCCAAACGTGATAGACGTGAAGGTAAAGCACACTTACGCCGACTACTTGAAGACGTCGGACGAGGAGCGATTCGAGCTATTGGACGGAGAGTTGGTTATGGCCCCCGCACCACTCCTGTACCATCAGTTCATCTTGCGGAAACTGCTCAATGCAATTTCGGTATACGTTGATGAATATAATTTGGGAGAACTATTCTGTTCGCCAACCGACGTTGTCCTCTCAGAAACAGACGTAGTTCAACCAGACATCCTGTTCGTTTCGAGACAGCGAAACCAGATTCTCAAACCTGAAAGCGTTCAAGGAGCTCCCGACCTGGTCGTCGAGATTCTATCCCCTTCCACCGCCGAACTCGACCGGACCACAAAGCTCGAACTCTACGCCTATCACGGCGTGAAAGAGTACTGGATCGTGGATCCTGAAGCCAAGACGGTCCTGGTCTTACTGCAAGGACAGAATCGGTTCAAAGTTGCAGGAACCTATGGCAAAGGCCATACCCTCCGGTCACCAACCTTGGAAGGATTCACAGTCCAAGTGGAGGAACTGTTTGAGGTATATTGGGAGGCCTGATCGATTCCCCGCCTGACCTGACAAATTGTCTCTCCTTGTCGCCAAAGAAAAGGCGCCGGGGGCTTTCCACCCCCCGGCGCCCTTCTCAACTCTATTCAATTCCCAAACCAGCCAACCCTACATCATCCCGCCCATTCCGGGATCGCCGGCCGGCATCGGCTTCTCTTCCTCAGGAATGTCCGTAACCAGCGCCGCCGTCGTCAGGATCATCGCCGCAATCGAACTCGCATTCTCGACCGCACTGCGCGTAACCTTGACCGGGTCGGACAGGCCGGCATCCATCATGTCAACATAGTCATTCTGAATCACGTCGTAGCCCGTGTTGGCCTTGCCGCCCTCGTGCAGGCCGCGCACCTTCTCGATTACCACCGCGCCGTCAAGTCCGGCGTTGGTGGCGATCATGCGCATCGGCTCTTCAAGGGCCCGCTTCAGGATCCGGGCGCCGGTTGAGGCATCGGCATCATCCATGTCTACGTTATCCACCGCAGAGACGGCATTGATCAGGGCAACTCCGCCGCCGGGCACAACACCTTCCTCGACCGCGGCGCGGGTAGCGCTCAGCGCGTCTTCGACGCGGGTCTTCCGGTACTTGAGCTCGGTCTCGGTCGCAGCGCCAACCCGCAGAATGGCAACACCTCCGGCCAGCTTGGCCAGACGCTCCTGCAGCTTCTCGCGGTCATAGTCGCTCGTGCTGGCATCGATCTCGGCGCGGATCTCTTCGATCCTGCCCTGGATCTCCTCCGTGGCCCCGTGGCCGCCTACGATTGTGGTGGCGTCCTTGGTGCTGATGACCTTGTCCGCCTGGCCGAGGTCCTCCAACTGCGCGCTCTCGAGCGTGCGGCCGACCTCTTCCGAGAGGATCTGCCCGCCGGTGAGAATTGCAATGTCGCGCAGCATCGCCTTGCGGCGGTCGCCGAAGCCGGGGGCCTTGATCGCCATGGCGTTGAACATGCCGCGCAGCTTGTTAAGGACCAGAGTCGCCAGCGCCTCGCCGTCTACGTCCTCGGCAATAACGATCAGTTCACGCTTGCCGACCTGGACCAGCTTCTCCAGCAGAGGAACAATGTCCTGTGCACTGCTGATCTTCTTGTCGGTGATCAGAAGATAGGGCGAGTCGAGTTCCGCCTCCATCCTCTCGTTATTCGTCACAAAATAGGGGCTGAGATAGCCGCGGTCGAGCTGCATGCCCTCGACATACTCGGTCTCGAACTGAAGACCCTTGCTCTCTTCAACCGTGATGACGCCGTCCTTGCCCACCTTGTCCATCACTTCGGCAATCAGGTCTCCGATCTGGTTGTCAGCCGCCGAATTGCTTGCCACCTGGGCAATCTCTTCTTGGCCGGCAACCGGTGTCGCCATATCCTTCAGCGCAGCGACAATCGCATCACAACTGGCCTCGATGCCCCGCTTGAGAAGCATCGGGTTGGCGCCGGCCGTGACGTTCTTGAGGCCCTCGTTCACGATCGACTGGGCCAGCACCGTGGCGGTTGTGGTGCCGTCTCCGGCAATGTCGTTCGTCTTGGTCGCCGCTTCCTTGAGAAGCTGTGCACCCATATTCTGGAAGGGATCCTCAAGTTCAATCTCTTTGGCGACGGTGACGCCGTCGTGCGTGACGGTCGGGCTGCCCCACTTCTTGTCCAGCGCCACGTTGCGGCCCTTGGGGCCGAGGGTGGTCTTTACCGCATCCGCCAGGGCGTCGATTCCCTGCTTCAGGCTGCGGCGGGCTTCTTCTTCAAACTCAAGTTGCTTTGCCATTACGGTCTTTCTCCTCCAGTTTGACCCGCGCACCAGGGGCGGGTTAATTGACCTCTTTCAGTGTAGGTCCGATTAACTTTCAACCAGCGCCAAGACGTCCGATTCCTTGAGAATCAAAACCTCAGTCGCATCCAGCTTGATGTTCGTGCCGGAATACTTAGCGTAAAGAACGATATCACCGACGGCTACATCCATGGCAATGCGCTTGCCGTCTTCGTCCCGTGCGCCGGGACCCGCTGCGACCACCTCGCCCTGCTGCGGCTTCTCTTTGGCAGTTTCCGGCAGATAGATACCCGTGGAGGTCTGCTCCTCCCCCTCCAGGGGCTGGACTACCAGCCGGTCACCGAGCGGCTTGAGATTCATTCGACCTTCCTCCTTGCCTTTCGACACTTTCTGATGAAATACCAGTTACTGCAGAATCCCCGCCTTTGATTGCGGGATAAGAATCCGTTCGCGCACTTCACACCGGCCGTATAGCCCGTCAAAACTATCCCGGCACAGTCCCGTACAGCCTTCCAGATTCCATTTAGCACTCAAATGCCTTGAGTGCTAAACCATCAGAAAGTGTAGCATAGTTCCTGTCGACTGACAAGAATCTGAACTACCTTAAACGTAAGCGTTTTGTTAGCGTTGGGAACTTCCCGGCGAGGCTACCGCGGCGACGTAGGACAGCATCTCGTCCTCTTCCGCCACGTACTCATCCAACTGAAAAGCGGCATAGAGTTCGCGGCTTCGGCGGAAATACTCAGCCGCCTGATCGTGGTTCTGCTGTTCCAACGCCACGTGGCCCAGGTTGTGCAGCGTGGCAGCATTGTCCATCCAGGCCCCCCGCCGGTCCGACAGTGCCAGATCCTTCTCATACCAGTCGAGGGCCGCCGCGAAATCCTGCCGCGCATAACAGACCGATCCGAGATTGTTGTAACAGGTACTTATACCGGTGTCGTCCCGGTTTCGCTGGAAGACCGCAAGGGCCGACTCGTAAGCGCGCTGCGCCTCGGCGTACATCGCCATCCCTTCCATTGCCAGACCCAGGTTATTGTGAGCACTGGCCACCAGCCCTTCGTCACCCAGCCGCAATGCCACCCGCAGCGCCTTCCGGTGTTGTTCGATCGCCCGTTCGAAATTATTCAGGCTGAGATAAGCGCTGCCCAGGTTCATGTAGGCAGGCGCCAGCGAACGGGGGTCGCCTAGCTGCGCTGCCGCCTCGAACGCCAGCCAGAAGTGATCGAGCGCATGACGCGGCTCTTCCAGCACGCGATAAGAAGTGCCGAGGTCAGTATGCCCGTAGGCCATCGCCATCAGCATATCCCGCTCGTCAAATATACGCAGCGCTCTTTGCAGCCACTCAATCGCCTCTTCGACTTCCCCGTTGAAAAACCGCTGTCGGCCTATGTTGGCTAGCATCCATCCGAAATCACCCGCGTCGCCCAGCGCGATTGAAGCCACAGCCCCTCCGCACAACCAGCGCCAGATGCCCGGCGGGTGACGCCAGAATGCATAGTGGGCCAGCGCCAGCGCATAGTCCCGCATCAACTTGAGATCGTCCTGCACCGCAAGGAAATTGATCGGCATGTCGCGCAGCCCCTCGACCTCAAGCTTCTCAAATACCATCGTCTCTACGGATTGACCGAAGATGCGCTCCACCCGATCGGTAGCCCAGTCCGCGCCCCAGTGAACGTTTCCCCAAAAGGGGTCGATCTCCCGCCAACGCTGGATCGGCAACTCCTGGTATCGCTGTGCAAACTGCAGATAATATCGCGCGTGCTGACGGTGCCAGTCCTCCCCCAGCATGACCGCGCCTTCCACAAGATAGCGCCGCACCACCGGCTGCACCACGATCCTGCG
>JAPPKG010000429.1:0-13309 GCA_026914085.1 Caldilineaceae bacterium | reverse complement strand
TGGAGCCGGAGTGCGCGCTGGCGGTGCCGGCGGGATACAGCGGGGTGCGCCCGTCGACCAGCAAGGAGAAGGGCGCGGCCGAATACGACAGCGACAAGCTGACGGTCTATGTGGGCAGCCAGATCCCGTACAGCGACAGGCGGCAGGTGGCCAAGAGCCTGGGCCTGGACGACGAAGAGGTGCGCGTAATCGGCACGTTGATGGGGGGCGGCTTCGGTGGCAAGGAGGACATTGCCGGGCAGATCCACGCGGCGCTGGCCGCGCAGGCGACGGGCCGTCCGGTCAAGATTCTCTACAGCCGGCAGGAGAGCCTGATTTTCCACCCCAAACGGCACAGCACGATCATCCGCATCAAGACGGGCGCCCTGCGCGACGGCACGCTGGTCGCGGTGGAGGCGGAACTGTACGGCGACAGCGGGGCCTACGCCAGCCTGGGCGAGAAGGTGATGACCCGCGCCACGACCCATGCAACCGGCCCGTACGTGATGCCTCATGCCAGGATCGACTGCTACGCCATGTACACGAACAACGCGCCGAGCGGCGCGTTTCGCGGCTTTGGCGTCACGCAGTCGGCCTTTGCGGTGGAGAGCAATCTCGACATTCTGGCGGCAGAGCTGGGCATGGACCCGGCAGAACTGCGGCGGAAGAACGTGATGCGCGTGGGCGTCGAGACGGCCACCGGCCAGGAGCTGATCGAAAGTGTGGGGCTGCTCGAATGCCTTGACAAAGTGGAAGAAGAGATCAAGAGATCGGAGGCCGCGGGTCCGAGTTCGTCGCCTTCGGATCCCTGGGCACCGGTCCAGGTCGGAAGCAAGCGGTACGCCTGGGGTATCGCGGCGGGCTACAAGAACACCGGTCTGGGGGGCGGCGCGCCGGACAAGGCGGAGGCTGAGGTAGAGGTCTTCCCGGACGGCACGGCGGCGATCCGCACCAGCAGCGCGGAGATGGGGCAGAACCTGGTCGGCGTGCTGGCGGCCTGCACGGCGCAGGAGCTGGGTCTGCCGTTCGAAAAGGTACACGTGACCGTGATGGACACGGACCTGACGCCCGACGGCGGCCCCTCAACGGCCAGCCGCCAGACCTATGTGAGCGGCAATGCGGCCCGCCTGGCGGCGCGGGCCATGCGCGAGCAGATGCAGAACGTTTTGGCCGAAAAGTTCGACACGCACCCGGAGGTGATCGCCTTCCACGAGGGGCTGGCGTATGTGGACGAGAGGCGGCTGGCGAAGATGCACGGGGCGGAGCTGCCGGTTGAGGGCGCCAACGGCACGAACGGCAGCGCGGGCGGGATTCTGCCGGGGTCCACGCGCAGCATCTCTTTCGCGGATGCGGTCAACGCGCTGCTGGCCGAAAACCGGTTGCCGAAGATCCGCTATGAATACTGGGCGCCGCAGACGCAGCCGCTGGGGACGGGCGGCGACATGCACTTCGCGTTCTCGTACGCGGTGCACGCGGCGCAGGTGAGCGTGGATACCGAAACGGGCGAGGTGGCGGTGGAGCGGGTGATCTCCGCCCACGACGTTGGCCGGGCCATCAATCCCCTGAGCCTGCTGGGGCAGATCGAAGGCGGGATCGTGATGGGCATCGGCAACGCCCTGACCGAGAACTATATCGTCGAAGACGGTTTCCCCTGGACCGAGCGCCTGGGCCAGTACAAGATGCCGGGCATCAAGATGACGCCGAAAATGGACAGCCACATCGTGGAGCATCCGACGGCAGACGGGCCGTATGGCGCCAAGGGCGTGGGCGAGATCAGCTCGATCCCGATCAGCCCGGCGATCACCAATGCCATATGCAACGCGGTGGGCGTTCGCTGCCTGGCCCTGCCGGTCGATCAGGACGCATTGCTGCTGGCGATGCGCGACGGCGAGAAGGAGATCGACGGTCACTGGGGACAGACGGGCGAGTGGTTGGTAGTCAGTAGTCAGTAGTCAGTGGTCAGCAACGGCACTGACGCTCGGCAGCCTCGGATATTCATGCAACTCCATCATGCTCTGCGCCTGGCGCCCGATGAACTCTCGGTTGTTACACTGGTTGGCGCCGGGGGTAAGACGAGCGCGCTCTTCCGGCTGGCGGAGGAGGCGGTTGGCGGCGGGCGCCGCGTCGTCACCACCACGACCACCCATGTTTTCGCGGCGCAGGCGGAGCAGGCGCCGGCCCGTCTCGAAGTAACGCCGGACAGGCCTGACGCAGTTGACTGGGCTGCGCTGGAGGCACAGCTGGCGCGGCACGGGCACTGCCTGATCTGGTCGCAGCCCGGTGCCGGCAGCGGCTCAACCGACCCCTCTCTTACAGGTTCCAAACGGCAGGGCCTTCCTCCGCAGGTTGTGGACGCGCTGGCAGCGCGGGCCGTTGATCTGGGCATCAGCCTGATCGCGATCGAGGGGGATGGCAGCCGGCGGCGGCCGGTGAAGGCGCCGGCGCCGCATGAGCCGGTTATTCCCGATTGCACAACCCACCTGGTACCGGTCGCCGGTCTTGACGGGCTGGGGCGGCCCCTGGATGAACCTCACATGCACCGGCCCGAACGGGTGCGCGCCCTTCTGCAAGAGGAGGACGCGTCGACGCGCCTGACGCCGCGCATGCTGGGACGGCTGCTGGTGGAGCCTTACGGGCGAGGAGAGAGGGGGGAGGAGAGAGGAGAGAGAGCAGCTCGCAGCGGCGCGTCCCGCCCTGCGGGCGCGAGATTGGTGCCGCTGCTGAACAAGGCGGAGAGCGCGCCCAGGCTGGCGGCGGCGCGGCTGATTGCGCAGCAGTTGGCGCAGCGGAGTCAGCCGGCACTTATCGGCGCAGTGGGGCCGGAGAGCGGGACGGCCGTGCGCGAGCGCTGGGGGGCGACGACGGCGGTTGTGCTGGCGGCGGGAGAGAGCCGCAGGATGGGGGAGCCGAAACAGCTGCTGCGCTGGCAGGGGGAGCCGCTGGTGACGCGAGCGGCCCGGATTGCACTTGAGAGCGGTGCGTCGGAGACGGTGGTGGTGACCGGCGCGGTCGGTGAGCAGGTGGAGGATGCGCTGTCGTCCTTGCGCGAGGCGGGGCGCGGGCGTCTGCGTGTTGTTCACAACGCGGCGTGGCAGGCGGGGCAGGCGGGGTCGGTGCGCGCCGCGGTTGAGGCGCTGCCGGCCGCTTGTGAGGCGGTCCTGTTTCTGCCGGTGGACCAGCCGCGGCTGCCAGCAGGGCTGTTGCGGCGGCTGTGGCAGGTGTGGCGCGGCGGCAGCGATCTGGCGGCTGTGGCGGTGGACGGGGCGGTTCGCGGCGCGCCGGGGCTTTTTGACCGGCGTTTCTTCGGTCAGTTGAGGCAGGTCGAGGGAGATGGGGGCGGGGGGAGGCTGCTGCGCCGGTACGCGGCGGAGGTCAGCGCGATCGAGGTGCCGCTCGAGTGGGTGGCCGACGTGGACACGCCGGAGGACTGGCGGACGGCGGTGGATCGAGGTTAGGTTTCGTTGGCATATTGGCAAGGCCGTTCAGATTCAACAGGAACGGATCGATCCGCGAAGAGGCGCGAAGAACAACTTAGGCGTATCGCATTTTCTTTATTTGCCAGTTAAAGCGAGGTGAGGCGGCATGTCTACGCTTGAGAACGGAATCCGTTGCAGCCCGGCCATCCACGCGCCGGGGGAACGTCAGATTACCTTCAGCCAGGCCATTCACGAAGCTGTTGCCGAGGAAATGGCACGCGACGAGCGCGTCTTCGCCATCGGTGAAGATATTGCCGTGGCCGGCTCGGTATTCAAGGTGTTCGTCGGCCTGTATGAGAAGTTCGGCCCGGAACGGGTTATCGATTCGCCCATTTCGGAGGCGGGTATTGCCGGCATCGGTGTGGGCGCGGCCATCACCGGTATGCGGCCCATTGTGGACATCATGTTTTGCGACTTTGCTACCCTGGTGATGGACCAGTTGGTCAATCAGGCGGCCAAGACCCACTACATGTCCGGCGGCAAGCTGAAGGTGCCGATGGTCTTGCGGACGACCATGGGGGCCGGCAGCCGCACAGCCGCCCAGCACAGCCAATCTCTGCATGCCCTCTTCAGCCACATTCCCGGCCTGAAGGTGGCGATACCGGCCACCCCTTACGACGCCAAGGGGCTGATGAAAAGCGCCATCCGCGACGACAATCCGGTCGTCGTTTTCGAAGACAGGACGCTTTTTCAACAGGAGGGGCCGGTGCCGGAGGAGGAGTATACCCTCCCCCTGGGCCAGGCGGACGTAAAGCGCACGGGTGACGACATCACAATTGTCGCGACCAGTTCAATGGTGTACGTTGCCCTGGAAGCGGCGGACAGGCTGGCCGCGGCCGGCATCAGCGCAGAGCTGATCGATCCGCGCACGACGTCCCCTCTGGACACCGGGACACTGGTTCAGTCGGCCCGAAAGACCGGCCGGGCGCTTGTGGTGGACGAGGGCTACCGGCAGTATGGCGTCACCGGTGAAATCGCCTCGGTCATCGCCGACGGCGCGTTCTACTATCTTGACGCCCCGGTCAAGCGTATCGGCGCCATGGACGTGCCGGTACCGTTCTCGCCTGCGATGGAGGACTTGACGATCCCCAACGCGGACTACGTGGTCGAGACGGCCAAGGCCATGTGCGGGATGGGATGAAAGGCCTAAGGGCGAGGAGAGAGATAACTTCGTTCGCCTCGTTCGGCGTTGCGAACTGATTATGGCTGCGTGGTCACGTTACAGTATGTAGTTCCCTTATTGATCGCTGGCTTTGGATGCATCGTCGGCGCGCCAGGCGTCGCTGATCAGGCGGAAGATGTCGGTTTCGGTGACGATGCCGATGGGCAGGAGTTTCTTGCCGCTGGCCTCTGCCGGCTGGACCACAGGAATGCCGCCGATCTTGGTTTCCATCATCTTTTCCACGAGCTGGCCGAGCGCTGCTTCGGGCGCGATTGCAATAACGTCGGCGGTCATCACATCGCGCACGGTCAGCCACTCCTCGGCAAGGCCCGGATTGTAGCGGCTGGCCACGCTGCCGACGGTTTCCGCTTCCAGCACATCGGCGTCGGTGACGATGCCGCACATGTAGCCGTCCTGGTCGATCACAATGATGCGGCGCACATTGTTTTCTTCCATCAACCCCGCGGCATCCACGGCCAGTGCGTCGGGATCGATGGTGATCACCGGCGCGCTCATGATTTCGCTAACCAGTATGCGATGCATTGATGACTCCATTGTGCGGGTACTGGCAGTACCGGCCACAAACCAAAGCGCTCTTCAGGAAGAGTGCTCGACGACGAACCGCAATACGTCAGTCGTCGTGAAGATTCCGACGACTTTGCGTTCCACAACCACGGGCAACCCGCCGATCCTGTAATCCAGCATCAGACGGCAGGCGACATCTATCGAACTGTCCGGCGCAACGGTCACCGGGTCGGCGGTCATGGCATCGCTGACAGGCAGCTTCGCCCAGAAATAGTTGATTTCGAATAGGCTGAGCGTGGTGACGGTGGACGGGGCGGCCTGGCGCAGATCACCGAAGCTGACGATGCCGGTCAGATGGCCGTTGTCATCCACGACGGGCAGACGGCGACAGTGATGCTCCGCCATGAGGTCGCGTGCGTCGGCGAGGGAGTCCTCTTTGTGGCAGGTATGCGGATTCGGAGTCATCCAGTGCTGTACCTGGCTGCTATCGGACCCCATCGGCGCCTCCACACCAAGAATTCGTATTCAACGGATGGTATCTTGCCGGATAAGGTCGATGGCCGTCCGCATCTCCGTCAACAGAGCGCCGCTATGGGGGCCGGTTGCGCAGAAGGACAGCGTCCGCTCGGAACCGTTACCGCCCATCATGTGCGTTAGGCCGCCGGTTAGATCATGGGACAGCCGCCTTTGACTGATGAACGCTGAAGAGTGCGCGTCCGGGCCGCTGTCGAAACGGACCGTAAGGCGGTCGGCCGGCAGCAACTCGCCGAGGCGGTCAGCCCATTCGATAACGACGACGTGGCGAGTGGGGGCTGGGTCGGTCGGGCAGGCGCGTTCGTCGAGCGGTTCCTCATCGAGGATGTCGAGAATTTCATCCATGCCCAATCCGTAGATTTCGCCGGCCAGAGACTCGCTGTCGCCGGCCAGCCGGTAACTATCCACGTGAAACAGGCGCAGGTCGTGTGAGGTGGAGGTATATTCGTTGATCAGGGTAAATGTGGGGCTGGTGACGCGCGCGTGCACGCCCAGTCCCCTGGCCAGGCCCTGCGCAAAGGTTGTCTTGCCAGCACCCAGTTCGCCAACGAGACCGATCAGGGCGCCAGTGGTTTGCGGCGGCTGGCCGATTCCTGGCCGTTGCGGAAAACAGATTGCCTGCCCCAGCAGTTCGCCGAGATTTTGAGTTTCCAGTGGAGACGAGGATAGGACCGGGAAGCGGGAGTGATCGTTCACCCAATTGATCTCTGACAAGTCCGCCGCCCGTCACGGGACTGGGATGTCCGGCGGCCCGAAGTTGAGGGGCCTATCGGAATCGATACCCTCACCTCTGCGATTGTACCCCCCACGTTGCCGCGAAGCCAAATGCAGGAATTATTGCGTTCCTGTTACAATAAGGATTGGTAGTTCGAGTAAAGCCCAAGGAATCGGACACCAACAGCCAGTTTCGGACACCAACGACCAGTCACCAGCCGCTGCATTCATGCTGTCAGGATCTCCATTACGCCGCCTCCTCGTCGCCGGCCTCATCATAGCGATACTCGGAGTATTCTTCGATGTAATCGTCCCGCGGCTGACGCCGTGGCCGATACTCACTCCCAAAAACGTTGATGGAGGCGGGCTGCCAGGCGATATAAGACTCTCCGGGTCACCCACCTTACAGACACTGTCCATAGACGGTCAGGTGGTGTTGGAACGCTCCGGTTCCCATTTCGGCAGACCCCGGATCAGTCCTGACGGCACGCTGATGGCGATAACGGTGGTGCCGACGGGGACGGAGACGGTCGGCCTGGCGGAGATCTATGTGATCGAGCGGGCCACTGGACGCGTGCGCGAGCGCATTCCCGGTCACAACCCGCGCTGGCAGGCGGGACGCAGCAACCGGTTGCGCTTCGATCAGCTCGAGGCCAACGGGATTCGCTCCGCCTTATACGACGCCACGGACAGGTCGATCATACGCGAGGACAGCCTGCAGCCGGACGACAACCCGGCTGATCTGGAGGCGGCGGAGCTGGAGGCAGCGACGCTGACCTACCCGGCGACGATCCGGGTGGCCCACCATCCGGAGAACAACTGCCGCAGCGTTCCGGACTGGCAGGTGGACGTGATCCCGTTTGAGGAGTATGTGGCCCGATCCGTCCCTGCGGAGGTCCCCATTTCCTGGTCGCCGGAGGCGCTGGCAGCCCAGGCCATCGCAACGCGCACGTATGCCTGGTACCAGATCCGGCGCAACCGGCGCTACTATGACGTGACCGACTGGGCCAATTTCCAGATGATGTGCAACAACCGCTTCTCATCGACGGACGCGGCGGTCAGCAGGACGGCAGGCCAGTACCTGGCCTACTCGGGCGACAGCACGAGGGCGCCGATCATCGCCATGTACAGCGCCAAGAACAGCCATCCGACGCTGACAAACACGGCGGTTGCCTATCTGAAGGCGGTGGCGGACGAGACCGGCCTCGGTGAAAAACGCTGGGGTCACGGTTACGGGCTGAGCCAGTGGGGCGCGGCGCGGCGGGGCAATGCCGGCCAGACCTATCGCCAGATTCTCGGCCATTACTATACAGACGTCACGTTACAGAATGCCAGCCAGCCGACGCAGGCGATTGGCGGGCTTATCGGCCTGTCCCTGAAGGGCTCATTCCCGAGCGGCGGTTTGCGTTGGGACGCGCTGGTGCCGGCGGAACCTCTGTCGGGCACAGTCGACCTCGAGCCGGGGCCGGACTCTCTGCCGATTCGCGGTGTCTGGCTGCGCAACTCCGATATCACGAGCGGCAGTACAATCACGGCTTCCCTGACGCTCAGCAACGAGCTGCAGGAGCAGAAAGTACTGCAGGTGGACTGGGACCCGCCTTCTTCGCCGACATTCGAAGCGCCATCGGCGGTGGAGGTGCAGCGGGCCACTCTTACGCTCGCCGTCCCGGAAACGGGCGCGCTCATCGGTCTCAGCAACAGCTGGACGTGGCAGGGTGAAGACCTCTACAAGACCACCGGGGAGGCAGTCGACGATGCCGAGGCCGACGGCAACCGGGCCATGGAGGCGCGCGCCGACGACCACGAACTGGGCTGGTGGTACGGCCCATACGCAACCGGCATCCCCCACGACGCCACCTATCGCGTCCTTTTCCGGATGCGCCGCGGTGAACCTGACGACGACGATGACGACAATGTATTGCCGGACCAGCCCATCGCCCATCTGGATGTGACCGACAAGGGCGGAACCGTGATCCTGGGCTTGCGCGACATTTGGGCGAGCGATTTCACAGGCGCGGACGAATACGTCGAGATCCCGGTTGATTTTCATCCGTTCAACCCGATTGAAGGGATCGAGTTCCGGGTGAAATGGTTCGGAGACGTGGACCTGGCCCTAGACCGGGTACAGCTGTGGCAGCTGCAGAATATATCGTCGAAGACGAAGATAGGTTGGGCGCTTCCCAACAGCGGCGTATCGACTGTTTCGGCGATCGCGTTCGATAGCGCCAGAAATGCCAGCCCGGTCGTCACCAAGCAGATCGAGTTTGGCAGCGAACAGCCGCCTGTGTTCGGCGATATCGAGCACGTGGAGGGCTGGTGGACAAGACTGCCGGTCGTGATATCGGTGCCTGTGCAGGACTTCAGCAGCGGGTTGGACTCGACCAGCGGACGGTTGCTGCTGGGCGACGAGGAGAAGTCCGCGGTTTTCAGCCTGCCCAACGATCCCCTGGCCGCGCAGAAGCTGTCAGCATCGCTGGCCGACCTTGCCGACGGCACCTATACTGTGCGTTTTCGGGCGAAAGATCGATCGGGGTTGCAGGGGGAAAGCGGTGCCGGCGAGTTGCGCATCGACCGGACGGCGCCGACTGTTGAGGCCCAGGCCGTGCAGTTGACATCGGATACCACGAACGAAGGGGACGGCGACAGCACCACCGGACAGCAGGATTCTTCGGCTACGCCCTCGGTGAGTGCGCGCGGGCTGTTCAGCGGGACTGTCCAGGTCACCCTGTCGGCCGAAGACGCCACCAGCGGCGTCTGGGGAATCGCCTATGTCCTCAACGACGGGCCGGTCGTACTGTACAGCGAGCCGTTCACTATCGCGGAGGACGGCGTTCACAATGTGCGCTACTGGGCCAAGGACAATGCCGGCAACTATTCGAGCAGCCAGCGGCTGCGCGTTTGGGTACGCAGCGGCAGTTCATCGGACGGCAGCTCATCCGACAACGGTTCATCTGACAGCGGTTCAACGAGCGGCAGTGCATCCGGCGACAGTTCGCTCAGCAGCAGTGCACCCAGCGACAGTGCAAGCGCCGGCCCCTATTTGTATTACGCGTTCGTCCCGGGACTGAGGCAGGACGAATAGGGCGCGTGCCTCCCGCTTCCTCTGCGGCCGGCGCCGGCGATTCAGATATCAGTGGCTACAATCCATTGCAGGAGCTGATCACCGTGCTCTTTGACCAGGGCGGTGGCCCGTTCCGGGTCGGCGGCTTCGGCGCGTATTTCGAAGAGGGGCTGTTCGGGGTTGGGGCCGATGTGGACCCACTCCTCGGCGCCGAAGTGGATCTTGAGGCCATCGATCGTGACGACGCCGTCCCCCTGATAGCTCTGGTTCAGGAGGCGCATGACCGTTCCTTTGGCTTCCCACGGGCAATCGACGCGGTGGTGGGCCATAAAGAAATGGGGCAGGCCGGCCACGATTTCACTGACCGCCGCCTGACGCAGGCCAAGGTATTCAAGCAGGCGCACGGTCGCCAGCAGACCGTCGGAAACCGGCTGCAGATCGGGGAAGATGAAGTGGCCCGCCCCATCGGTGGCGAAGAGTACATCGTCGCCCGCGGCCCGCATCAGGTCGCGCAGATCGTTCTGTGTAGAAACGATCTGACCGCCGTAGCGGTCCACGACGGTCTCGAAGGCACGCGGCAACACCGCGGGCAGGGCGACCTTTGCGCCGGGATTGGCGGACATGGCCAGCTCCAACAGGAGTAGCGCCGCGGTCAGATCGTCGAGCACGACCCCTTTCTCATCGATAAGGAAGACCCTTTCGCCGTCCACGTCGAGTTTTACGCCGACACCGGCGGTGAGGACGCCCATGATTTTGGCCATGTGCTGAAGTTGATGGCGGAACTGATCGCGCAGCGCGCCCATCATCGGTCCATTCAGGGGCAGATAGTCGACTTCGAGGAGATTGAGAATGGTGGACAGCGTATCGCCGCAGAGGCCGTGGGAGGTGTCGACAACGATCTGAGGTTGGACGTGGGGGGCGGTGGCGCGGACGCGGTCCTGGTCGACAGAGGCAAGAAAGCTCTCGATATAGCCTTCGGTGGGGTCGGCAGGATAGTCGATCTGACCGACTTCATCGAGAAAGGCGCGGCGGAAGTCTTCGCGGGAGAAGCTGCGTTCGACGGAGCGTTCGGAGGCCCGGCTCTGATCGAGGCCCTGACCGTTCATGAAACGGATGTCGACAACGCGCTGGTCGAGGGGGCTGAGGCGGACGTGCACGCCGGCCGCGGCGGAGGCGTGCGTGCGGATGAAATGACGGGCGACGGGCACAGGCACCTCGCCGAGATCCCAGACGTCGACGCCGGCGCTGGACAGGCCGCTCATGAGGGCGCGTATGAGCATGCGGGAGCTGCGGTGTGAGTCGCGGTTGATGACGACGTAGCTGCCGCGCGGGAGGTTGGCGCCGAGGCTGCTGCCGAGCTTGGCGGCGAATTCGGGCGTGATGTCAACGTTGACAACGCCGCTGACGCCGGCGCCGCCGAAGAGAGAACGGCGGCCGCGGCTGCCCCAGATGATGCTCTCGCGCACGACGGCGCCCGGCTCGATGCGCTTGTTCGGCCACAGTTTCACGTCGGGATGGACGACACAGTTCTCGTCCAGCACACAGTTGTCGCCGATGACGACGTCCTCATAGGCGATGGTACCGCTCTTGAGGCTGCACTGGCGGCAGACGATCGCGCCCAACAGCTCGCAGGTCTCGCCTATGTAGGTGTTGCGCCAGACGACGCAGTTTTCCAAGCGGCTATAGCGGTCGACGATAGTGTAGTCGCGGACCACGCACGGCCCCTGGATGGTCACGCCCTCCTTGACTTTGACAGCGTTGCCGAGATAGACCGGCCCGACAATGCGTGCGTCGGCGGCAATCTCGACATCGGCGCCCAGGATCAGGTCGCCGCGCGGGCGCGTGCCCTCGAGCAGGGGCGCGGCTCCACCGCCGGCGACAGGTGCGGACGCGGGGAAGGCGGCGGCCGGCACTGTTTCACCCATGGGCTGGGGCAGCCAGACTTTACCGCTGATAAGGTCGGCGCTGGCGCGCATGTATTCGCCGATGGTGCCGACGTCACACCAGTAGCCCTCGGCCACGTAGGCCTGCAGCCGCTCTCCGCCTTGCAGGAGAGCGGGGAAGAGCTCGGAGGAAAAGTCGTAGGCGGTACCGTCGGGGATGAAGTCCAGGACGGCCGGTTCAAGCACGTAGATGCCGGTGTTCACCCGGTCCGAGCGGACGGCGCTCCAGTCGGGTTTTTCGAGGAACTGGGTGATGCGGCCGTTTTCATCGCTGACGACGGTGCCGTATTCGAGAGGGTTGGGAACGGGATAGACGGCGATGGTGGCGAGAGCGCCGATGGTGAGATGGTGTTGGACGGCGGCCTGGAGGTTGAAGTCGGTGAGGGCGTCGCCGCTGATGACGAGGAAGGTGTCGTTGAGATGGGCGGCGGCGTTTTTGACACCGCCGGCGGTGCCGAGAGGCATCTCCTCGACGACATAGGTGATATTGAGACCGAGGGTGCTGCCGTCACCGTAGAAGTCCTGGATGACGGAGGGCAGATACTGGAGCGTGATGACGATCTCGGTAATGCCGTGGTATTTGAGCAACTCAAGAATATGACCGAGGACCGGCTTGTCGACAAGCGGGACCATCGGCTTGGGACGCCCAATCGTCAGGGGACGCAGGCGGGAGCCTTCACCGCCGGCCATGACTACGGCTTTCATATTTTGTGTCCAGTGACCGTTGGTCAGTGGTCAGTGGCTCGTGGGCTTCGCTGGCCACTGGTAAAGGGTAGCCGGCCGCTGCCGCTATATGGGCGGCCAGGGATAGTTTCGCTGGTGAACGGGCGGCGATGGGTAGTGGCGGGAAGAGAGCAGCTCGCGGATGCGGCGGCGCAGGGCATCCAGTTCAGGCGGGCTGAGAAGCAGGCCGAGCGTGCGGTGCACGGGGCCGGTGTCGACGAGCTGCTGAAGCGACGCCAGGTCGGCGAGCAGGCCTTCCTCGATGGTTTCGCCGGCAAACTCCCAGATAACGGTGCGCAGCTTGTATTGATGATGGAAGCAGATGCCGTGGTCGATGGCCCACATATGCGCGTGCGCCAGTTTCCCCCACCCGCCTTCGACAGAAAACCGGCGGTGATGTCCATAGAGGCAGTGGCCGGCCTTGCGGTCGGCGTTGTTGATGAGGTAGTCGAAGAGAGTGAGGCGGCGCAAGGCGGGGGCATAGCGGGCGTCCTCGCGCATATTGAAGTAGTGAATGTCGGGATCACACTCGATGAAGAACTGGATGCTGCCGGGCCCGCGCGGTCCGTCGCGCAGGACGGTGGGCGGCACGAGTCGCCAACCGAGGGCTTCGCTGACGACGAAGGCGGCGGTCTCGCGCTGGCAGAGGGTGCCGGTCGGGAAATCCCAGAGCGGATTTTCGCCGCGGCGCGGTTTGTAGACGGCGGGGATCTCGTGCTGATGGTGATGTACGGTTGCCAGGAAGGCGTAGTTGGAACTGTAGGGCAGGAGACCTTTTTCTTCGATTCTGCCTTCTGCCAGCGCGCTCAGTATCTCTCTGTCGGCGGTCGCGGCCGGGCCGCCGCGCCCGTCTTGCTCCAGGTCGCGGCTGTTGTCTTCACTGTGCACCCGCTGTTCGATCGTCTTGTCGTTGTCCATCATTGCGGCAAGCTGGATGCTGACGGTGGTACAGTTGGTATCGGCGCGCCAGGGCGTGCGGCAGAGTTACGGTACAGGTCAATTGCAGGGCAAGTAAACTACAGTGCAAGTCAAATAGACAGCGGAAATGCGTGGCCGTTGGTGCGCGGGCAGAAGTGACCTTCTGGCTCGATGACGCGCCCACACAGGGGGCAGTCCGGCCGGCCGGCGGCCACGACTTGCAGGGCATGTTCGCTCAAGGAGCGCATCTGTGCGCGCGTTGCATAGAAGCGGG
>JAPPKG010000502.1:0-13325 GCA_026914085.1 Caldilineaceae bacterium | reverse complement strand
ATCTTCGGGTAGGTTGCATTTGCCGATCCGGCTCCGAATGACTCAGAACGGAACAAAAACTCGACGGAGATTCCATATGTCTGAACAGTCAGTCCTGCGCCATGTCGTCCTGATTCAGTTCAAAGACGGAACGTCAGCTGAAAACGTTCGCCAAATCGAGGACGCCTTTCAAGCCCTGCCAGACAAAATCGACGTGATCCAGGACTTTGAATGGGGCACCGATGTCAGCGTCGAGGGCAAAGCCGAAGGCTATACCCACTGTTTCTTCGTCACCTTCGCCGGCGAAGCCGACCGCGACGCCTATCTCCCCCACCCTGACCACACCGCATTTGGCGCCGTCCTGCGTCCCCACCTGGAAAAAGTCCTGGTACTGGACTACTGGCAGAAAACGTAGACCGCGCAAAACATTCAGTTTGCGATTGTGCTAGCCCTGGCCAATCTCCACAATCTGGTGCCCATTAACCTCGGGCACGGAGAACTTGAGCCTTCCCCTGTCCTCGATGAAATCCAGCGCCTCCCCGTCCGGGACACAGCGTACGCCGGTTACCGGACCAGGTAACTTCAGACTCACCGAAATATCATAAACGGGCAGTACGTCCTCAATGACGTCGAAATCCAGGCCGCGACGTTCCGGTACGTAGTGAAGCAGGTGCAGGACCAGACGGTTCTGTTCGGGTTGCTCATTCAAGGCGGTCAACATGCCCGTCGGCCCACTGTGCCGCAACAAGGGGTCGGGCAGGAGCATATCGAGCGCGTTCAATAGCACCTGCTTGCACCAGCGCGGCGCGTTGCGATGGTACTGGCGAAAGATCGGATGAGCGAAGTAAATTACGTCTCCCATCCTGGTAGCGGCAGGTCCGGCGGGCTCGCCGCTGCTGGGCGTCTGCCGGTGAGAGCAGAAATGCTGCCAGGTCCGATCGAAGTAGGCGGGCACCATCCTCGCAAGAACCTCGCTGTCTTCCCCTGCTTCGATTTCCAATCCCCGCATGTACATGACGTACTCGGTGTTGCGCAAACCCGCTGCCAGCATCCCTTCCGCACGCAGATAGTCCACATAGTCCCCGCTCCCGAAGTGGCGGCCTCGCACAGTCTTGCCACTGGCGTCGAGAGGTCCCTCGCCGGTCTTACTCACCCCCCATGCCGGCAACGCAAAGTCTGACAGGTCCGGCTTCAATCCGGACTCGAATGAGGCTATCAACTTGCCGCCGGCGGCTAGAAAATCGTTCACCTTGCCTGCAAGATAGCCGTCAAGTGGAACGCCATCGGGCAGGATGAGCACGCGGTAACCATCCCAGCTCGTCTGGCTGTCGACAACGTCGAACTGGTGGCCGCCCTCCTGCAACATGCGCACCGCGCCGACCGTCTCCGCTGTAAGGCGCTCGCCGGTGAACTCTTCCAACGTGAACACACCGATATCAGTCAAAGCACGGGCCCCGCGGCACCATGGCTCCTTTCGCGCCACCTCGCGGTAAACCGGGCCGACAAGGTCGTAAGTCGCCCGGTCAAGCCGCCCTGTCGGGTGGAGCTGGTCGCCGACCGAGCACTTCGCGTTGAGGGCCAGCATCTGGAAGCACTCGTACTGGAGCGCGGCCCCGTTCTTGTAAGACTGGAAGTCTCCCCAGGACGTGTGGAACTTGCCGGTCATACCCAGGCTGTCGTGGCCGGTAGTGCGCGCATAGCGCTGTGAAAGCGGAAAGTGCATGTAGCCCCACCCGCCCGAAGGCAGCGACTCCAGCTCCCAGTGGCTGTAAGTCTCCCCCGTCGCACGCTGCCGCGGGCCGACATGGCCGGAGTTGTAGAAAATGGTGCACTCCTGGTTGTGACTGCGCACGTGGGCCGACATATCCCGCCTGAAACGGTCGGTCACGCCTTGACCGAAGGTCCCCCGTTCCCCGTCGCTGGAGGGGTCCAACCCCTGTGCCAGCATCTCGAGCCGGCAGGCGGTGCAGGAACAGTCCTGATCCTGGACGATATCGAAAAAGAGCCCGTCCACCGCGGGCAGCTGGGCGAACATGTCGTCAACGTGGGCCTTCAGAAAGTCAACATAGGGCGTGTTCAGGCACAGTTTCGCATAGAAGCCGGCCTGGTAGGGCTTCTGCCCCTGAATGGAGCCGTCCGAGGCCACCTGCAGCCACTGCGGTTCCTGCTGCGCTGTGTAGTAGTCCCACTGGATCGTCGTGTAGACGGGTACCCGAATATCGCGGGAACGAGCCGCTTCGATCTGCTGTGCGAGCAGGTTGCACTGCAGGCGCGGGTGGCGCCGTTCCGTGTGTGCCTCGGTCTCGTAGAAAATCATGCCGTGATGGCCCCGGGCAAAACAGGTGATCGAGTCAACGTGAGCGTCGACCAGCTGTTGCGCCCAAGCCGCAGCTTCAAATTCGCCACCTATATTGGTAAGCTGCTGGCTGGTGTGAAAGTCCAGGTGAATCTGTCTGTAGCGGAGGAAGTCGGCCATGGCGTGGTGTGCTCCTGTCTGGTGGGCAGTGAACGGGCTTCATCTGTTGGGCAGGTGGTGTAGCGAAAGAGGACAGCGCAACTCAAGCGGGTCAAGAAGACCAGCTCTTGGCAAATTAAAGCCGAGCCGCGCGGTGCTAAACGGGTACCACGATTGGAGGGGAAATAGAGTCTAACTATCGCCAGTCCCAATAGGCTATTTCAAAGCGAGTCCCAGCAGCCTTCACGATACGCTTCGCGCAAAAAGAGCCTTCTCCGGTGTGAGTCCGCACGCGCCATCCATTCGGTGGGGATTTCCTGCGTGTACCGGTGGGGCGGGCCTGCCTCTTTGAAGATGTCGATGTTGAAAATTCTGTAAGGCTGCGGAGAGTCAATCGGCTTCGGCTCGACCCCGTGAAAAATTCGGGCGTCAATGTAGACCATGCTGCCCGGAGGCAGTTCCAGTCGCTTCTCACGAAGCGGCCGGCCGGCCTCGACGTCAAACTCGCCGCCCAGCAGCCTCTTGACGAACGCGTCCGCGCGCGCCCTATCGGGCACAGCGTCCTCGATCGGCGCAACGCGGTGGCTGCCGGGAATCACTTTGAGATTGCGGTCGCCACGAGTAAAGCCGTTCAGATAATAGAGAATCTGGACATAATATCTGTCACGTTCCGCAAGGTTAATTGGATTCTCGTGCTTCCAATGATGGTGGTCCTGATGGTAGCGAATCGAACCAATTCCCCGCGGTGCGATGTTCAGCGCCGAGTGGCAGAAGTGGTATTCCTTGCCAATGGTGGCCGTCAACAAGGCGGTGACAAATGGGTCGTCAATGAGCTGGTCGCTGTAAGGCCCACGGTCGTTCCAGGGACGGATGAAGTAGGCATTGGGTTCGCCGCGATTGGCTTGCAATTGACTAACGAATTCGCGAACCTGGTCAAGGCCCTCGATCTCTCTGATGAGGGATTCCCTTGCGTGGTCCGTGAATACATCGGGAAAGACAATGTAGCCGTCGTTATGGAAGGATTCGATGTCGGCTCCCGACGGGCCCGGTATCCTGAACAGGGATTTTAGATCAATTGCCATTTTCTTGCCTCCTTGATTTTGAACTGTAGCATACGGACAAGGCAGACACAAGAGGGAACCGCTGCACCTGTCCGGGAGTTGGTAAAATGCCCTGCAAATCTGATGAGGATCGTTTCAATAGCCCTCGCCGCAAGGTGCTGTTGCTTCCACGGGGTTGTGCCCATGGCACGCAGAGCCGGCTGTGCCCGGCAGTGTCTACGACATGGATCCAATATCAGGGTACGTGAGGCATCGCCTAGTAATGACCTGAAGACCACCATCTGCCGGTCGCTGTCGGGACTGTCAACGACAAACGGATGGAGTCCTCGTATAACGACACTTGAAAAAATGCTACTTTGCCTGCACAATGATAGAGTGGAGAGTTGTCATTCGCCATTGGTATGAAACGCTGAGAAGAGCTCCTCAGCCTTCTTTCCGCAATTCCAACATGGGAAGACAATGCTATTGCGTAGACTACGTGGACTAGGGACAGTAGACCATGAACCTCAACTATCCTACATCTGTCGGGGCAATCCTCTCAATGGCTGCCCTGCTTCTCACCGCTTGCGTTCCCTTACCCGCTGACCCCGGCATTCCGGTCAGCGGGCCTGCGCCCGAGACGCCGCTGATCTCGATCCACAATCCCCTGGTGGTCCCGGTCGGGGACACGCCCTCCTCGTCTGGGGGACCGTTCCAGGACTGGCCTGCCTTCGAAGTCGAAAGCCACCGAATCAGAGTTTTCCATCCAAACAGGTGGCTCTTTGTAGCCACACAGGAGGAACTGTCCGCGCTCGGCTCACAACTCGGGGATGACGAACTGGCCGAAGCATTCTTCGAGGAGCGGGAGGGTTACGTCGGATTCCTGACCCAACCTGGACAGGAGGACTACTTTGCCGGCGCCGGTTTCCCCTACGACCCCGATTCGCCTCCCCTGGAAACCAACGGATTTCATCTGCTTGCAGTACCAAGCGAAGGCCGAACTCTTGAAACGTTTGCACGCCTGCTAAGCGAAGAACTTGGTGCCTCCGGCTTGGCTGAAGTGGATGGCATCGAGATCGGTCCCGGTCTGCGTCCGTGGGGTGAGGAAACCGCCACCATCCAATACCGCATTGACGGCACGCAGGCCTTCGGAAACCGGATAGTTACCGTCCCCGACGCAAATGTGACCGGCTGGCGCGTGTTAATGCTATCTCCCGACGGAGGAACTTTCCTGACCGTAACCTACGACGCGTGGGGCGAGTATTCCGAGTGGGTGGAGGGCCTCTTGCGCGAAGTCGTTCGCAGAGTCAAGTGGCTGGACGATCCTTCCCATCTGCCCCGGTCAGGTCCGCAGGTGACTCTCGAGCACCTCATGAACGTACGCGGGGGCCCAGGCACTGACTATCCCATCCTCGGCAAGGCGGCGGAGGGGGAACAGTTCGCCGCGATCAGCCGCAACGCCGCTGGCGGCCCGGCCGGCGGCTGGTGGCAGATCGAGTACCGCGGCCAACTGGGCTGGCTGCACGGAGACTATGTGTCCGCTCCAGCCGGCGCAGAAGACATTCCTCAAGCCGACGAGTCCGGCTGGCTGACCTATGATGACGCGGCAAGAGGACTGTCGCTGTCACTTCCCGCGCAATGGCGCTACTTTGACCCCGCGCAGCCCACCGCGGCGGACCTGGCGCTCCTGTCCGCGGCCAACAAAGTATCAGATGAACAGTTCGACGTCTTGGGATTGGGTGAAATCGTTTCGGCCATGAGCCTCAGACGAGACGACGCCGTAATCGGTCTTGGTCTGCAGACTGGCCGGGAGGAGAGCGAGGCAAGCAACTTCATGCTTGTCTTTTCGTTCGCGGCCAGTGGCCAAACCCTCGAAGGATACGCGCAGGCCGCCTCCGAGCAGACCTACAGTATCGAACCGGCTGTGGTTGAGCTGGTACAGGGCATGAGACCGTCCGACGAAGAAGTGGTTTCGATCCAATACGGCGAATACGCAACCAATAACGTCGTATGGCAGATATGGCTCCTCTCACCCAATGGCGAAAGGCTCGTTGCCCTTGGGTTCAACGTTCACCGCGATCAGATTGAGGAGCTGGAACCTGTGATCGATGAAGTCGTGCGGAGACTCCAATGGATCGAGCAGTAGATGTAAACTTCTACGGGCCGCCGTCGGCGACTGCATCGGACTCTCGGCCCCATTTATTAGCAAAACGGTGTCAATCTGTAGTTCCTGCCTCTGCTCTTCAATGCTGTCGCGACGATCATAGCTATAGCCCCGCAGTGTGAGGCGAAAACGCCTTTGGCGAAAAGCCATACAACGCCTACATAAATGGTCGGGAAACTGACACGACTGGCACTTGGCCCTGCCAGGAATTTCGCGCTGCAGAGCCCCCACTTCACTACAACTGCATCTCACGCCTTCCCAGCCACCGACAGTCAATTGCATCTTTGTCATCCCCCGATCTGTTCGTCCTCCCTCATCTTCTTAGTGCCGCATTTCTTGTAATATAGGGGAATAAGTATGTCCACTTAGGCTCAAGAGTAGGGCCTGCAGATGAAACTGCTTCCCGCTGGAACACGGCAACCGGACATGCTTCACTGACCGAATTGCCTGCAGGACACGAAACTCTTCCTCGGAACTGCAAAGTCCGGTCGGAAGTTCTACAATACAGAAACCTGGACCAATCCAATAGGGGACCAAAATGACGACGCCTGTCTTGGACCTGTTCCAATTTGATGACCTCTTGACGCCCGCCCAAAAGGAACTGCGCGACGAGGTCCGGAAGTATATGGAGTATGAAGTCAAACCTAAGATAAATGACTACTGGGAGCGCGGCGAGATTGCTCTGGATCTGGCTCTCGGCCTGCGTGAGTTGCCCATCATGGGCGGAACACAAGAGGGGTACGGCTGCGCGGGGCTTGACAATGTAAGCGACGGGTTGGTCAAGTATGAGATCTGCCGGGTAGATGGCTCAGTCAGTACGCTGTTCGGTGTGCACTCCGGGTTGGCCATGGGTTCGATCGGTATGCTGGGCTCGGAAGAGCAAAAGGAACGATGGTTGCCGGCGATGGCGAGGATGGATCGGCTGGGCGCTTTTGCCCTCACTGAGCCGGAAAGAGGATCCGACGCGGCCCACGTGCAGACGACAGCCCAGCGTGTGGGAAGCCACTACGTCCTCAATGGCCAAAAACGGTGGATCGGCAACGGGACGACTGCCGACCTGATCATTGTCTGGGCGCGCGACGAGACCGGACGCTTTGGGGGCTTCGTACTGGAGGATCCGGCCCAGCTGCCTGGCTTTACTGCTACGGCGATGAAGGGCAAGATCGCCAAACGGGCGGTGCACCAGGCCGAAATCACGCTTGAAGATGTACATCTGCCGGCGGCAAACCGGCTCGCCGGATGTAACAGCTTTCGCGACCTGACGGCGGTCCTGGCTAACACTCGGGCGGGCGTCGCATGGGAAGCCGTCGGCCTCGCAGCCGGCTGCTACGAATTCGCACTGAATTATGCCTGCCAACGCGAGCAGTTCGGGAAACCAATCGCTGCCTTTCAGTTGATCCAGGCCAAACTCGTGGAGATGGCCGCCGACCTGGCCCAGGGGCAATTGCTGGTCTGGCGGCTTGCAAAGCTGATGGAGACAGGCGCTGCAACCCCAGGTCAGCTGTCGCTCGCCAAACAGACGTGCGCGGCCAAGGCAAGGCGCGCAGCAGCGATAGCCCGCGAGATTTTGGGCGGAAACGGCATTCTGATCGACAACCATGTGGCGCGCCTGTTCACCGACGTCGAGGCCACATATACCTACGAGGGGACAAACGAGATTAACCTCCTTATCGCCGGTCGGGAGATCACGGGTATAGGCGCGTTCGTCTGACTGCAGTCAACAGGGAAAGAATCAGAAAAACTGAGTTGATGAACCGTGAAAAGACTGCAAGATGGAAGGCAGGTGCCGCTCCCACGCTGGATTCAGGAAAGTAGCCGCCGGTTGACCAAACGGCTGGCAGGTACTACAATCTCCACAGCACACCCCAACCCACCGGCATCGATATTATCGTAGATAGTTAAGGAGCATTCGTATGCTTTCCGGCCTGATGATGGACTATCAGCTCACGATTGACCGCATCCTGGAACACGGGAATCGACTCTATCCCTACAAGCAAATCAAGACCAAGCTGCCTGACGGCTCGCTCCACGAGTATTCTTACAGTGACCTCTACAGTCGGGTGAAACGGCTCTGCAACGTGCTCGAACGATTGGGTGTGCAACCAGGCGACCGCGTCGGCACATTTGCTTGGAACAACTACCAGCATGTTGAGCTCTACTTCGGCGCACCGGGCGCCGGCGCTGTCGTTCATACCCTCAACATTCGCCTCTTTCCCGACCAGCTGGCCTACATCATCAACCATGCCGAAGACAAGGTGATCTTCATCGACGCGACGCTGTTGCCGCTGATGGAAGGTCTTGGCGAGAAGATCAGCGGGGTCGACCATTTCGTGCTTTTCAACGGTCAGGAGGGCGCGGCAGCGGCCAACCTTCCTGGCCAGGTCCATGATTATGAGACCTTGATGGCTGCAGCGGACGACGAGTACGGCTGGAGGGTGGAAGGTGAGAACCAGGCCATGGGGCTCTGTTACACCAGTGGCACGACAGGCAATCCCAAGGGCGCGCTCTACAGTCACCGCTCAATGTATCTGCATACGGTAGGGTCGTGCCAGGCCGCCGCGGTAGGACTCACCGAAAACGATGTGGTACTGCCGGTCGTGCCGCAGTTCCACGCCATGGCTTGGGGCCTGCCCTACGCAGCGGTGAATACAGGGGCCAACCTGGTGATGCCAGGTCCGCACATGCAACCGGCCGCACTCGCAGAGCTGATCGAGACGGAGCGGGTTACCGTCGCCGCCGGCGTACCCACCATCTGGAACGGGCTCTACCACGACCTGAAGCAGAATCCGCGTGACATTTCATGTATCCGCGCGCTGGTGGTCGGCGGTTCGGCCATGCCCCGCAGCCTGATCGAAGCCTATGAAAAAGAGTTGGGCGTGAACGTCGTTCACGCCTGGGGCATGACCGAAATGTCGCCTCTGGGCACGGTATCAAAGTTGCTAAGCCACCACCACGATCTGCCGCAGGAGCAAAAGTGGGACGTCAAGGCCCGGCAGGGCTATCCCATCTCCGGCGTCGACATGCGCATCATAGACGAGGCGGGTCAGGAGCTGCCTTGGGACGGTGAAACGTTCGGCGAACTGCAGGTGCGGGGGCCGTGGGTGGCGCAAGCCTACTACAAGCTGGAGGGCGGCGACGACAGCTTTACCGAGGATGGGTGGTTTCGTACCGGGGATGTTGTCACCATCTCCGCAGACGGGTTCATGTCGATCACCGATCGCACAAAGGATCTGGTGAGAAGCGGCGGTGAGTGGATCTCATCCGTTGAGCTAGAGAACCTATTGATGGCCCATCCACAAGTGCTGGAGGCAGCCGTTATCGCCGTGCCCAATAAACGCTGGGGCGAACGCCCCCTGGCGGTAATTGTGCCTACCGTCGGCGGGACCCAACCGGGCGCTGAAGAACTAGGCAGCTTCTTGGAACAACAGGTTGCAAAATGGTGGTTGCCCGACGGCTACGAGTTCATTGACGAGATTCCAAAGACAGGAACGGGCAAGTTTGACAAGAAAGTGCTGCGCGAGATGTACGCAAGGAACTGAGGCCAGTTGACACTTCCCTCCCCTCGGCCACCCCACCGTAGGGGCACACCTTGTGGGTGCCCTCGTGGTTGAGAACTTCTCCAATTCACCTGTTCCTCAGGTCCTGCCTTCCTCTCAGCACAAAAACCTCAGACGGCGTCGCCCCAAGCTTGCCGCAGCATCTCGATGCTCTTCGGAACGGCGGTCGCCGCGTCCTCTGCGCCTTCCATCTCGATTGAGCAGTACCCGCGCCAACCGGCGTCGAGCAGGATGCGGAAAATGCGGGCGTAGTCGAGGTCGAGGCTGTACCAGGAGCCGCCGCCTGGATAGGTCTTGGCATGGGCCAATCTCACGTAGGGCGCGATGCGCCCCATAGCCTCGTACATGTCCTCCTCGAAAAGAAAATTGCCCATGTCGAGGATCGCTTGCAGCCACGGTGAGTCGATCGCCTCAATGATGCGCGCCATGTCATCCGCGAAAGTCGTCAGGCCCCAGTGGTTTTCAAGCAGCAGAAGCACACCCCGCCTCTCAGCGTGCGGCAGGCAGCGCTCGATGGCGTCCGTCACCCAACCGAAGCCGTCATCCATCGTGAACCCTTCCCACGGCTCAACCCACCCCTTCGCCTTGATCAGATCGTCGAAGCTGCCCTGTTTGCGGAAGCCGCCCGAGTTCACTCGGATAGACGGTATGCCCATTTCGTGGGCGAGATCGATGCAGTGGAGAGTGTGGTCGATGTGCTGTTGGCGCACGTCCGCATCGTCGTGTACAAAGTCTTGGTGAATCGAGAGGTTGTAAAGGTCGAGGCCGAGAGTGAAGGCATGTCGCTTGAGCCTCTGCAGATAAGCGTTCTCCTCCGATTCCATCTGACGGTGCAGTATCTCCACCCCTGATAGGCCAAGCTCCGCCGCAGCGTCGAGCACCGACTCGATCGGCGTCTTCTCCGGCGTGAAGTGCCAGTAAGAGTAGGTCGACGTGCCCAGCCGGAGGGCATTGTTGCCAGAATTCATGAATGTTGCTCCCATTAGAGTCTTCTGCTTGCGGTCCCAGTCGGGCGATAAGGGCTTAGGCGTCGGTCACACAGCCCTCGGAGGCGCTGGAAACGGTCCTGATGTACTTCCAAAGCACGCCGCTCTTGGCCTTGTATTCCGGCGGACGCCAGGCAACGCGACGGCTGTCAATCTCCTCTTCTGAAACCTCAAGCGTGAGCGTATTGTTCTCGGCGTCGATGGTAATCATATCGCCGTTCTGCGCAAGCGCGAGCAGTCCGCCCTCCTGCGCCTCCGGCGTGATGTGCCCCACGACGAAGCCATGGCTGCCTCCGGAAAAGCGGCCGTCAGTGATCAGGGCGACTTCGCTGCCCAGCCCTTTCCCCATGATGGCGCCGGTTATGCTGAGCATCTCACGCATACCCGGCCCTCCCTTGGGGCCCTCATAGCGGATGACGACGACGTTTCCGGGCAGGACCTCGTCGCTCTCGATGCCGGCTAGGCAGTCCTCCTCCGAGTCGTAACAAACCGCGGGACCTCTGAACCGCACGCCCTCTTTGCCGGTTATTTTGGCAACGGCGCCGGTCTCGGCCAGGTTACCATACAGGATCTGCAGATGCCCGGTCTCCTTGATGGGCTTGTCCACAGGCATGATGATCTTCTGGCCTTCTGTCAGGTCGGGAACGGTTTCCAGGTTTTCCGCCAGCGTTTTGCCGGTGACTGTCATGCAATCCCCATGCAGAAAGCCTTCGCGTAGCAGCATCTTCTGCACTGCGGGAACGCCGCCGACCTCATACAGGTCTTCCATGACGTACTCGCCGCTTGGCTTGAGATCGCCAAGCAGGGGTGTACGGTCGGAAATCTCCTGAAAGTCGTCTATGGTCAGTTCCGCATTCGTGGACTTGGCGATGGCCATCAGGTGTAGCACGGCGTTGGTCGAGCCACCAAGGATTACTGTGAGTGTGATTGCGTTCTCAAATGCCTCGCGGGTCAGAATGTCGAGCGGCTTAAGATCCAGCTCCAGAAGGTTGCGGATGGCCGCGCCTGCCTCCAGGCACTCCTGCTGCTTGCCCTCGCTGGTCGCTGGGTAGGAGGAGCTGTAGGGAAGGCTCATCCCCAGAGATTCAATGGCGGAGGCCATGGTGTTTGCCGTGTACATCCCCCCGCACGCGCCTTCGCCTGGGCAGGCATTTCGCAGGACCTCCCGCATCTGCTCTTCGTCGATGTCCGCGGCCAGATACTGCCCGTAAGCTTCAAAAGCGGAGATGATATCCAGCTTCTGCACACTTCCGTTTCCTGGTTGCTGAAGAATTCCGGGGCTGATCGTGCCCCCGTAGACCATCAGGCTGGGCCGGTTGACGCGCGCCATCGCCATTAACACACCGGGCATGTTCTTGTCGCAACCCGGCAGAGAAATATTGGCGTCGTACCACTGGGCCCGCATGACCGCTTCGATCGAGTCGGCAATAATGTCCCGGCTCAGGAGCGAAAACTTCATCCCGGCCGTGCCCATGGACATCCCGTCGCTGACGCCAATCGTGTGGAATATCAGGCCCACCGCCCCGGCCTCCTGCACACCCTGCTTGACCCGCCGCGAAAGAGCGTTCAGATGCATATTGCACGTGTTGCCCTCCCAACCCATCGAGGCGATGCCGACCTGGGGCTTGTGCATGTCTTCGTCGGTCAACCCGACACCGTAAAGCATCGCTTGTGAGCCGACCTGCGAGATTGTCTGGGTGAGCACACTGCTGTACTTGTTGAGTTTACTGCTCGTAGTGACTGACATTGGACTCTCTTTCTTGTTCAAAGGATGGCCGGCCCGCGTCAACCGCGCGACCTCACCAGACTATCAGGCGCTGGAGAGTTCCGCGCTTCGTCCTTCTTCAGTAATTGTCTGCGACTTATCCACGATGCTTCCGTCTGACGCCAACCGCATGTTATCGATATCAGCGCCGCGGGCTGGCAGCCCGCTCTCGACGTTCGGATCATAATTGATGAGGAAGTATTCGACGGCGTCTGAGATAGCGGTCCAACTGGCCTCAATGATATTGGTACTCGCCCCGACAGTCGTCCAGTTGTGCACGCCGTCTGAACTGGTGATTAGCACCCGCACAGATGCCCCCGTGCCCTGGTCGCTGTTGATGATTCGCACTTTGTAGTCAAGAAGATGCATTCGGTCCAAATGAGGGAAGTGCCCCTGTATCGCCTTGCGCAGCGCCAGCATCAGGGCGTTTACCGGCCCGTTGCCCTCGGCGACTTCGTGGTAGATTCGGTCCCCTACTTCAGCCTTGATCGTCGCCTCCGAAGATAACCCGCGCCCGGCGCGGTTCGCCACCGAAACCGAGTAGTCGATCAGCGAAAAATTGGGCTGGTAACCTTCCTGCGAACGACGCAACATGAGGTCCACGCTTGCCTCAGCGCTCTCAAATTCGAAGCCGACGTTCTCCAACTCCTTGATCTGCTGGAGTACCGCCCTTTCCTTCTCCCTCGACAGCCCCTCGACCCCGAACTCATCCGCCTTTATCGCAATATTGTCCTTGCCGCTAAGTTCACTGACGAGAACTCGCGTCTGATTGCCCAAAACCTCCGGCTCGACGTGCTGGTAGCTGTCGACGTTCTTGAGAACGGCGTTTACGTGCGTTCCCCCTTTGTGGGCAAAGGCGCTCTGGCCGACAAAGGGTTGATGCGTATTGGGCCGCAGATTCGCGAGCTCGTTGATATAGTGGCTGAGGTCGGTCAGGTGGGCCAGCTTTTCCTCGCTGACCAGGTCATAGCCCATCTTCAACTGCATGTTGGCGATAATACTGACGAGGTTGGCGTTGCCGCATCGTTCCCCGTAACCGTTTATTGTTCCTTGTACATGGCTGCATCCATTGCGCACCGCCTCCAACGAGTTTGCCACGCCGGTGTCACTGTCGTTGTGAGCGTGGATGCCTAGTGTGACTTTCCCTCCGCTTTGCTCGGTAAAGGACCGGCCGCCGTTCCCGTCTTCTACGGGTAACGCGAGGACGGCCGACAATTCCCTTCGCACAGTCCGTACTATCTCGCCAACTTCCCAGGCAAGACAGCCGCCGTTTGTGTCACAGAGGACGATGCAACTGGCGCCGCCGACGATGGCCTGCCTGAGCGTCTCTACGGCATATTCAGAGTTCTTCTTGTAGCCGTCGAAGAAATGCTCGGCGT
>JAPPKG010000008.1:0-13488 GCA_026914085.1 Caldilineaceae bacterium | reverse complement strand
TTATGATGAGCAGAAGTACGGTGCCAAGTGACCTCGACATTGCCCAGGCGGCTGAATTGCTGCCCGTCTGGGAGATTGCGGAAAAGATGGGGTTGGGCAGATCGGACATAGAACTTTACGGCGACCACATGGCGAAGGTGCGACTGGAGGCGGTAGAGGCGCTGGCGGACCGGCCAAACGCACGCTACGTGCTGGTCACTGCGATCACGCCAACTCCGTTGGGCGAGGGCAAGTCGACGACTACGGTAGGGCTGGGTCAAGGCATGCACCATATCGGCAAGACGGCGACGGTGGCGATCCGGCAGCCCAGCCAGGGGCCGACATTCGGAATAAAGGGCGGCGCGGCCGGCGGCGGTTACAGCCAGGTGGTACCGATGGAGCAGTTCAACCTGCACATGACAGGGGACATGCACGCGGTGACGGCGGCCAACAATCTGCTGGCGGCGATGATTGATGCGCACATCTACCAGGGAAACGGGCTGGAGATCGACCCCTACAGCATTATGTGGCGGCGTGTGCTGGACGTCAATGACAGGGGGCTGCGCAATATCATCAGCGGGCTGGGTGTAAAGTCGGACGGGCCGCAGCGGCAGACGGGCTTTGACATCACGGCGGCGTCGGAGGTGATGGCGATCCTGGCGTTGACGACGGGGCTGGAAGATATGCGGGCGCGCTTTGGGCGGGTGACGGTGGGCAGGGACCGGAATCGCCAGCCTGTTACGGCCGAGCAGCTGCAGGCCGCGGGTTCGATGACGGTGCTGATGAAGGAGGCGATCAAGCCGAATATCTTCCAGACGCTGGAGAACACGCCGGCGCTGGTCCATGCAGGACCGTTTGCAAATATCGCTCACGGGAACAGCTCGGTATTGGCAGACCTGATCGGCATCAAGACGAGCGAATATCTGATTACAGAGGCCGGCTTCGGCGCGGATATCGGGGCGGAGAAGTTTTTCAACATCAAGTGCAGGTACAGCGGGCTGCGGCCGGATGCGGCCGTACTGGTGGCGACGGTGCGTGCGCTCAAGTCGCATACGGGGCGGTACCGGGTTGTACCGGGCCGGCCGCTGCCGGAAGAGATGCTGATGGAGAACCCGGATGATGTAGCAGAGGGCGCGGCGAACCTTCGCAAGCAGATCCAGAACGTGCGGGCGCACGGGGTAAGCCCGGTTGTCTGCGTCAACTGTTTTGCGAGTGACTTCCAGAGTGAGATCGATGTAATCGGACGGGTGGCTGAGGAGGAAGGGGCGCGATGGGCGGTCTCCACGCATTGGGCGGAGGGAGGCAGCGGCGCTACTGAGCTGGCGCGGGCGGTTGTGGAAGCGGCCGAAGATCCGAGCGAATTTCAGTTTCTGTATGAGCTGGAGATGCCGTTGAAGGCAAAGATGGAAAAGATCGCGACAACGATTTACGGTGCAGACGGAATCGAGTACACGGCGCTGGCCAACCGGCAGATAAGGCAGTACGAGCAGAGCGGGTTCGGTAATCTTCCCATCTGTATGGCGAAGACGCATTTGAGTTTGAGTCACGATCCAAAGCTAAAGGGTGCGCCGTCAGGGTTCACAGTGCCTGTGCGGGAAGTGCGAGCCAGTGTTGGTGCAGGGTTTGTCTATCCACTGCTGGGAGAAATGAGAACGATGCCGGGTCTTGGCAGCAGGCCGGCGGCTCAGAGCGTGGACATTGATTTGGAGACGGGGCAGGTGATCGGGTTGTTCTAGATAATACCTGGCCGGCCCGATTCGAAATTGGAAACCTTGACGTAGGACTGCCTAGCCGGGAATGGCGCCCGGAAAGTGCAGACCCGAAATGTAGATATACCAGATTGTGCTGAACAGGATTCATCGTTGGATTTGGACTGAAAAAGGGAAATCAGGGTACAATGTAGGTTATGCCTTTTACCTTTCACGCTGCATGGCTCGCTTCAGGCAAACAATCAGTCGACGGACAAGGGCAGGATGCCTTCGGCCTCAGCCCCATTGGGCGTGCGCAGGGGGAGCGAGACGGCCAGTCGCCGGTGGAACAAGGGGGTCATGACAGAACGCCGGGAACGGAAACACGAGACGTCCCACCAGATCCCTTAGCGCCCGGTGGGTTAGATTCATCCAGATTGCCGGCTACTGAAGATGGACCGCGACTCTTCCTTTGGGGAGAGAACCATGAATCTCCAAGCGTATGGGAGGAGCGCGAACTCGGCGAAAACGGTGCTTCCGGCGAAGGCGAGCGCGCAGACGGTTCCGAGGCGAACAAGCCTTCCAGCCAAGAAGAGCCCTCAGCCAAGAGGCGTCCTCGGGGTTCGCGAAGCAACGGAAAGATCCCTTCCCATCCAGCGCAGTTGCCGGTGGGAACCCTTCGACAGATATTGCGCCAACTGGCGACAGCCAGTGAGCTAACCAGCCTGATGGGAAGTCCCGCCACCGCCAGGGTATGGCTGCCCAGCCAGAGCGGTCGCCCTCAAACCCACCTGGGATCATTTCAAAGGGGCGTGAATGCGCTCTCCGGCGAAACGGAGCCGTACAGACTGCAACCCTGGCAGGTTACAGGACTGACTCTTGATCCGTTCCACACGCTGGCCTTCCTAAGCCGTTTCACAAATCAGAGACTCATTGAGTTCCCTTCCTCGACCTCGCTGTTTCGCCACGCGCGATTGGGCAATGACCTGTTGTTCTGGAGCCACGCGGCCAAGTTTGTGCTGGAGCTGCTTGCGGGGCAACATTTTTTGCCTGGTCTGAAACCGGATAGCAGCGGTCGATTCTGGGCGGCCTGGCAACCGTTTCTGCTTGAAGGCAGCTTGCGGGAACGACTTGAGTATCTGGTGGCATTGATGCCACCCATTTGCAGGGCGTACGAGCTGGAAGCGCTGGACGATGCACCGGCCGCGGGGGCAATTCTCGAGCATTTCATCGGTGTTCTGATCAACAGTGCGATTCGCGAATGGGCACCCGAGGCTACGAAGGCAAACGGGGAGGACCGCTTTCGCGACATTACCGGCAGCAAGAATGGAGGTCAAGGATCCGCTCTCCCGTCTTCGGGATCCATGTGGCTGGAGGGTCTTTCGGGAGAGGAGCCTCTGCTTCATCTGCCTCCTCAGCCCGCGCACCAGCTATACAAGCGATGGATTGAGTGGATGGAGCAACTCCACTCCTCGGTGGCGGATTCCAATTTTCAGGTTGCCTTTGCACTTGAGCTGCAGGGGGAAGACAAGGAGCCGAGGCATCTTGAATCAGATACCACCGATACCGCTCCTGCGCCCATGGCGCTGAACAACTGGCACCTTGAGTATTATTTGCAGGACAAGGACGACCCGAATTTACTGATTCCTGCGCAGAGGATATGGAACCAGAATGTTCAGAGTATCCGCATAGAGGGTCGCCGCTTTGATCAGCCACAGGAGCGACTCCTTACCGGTCTGGGCGTGGCCAGCCGGCTGTTTTCGCCTATTCGTGAAAGCTTGAGGGCGCCGCGACCTGAAAGGGCGTTTCTTACTCTGGAAGAGAGTTACCTGTTTCTGAAGGAGATCGGCCCTTTGCTCCAGAGCAGTGGCTTCGGTGTGATTATGCCGGACTGGTGGGCGGCCCGCAGTCGTTCCCGTCTTGGATTGCGTCTACGACTGGGCGGCCACGAGCACCTAGGTTTGGAAGGGGATTCGGCGCCTGACAGGAAGGGCCAGGGCCGGGAACGAGGTCAGGGTGACGCCACCGGCGGCGGAGCTTCATTGGACTTACGAGGGTTGATTCAGTACCGTTGGGAACTGACTCTCGGAGAACAGACTCTGGGCCGAGAAGAGTTTGAACGTCTCGCGGAGTTGGGGTCGCCGCTGGTACGCCTGGGAGGCGAGTGGCTGGAGCTGGATCCAGCGCAGGTGCAGGCGGCGCGGCAGTTCATGGACCGCAACGACTCGGCCGGAAGCATTTCTCTGTTGCAGGCGGTAGGGCTGGCGCAGGCTTATTCGCGGACCGAACAGGAGGCTGATCGGGAGCCCTGGTCGGCGGCGCCTTTTGAAACTCACAGCGCGAACGGGCTGTCAGCAGGTCGAGAAGGATCACCTCCGCAGAACCTTGTAATGGCCCCCGATCAGACCGGTGACTGGGAGATGGTCGAAGGCGTATCGGGGCCTGAACTGCCGCTGGAGGCGGTTGTGGCTGACGGCTGGCTCGGCGCGGCGTTGGAACGGCTTCGGGGGATAGACCCGGTCGAAGACGTTAAGGAGCCTGAAGGATTTGTGGGCAGACTGAGGCCCTATCAGCGCCGCGGTGTAGGCTGGCTTTCGTTCTTGCGACGCCTTGGGCTGGGCGCCTGTCTGGCCGATGACATGGGGTTGGGGAAGACGATTCAGGCGATCGCTCTCCTGCTCCACTCCCGACATCTGGCCGAGGGACAACGCGAATCCCGCAACGGCGAGGCTGAGAGCAAGAACCGGCCGGCCCTACTCATCTGCCCTACGAGCGTGGTTGCCAACTGGCGGCACGAGATTGAGAAATTTGCGCCGGGTCTGCGTCTGCTGCTTCACCACGGCAGCGGCAGACTGAATGGCGAGGCGTTTCGGTCCGCGCTGACCCAGCATGACATGGTAATCACAAGTTTTGGGATTGCGCGGCGGGATATCGACATGCTGGAGAGGCAGGAGTGGAGCGATCTGATCCTGGACGAGGCACAGAACATCAAGAATCCGTCGGCCAAACAGACGCAGGCGATCCGCCGACTGACGGGCAATTCGCGTACCCAGATTGAAAGGGGGAGTACGCCTCCTTTCCGCGTAGCGCTAACAGGTACGCCCGTGGAGAACCGGCTGCTTGAGTTGTGGAGCATCATGGAGTTCCTCAATCCGGGCTACCTTGGGAAGCGCGAGCACTTTCGGCAGCAGTTTGTACTCCCGGTTGAGCGATACAACGACGAGTTTGCGGCAGCCGATCTGCGGCGGATGGTACAGCCATTTCTCTTGCGGCGACTCAAGACCGATCCAACGATCATTTCCGATCTGCCTGAAAAGAACGAAATGGTGGTGTACTGCTCTCTTACCAAGGAGCAGGAGACGCTTTACACGGACGTCATTGAGGAGACGATGGCTCGCGTGGAGAGGAGCGAGGGCGTGCAGCGCAGGGGTCTTGTGCTGGGTCTTTTGCTCAAGTTGAAGCAGGTGACCAACCATCCGGCCCATTTTTTGGGGGAGAAGGGCCCCCTGGAGGAGCGGAGCGGCAAATTGAGCCGACTGACAGAGATGCTGGAGGAGGCGCTGGCGGTCGGGGACCGGGCGCTGGTTTTCACCCAGTTTGTCGAGATGGGCCACCTATTGCGGCAGCATCTGATGGAGAATCTCGGACGGGAAGCATTGTTCCTGCACGGTGGGACGCCGGCGACGAGACGGGAGCAGATGGTGCGCTCTTTCCAGGAGGACAGTAACGGGGCACCGATATTCGTGCTCAGTTTGAGAGCCGGCGGGGTGGGCGTGAATCTGACGAGGGCAAATCACGTGTTTCACTTTGACCGCTGGTGGAATCCAGCGGTTGAGAACCAGGCGACAGACCGGGCATTTCGCATCGGCCAGAAACGCTCCGTCCAGGTATACAAGTTTGTTGTTTCCGGTACTTTGGAGGAGCAGATTCACAAGATGATAGAAAGCAAACAGGACTTGGCCGAGTCGATTGTGAACAGCGGCGAGGACTGGTTGGCGGACATGGATACCGAGGGACTTCGACAGCTGATTGCTCTTCGCAGTCGCGGGTAGTGGAGGGTGAAGTTGCCGATAGTATCTGCCTGGCAGAGGAAGTCTTGACCGAAATGCGGCAACGGGCGGCGGCTCAACGGGCGGCGTCGCCCCAGGCGGATTGGCAGGTATGACTTGCCGCTCAGCAGCGAAGAGGCAAATTGGGATAGCGTGACTTCGACAGGAATTGAAGGGCCAATGAAGGACGTAGAAAGTAAGGACGTTTCATGGTCCAGCCGGTGGTATGAATATCTAAAAGGACAGGGCTTCGACCTGAAGAGAGGCCAGTCACTGGCGCGACGGATGCAGGTGAAGTCGGTTGACGTGCAGTTTGGCCGAATCAGGGCTGAGGTCGTGGAAGCGCACAGAGGCGTCTGCCATGTTGATATCGATGTTCTGCCGTTGCGCGACGAGGAGTGGTCGGCAGTCCTGGACACGCTGGCCGAAGAGGCACTGTATGCGGCACAGCTTCTGGCAGGGGGAGACGAGTGGGAGACGTTTCTTTCAGTGCTGGATACTGTCTTTACTGACGCCGAGGTCGCTCTGCTATCGACGTCTTCGGAAAGCGGCGAGGTGGTGGCGAACTGTGCTGACTGCCAGAGCCAGGGTACGCCGTGCAGACATGCATTGGTTGTATTGTACCAGTTCGGCAGGATGATTGCCGACGATCCCTGGATGCTGTTGCTTCTGCGAGGCAGGGACCGTCATCAGGTGCTGACCGGGCTACGGCTGCGTCGCAGTAACGGCGTTGCGGAGGGATCTCGCGGCGAAGAGGAGGAGCCGGGCCTAGAATCTGACACGTCACTGGCCGGGTACGAAGGTTTGCAGGCTTTGGAGGACCCGGCCATTCAAAGAGGCGAGGACCTTGACCTGGCGGCGCAAATCGATGCCTTTTGGGGTGGACGCCAGCTGGGACCGGGGGGAACGCGTCACGAATTACGGGCTTTGCACTACAATATCGCGCCTCCGCTGATACGTATGGCGCTACTGCGCCGACTGGGGCCACCCCCGTTTCAACAAGACAGTCCGGAGATTTACGAGAGGCTTTCCAGGATCTACGTAGAGGTGTCGGCCAAGGCACTGAAGCTGGCGTTCGCGCCGGAGCCAGAAGGCGACGGTGACGGCTGACCTGGAGGCCGAGCAAGCAGGAGCAGTTCATGATAAGTCAGTTGTTGGCTGAACGGGCGGCGGAATCGAATCCGATTCGGGTAGGTATCATCGGCACGGGCAAGTTTGGCGCGGGTCTGGTGGCTCAGATTTCGCAGATGAAGGGTATGGAAGTTTCGGCAATTGCGGACATCAGTGCACACAATGCCCGCTACGCCTATCTTTCAAGCGGCGCGAGCCAAGAGGAGATACGGACTGCGGAAACAGGGGATGAACTGGAAGACGCTGTCCGCGCTGGCAAACCGGTTGTGGTCGAAGACGGACTGACGTTGACAGATTGCGAATCGATCGACGTTATTGTCGAGTCAACGGGCTTGCCGGAGGTAGGCGCCCGACACGCTTTCCAAGCCCTGAGCAGGCGCAAACACGTGGTGATGGTCAACGTGGAGGCGGACGTTACCGTCGGCCCCTTTCTGCGACGCACGGCAGAAGCTGCCGGAGTCGTCTACACGATGGTGGACGGTGATCAACCGGCGGTAACCTGGAATATCGTAGAGTGGGCGAGCAGCCTTGGGTTGGAGATCGTGGCGGCAGGACGGGGTACGATCTACTATGAGGACGATTTCGAAGGTACTCCGGAAACGGCTGCATCTCGTTTCGGCTTCACCGAGGAGCATATAGAGCGGCGCACAATAAATCTGAAGATGTTCAACTCCTTTCGCGACGGCACGAAGGCGCAGGTAGAGATGACGGCGCTTGCGAATGCCGCGGGTCTCGTGCCGGATCGACGGGGCATGCATGAGCCGTCGGTGAATCTGGAGGAGATACCGGTCCGCTTCAGTTTGAAGGAGGAAGGGGGGCTATTGAGCCAGCACGGCGTTGTGGAGCTGGCCAATTCGGTAGCCGGAGACGGCAGGAGTATGCTGCCCAATCCGCTGAAGATGGGCGTGTTTGTTGTCGTCCGTTCGGACCATCCTTTCACGCGGGAGGATCTGGCTTACAACGGTTGTCACGTCGGCGGCGAAGGCAAGAACTTTCTCCTGTACCGACCCTATCACCTCGTGGCGGTACCGGCGCCACTGAGCATTGCGCGTGCAGTCCTTTTCGGCGCTGCAAACGGCTCCTGCGCGCCAACGCCTACCGCGGAGTGCATTACCGTTGCAAAGCGGGACCTGCGCGCGGGCGAGCAGTTGGACGGCGGCGGGGGATATACGGTGGTAGGCCAGTGCGAGAAGGCATCTGTCGCGCAGTTGGAAGGGTTGCTGCCGTTCGGGCTTGCAGACGACGCCGTGCTCAAGAGGGCGATCGCCAAGGGAGAGGCGATCGCGTATGATGACGTGTCGCTGGACGAGGATTCCTTTGTGCTGAAGATGCGCCGTCTACAGGACGGGATTGCGGAGCATGATCGATTGTAGAGGTGGGTTGGGCTGGACCGGCACTACAGGAAGTGGTGTAGGACTGACACCTGCAGTTACTATCGCACCTGTGGACGATGGGTAGATTGGCAAACTTCGGGCCCTGGCGCCTCTGGCCGAGGGAAGTGAACGGGTGATTTCCCGGGTGCAGGGAAGCTGATGGTTGGACCTTAGACTTATTGGAGGAGATGGGTATGGAATACCGGCGTTTGGGGCGTACCGGGCTGAAGGTGTCGGAGATCTGCCTGGGGACGATGACGTTCGGACATGGTACCGACGAAGGGGAGGCGGCGCGTATTGTCGACCTGGCGATCGGCGCCGGGGTGAATTTCTTCGATACCGCCAATTCCTACGCGGACAGCGCTTCAGAGACGATACTGGGCCAGGTCCTCAAAGGGCGCCGGCGCGATGCCATCGTCGCGACCAAGTTTTTCAATCCGATGGGGCCTGACGTGAACAGTTCGGGCACCAGCCGCTTCCACATGATGCATACGGTCGAGGACAGTCTGCGCCGCTTGCAGATGGACTACATCGACATCCTCTATATTCACCACGTTGATTCGCAGACGCCATTGGACGAAACGCTGCGAGTCCTGGACGATTTAGTGAGGCAAGGGAAGGTGCGCTATACCGCGTGCAGCAATTTTGAGGCTTGGCGTCTGATGGAGGCGATGTGGCTGAGCGACCACAACGGCTGGGAACGATTCGCGGCGTACCAGCCACAGTACAGCCTCGTGGTGCGCGATATCGAACAGGAAATTGTCCCGGTATGCGAGTTGAAAGGCATTGGCGTAGTGGTCTGGAGTCCTCTGGGTGGCGGCTTTCTGACGGGCAAGTACAGGCCGGGAGAACGGTCGCACAGCGGCACGCGGTCGGAGGAAGGATGGGCTTTTCCGCAAAACTATTTTGCCGCCAACGCCGACGAGACGCTGACTACGCTGCTGGACGTTGCCTCCGACCTGGACCGAACGCCTGCGCAGGTCGCCACGCGCTGGGTGCTGGAGCAGCACGCGATCACAAGCGCGATCGTTGGGGCACGCACTGCAGAACAGGCGCAGGACAATTTACAGGGTGGCGGTTGGGTGATGCCGGCAGCAGCGCTCAACCGTCTCAACGACGTTTCTCACCTGCCGGACCGCTATCCCAAGTCGATGGAATACAATATGCATGAGCGGCGCGACGCCGCCGTCAGGATGCCGTCGATGAACGGCCAGACGTGACAGCCTATAGGGTACGTCGCTTCCAATCGAGCGAACAAGCGTATGAGGCTCTGGCAGCTCTTCTGCGGGCGGCGTCACCTGGGGGTCGACCTCAGTCAGGGGAGGAGCTAGAGAGGGAAGACCGTGAATGGCCGCCGGGGTCACTCTTTGTACGGGTCGCAGCCTATTCGCCAGGCGAGGAGATGGTGGCGGTTGGGACCTGCTATGAGGCTTACTGGCAGGAAAGCCAGTTCACGGCGCACGTGCAGTTTGACACGCATCCCGACCATCCGCAGGATCTGCTTCTTCCGGTCCTGATCGAGGGTGTTCAAGGCGTGCTGGCACGTCACAAGGGCAGGTTCAGACGTCTGGTTTGCCGAGCGAAGGAAGACGACAGAGACAGAGTCGGATTCCTGCTCAGAAATGGCTTTCGGGAGGCGATGCGCTCGCCCTCGTCGACGTTGCGGGTCGCGGCGTTCGAAAAACCTGTTTGGGCAGGGGCATACGACCGGCTAGCCCAAGAGAGGATACGTCTGGTTACGCTGTCCCAATTCCGCGTGGAGGAGCCGGACTGGAAGAGGGAGTTGTGCAGCTTGCGGTGGAAGATCGTGCAGGACGTGCCTTCAACCGAGCCGTTGGCGAAGCCGACGATAGCTGAATTTGAGGAAATGGTTCTGGGAGATCCGGCACTGGTGGAAGAAGCTTTTTTCATTGCCCTGGGCGACGACGGGGCCCTGGTAGGGATGAGCAATCTGTGGCGCAACGACCCGGAAGGGAGGCGCCTGGACGCGGGACTGACCGGTGTAATCAGGTCCCATCGGCGCAGGGGAATCGCAACTGCTCTCAAATTGCGAACCATTGAATTTGCTCAGGTCAACGGCGCAGAAACGATCGAGACGAGTAACGAGGAAGACAGTCCGATGCTGGCCCTCAATTTCAAACTTGGCTTCGAATCAAACCCGGCGTGGGTGGACTTCGTGAGAGAGTTGCAGGCTTGAAGCCATTATCAATCCTACGCTGCAATTCTGTGGGTCAGCCCGGTCCCGATTCAGCGTGAAGTCTGTTTTTTACAGCCTCAGACGAGAGAGCAGGTCCAAGATCCAGACACATTCAGGAGATTGCACTCAATGAAGAAATACGAGACGCAGGCCGCGCAACTTGAGGAGTCGTTGCAGCTTTCGCTGCCTCCGGTGGCAGTTGCATTCACCGACGATCTGCCGGGAGGGATTTCGTCCTACGAGGATGTGGCACCGGCAGGTTGTTACTTCTGGCAGGAGGCGTCGCAGAAGGTATTTTCGACGAGCGCCATGGACCATGAACTGTGTGCGATCGGGGTGCACACACATAATCTTTCGGGCGCGTCGGAGGCGCAGGCGACCGAACTGATGACGGCGCTCGAGGCGATGCAGGGCCTGGACTATGTTCGCGAAGAGGAAGTGGCGGCGATTCCGGTCATGCAACATCCGGTCCAACATGCGGTTTACGGTCCGCTGGCCGACTTTCCCATGGATGCCGACGTCGTCCTGCTGTTTGCACACGCCCAGCAGAGCCTGATTCTGACAGAAGCGGTTGCGAGGGTCGACGAGGGCGTTCCGCCGGCGATGGGAAGGCCTGCGTGCGCGGTGGTGCCCCAAGTCAGGAATGGGGGTAGAGCTGCGATGAGCCTGGGTTGTTGCGGGGCGCGGGCATATCTGGACGCGCTCTCTGATGACGTCGCGCTGTGGGCGCTGCCCGGTGAAAATCTCGAGCCGTACTGCAGGGAGATCAGCGGGTTGGCAAAGTCGAATGGAATCCTGACAGTCTTTCACGAGAGGCGGAAGGAGGATGTCGCCTCAGGCAGAAGACCCAGTGTTCAGGAGTCGCTGGAACGGTTGGCCGGCTAGAGCTGGGAACGGGGTCAACGATAAGAGACCATGCAAAGTAGATGGAATGAGAAAGAGGCGGCCCGGTTTGCGGGGGACCCGCTCAGTCTGCGGGTGTATTCGTCGCGACTGCTAGGGAGCGATCCCTCGCTTGTCCTGCACGGCGGGGGCAATACGTCAGTAAAGGCGACGGCACAGGACATCTTTGGTGACGAGGAAGAGGTCCTATACGTAAAGGGCAGCGGCTGGGATCTGGCGACGATAGAGGCGCCTGGCTTCGCGCCGGTGCGGCTGGGCGCGTTGCAGCGCATGGCGACTTTGGAGGAATTGAGTGACAGTGAGATGGTCACGGCGCAGAGGGCGGCGATGACCGATCCCTACGCTCCCAACCCTTCGGTAGAGGCCATTTTGCATGCAGTCATACCCTATCGTTTCGTGGATCACTCGCATGCCGACGCGGTGGTGGCCCTGACGAACACGCCGGACGGCGAGGCCATCGTGCGCGACCTTTATGGTCCGGAGATGATGATTGTCCCGTATGTGATGCCGGGATTTGTGCTGGCACGGGCGATTTATGAGATGACGAGGGACATTGACTGGGATTCTCTGCCGGGGATGATTCTGCTCAATCATGGCGTCTTCACCTTTGCTGACGGTGCACGCGAGAGCTACGAACGGCACATCGAGATTGTGACGGCCGCGGAAGAGTATATTGAGGAGAAGGCCGGGAACAGATTTGAGGTCAGGAGTTCTGACAGGGGCACAGCAGCGGCACGGCTGGAGGAACTGGCCCGGCTGCGCAAGGCCGTATCCAGCGCCAGGGGGCAAGCGGTACTGGCTTCAGTGGATCAAGGGGCGGCGACGAGGGAGTTTTCGGAGCTGTCAGAGGCCCCTGAGCTGGCAACACGCGGTTTACTGACTCCCGACCATGTCATTCGTACTAAGAGGATTCCTCTGGTTGTCACGGGAGAGGGTGCGGAGCAGGATGTGGGCGCGTACGTTTCGGCATATGGTGATTACTTTGACAGGCATAGGGACGGCAGCCTCTCACGTCTGGACGCGGCGCCGCGTTGGGCCTTGTGGCCGGGCGTTGGCAGCGTAGCCTTCGGCGGCACGCCCAAGGAGATCGCGGCGATCGACGACATAAGGAGGCACACGCTGCGGGCTATTGGATGGTCGGAGGCTTTGGGAGGCTGGCGGCCGCTGGGCGAGAGTGAGATCTTCGCCATAGAGTACTGGGAGTTGGAGCAGGCGAAGTTGAAGGGAGCAGGTGCACCGCCGGCGTTGCAGGGCAAGGTGGTATTGGTAACGGGCGGGGCCAGCGGCATTGGGCGAGCGTGCGTGGAAGCTTTCCTGGGACGAGGCGCGGTCGTCGCCGCGCTGGACATCAGTACCGAAGTGTCGGAGCTATTCGACCCTGAGATGGTTCTGGGCATCAGGTGCGACGTGACTGACGAAGACGGGCTTAAGGCGTCGGTGGACCAGGTAGTGAGTCGCTGGGGCGGTCTGGATGTTCTGGTCTGCAACGCGGGCATATTTCCGGCCAGCCAGGCGCTGGCTGAAATGGATGGCAACCACTGGGACAGAAGCATCGAGGTGAACCTGACCAGCCAGCAGCGGCTTTTGCAGGCGTGTGCGCCCTACCTGAAGTTGGGTTGCGATCCGGCGGTGGTCATCATCGGCTCAAAGAACGCGCCGGCGCCGGGTCCTGGAGCGGGAGCCTATTCGGTGGCGAAGGCCGGTCTAACGCAGCTTGCGCGCGTCGCGGCTTTGGAGCTGGCGGGGGATGGCATCCGAGTGAATGTGCTGCATCCGAATGCGGTCTTTGACACTGGGCTTTGGTCGTCGGAACTGTTGGAGGAACGGGCTGCCAGCTACGGCATCAGCGTGGACGAGTATAAGGCCAACAATCTGCTGGGGGTTGAGATTACCTCTGCCGATGTGGCGGCGCTGGCCTGTACGGTGGCGGGTCCGGTATTTGCCAAGACGACCGGCGCGCAGATCCCGGTGGACGGCGGAAACGAACGTGTGATTTAGGCGTTTCGATGGTTTGAAGGGGTGCATCCCAGCTTTTGGGCGGGAAAGGACTGGCACAAGGCCGGCACATACGGGGATTTGATGGGACTGGTGGGACGCGGTCTGGCTGGACACCTTCGAATAGGCACCTGTTACGAATATCGACACCCGGTCGATGAGGCATGTTGTTG
>JAPPKG010000660.1:0-13518 GCA_026914085.1 Caldilineaceae bacterium | reverse complement strand
GTGCGATGGAGGAGATGACCGGAGCCGCGCCGGAACCCGTACCGCCGCCCAGACCAGCGGTCACGAAAACCATATCCGCGCCTTCGAACAACTGCTCGATCTCTTCCCGGCTCTCCTCAGCCGCCCGCAAGCCGATTTCCGGCTTTCCGCCCGACCCCAGACCCCTGGTCAGTTTGTCTCCAATCCGCAGACGCTGCGGCGCGTTGGAGAGCATCAAGGCCTGTGCATCGGTATTGACGGCAATAAACTCCACGCCTTGAACGTCTGCCTCGATCATGCGGTTGACCGCGTTCTGTCCGCCACCACCAACGCCGACAACCTTTATCTGGGCAAAGTTGTCTACAAATTGTGAGGCGCTACTCCGTCTCGTCATAGATTGATCTCCTTTAACCGCTGGCAGACATTGTCAGGGCCGCTTTTGGAATTTGCACTTTCCCTGGCGGGACCAAAAGCTCCGTTCTCACCGCTGTGTCAGAATTGTCTCATCGTACTACACCTGAAATCGATTGCAAAGTCACTGAATTAGGGAAGTTCCCGCAAAAAGGCTCGGATGGGTCCATATTTCAGGCGGATAGGGGGCGGAATACTCTGGAGTCCGGCAAGATGCCATGACAAGCTGTTGCCGGGCTAGTTTGAGACTGAATTGGGGCCAATTCTGGACTATATGCCTACGATCCATCTACGAAATAGCCTCTGCGCAGCGCCGGGCCCGGAGGAGACGGGAAACGACTGGCCGGAAGACGGTTTTTCGCCGTCGTGGTTGCAGGAACACTTTCTGGGCGCGGGTATGGGAGCCGGCCCAACCCCTTTCAAGCTATTCTAGGCAATCTACCTACGATCTATCTACGACGCCATCAGGCTGCGCCCGAACGCTCGTTGAGACGCAGTGGGGGACGGGGATTTCAACGGCTTTGCGGTCGATCACACGGCAGTCACATGGGGGTCGAGCGTACGGTCTGACCCGTCTGTCTCTCGATTCTGGGTATCGCCGGGCGCCCGGAAGGAGACGTTGTCTCAATCCGGCAGCAGGCTCTTGAGCCAGCCGCCGACCCGGTCCAGGATCTGGCCGTTTTCCGGGATCATTCTCTGCATGGGGTAGTGGATTGCGCGGGCGTCTTCGTAGAGCGCCCAGAGCAGGAGGCCGGCCGCGGTGGCGAAGGCGGGAGATTGCAGTTCTCTGCTCAACCCATGCACGGCGGGATGGTCGACGGGACTGCCGATCCGCACCGGCATGCGCAGAATTCTGCGGAACAGGTCGACTGCGCCGGGGAGCTGGCTGGCGCCGCCGGTGAGGACGAGCCCTGCCGGCACCATGTTGCCGTAGCTGCTCCTGGTGATCCGGCTCTGGATGAGTTCGGCGGTCTCTTCGGCGCGTGCCTGCAGGATCTGGCTGATAAAGCGGCGGCTGAAGGTGCGTTCCGGTTTATCGCCGAAAACGGTGGCCCAGACCTGTTCGTCTTCGGCGATCCGTTCCGGTTGCAGATGACCGTAGCGCAGTTTCAGCTCCTCGGCCACTTCAAAAGGGGCGCGCAGCCCGATGGCGACGTCGTTGGTCATGTGGCTGCCACCCACGTCAAGCACTTCGGTGTGCCAGAGCCCGTTGCCGCGGAATAGGGCCAGGTCGGTGGTGCCGCCGCCCAGGTCGGCCATGACGACGCCCATCTGCCGCTCTTCGGCGGTCAGCACGGCCTCGCCGCTGGCGAGAGGTTCCAAGACCAGCTCATCGATGTCGATGCCATGGGCGAGCACACACTGGGCGAGATTGTTGATGGCGTTGATGGTACCGGTGACGATATGGGCGTCGACTTCGAGGCGGCTGCCGAGGATGCCCAGGGGCTGCTGGATATTCTCCTGCTCGTCCACCTTCCAGTGGCGGGCGATCACATGGATGATCTGCCTGTTGGCGGGAATCTGAACCGCGCGTGCGCCCTCAAGCGCTCGCTGCATGTCGTTGCCGGTGACGCCATGGCGTCCGTCGATCGGGCTGATGCCGGCGCTGTTCGAGGTGGCGATGTGGTTGCCGGCGATGCCCAGGTAGGCACTGGTGATCTGTTCGCCGGACTCCTGTTCGGCTGACTCCAGCGCCTCGCCGATGGCGGTGGTCACCTCCGGGACGTCCATGACAACGCCGCGGCGCAGCCCCCTGCTGGGCGTAACGCCGCCGCCAAGAACTCTGACGGCGAGATTGCCCAGGCTGTCATGGATGACGGTGCCCACCAGCGCGCAGATTTTTGTGGTGCCGACATCGACCGCGGCGATAATCTCTCTGGTCACTGACAGTTTCTCTGAAGGTTTTTCTGAACGAGTTTCTGAATGTAGCGGTGTAGCATCAAGACTTATTGCTCAGCCGGCTCACCGTCGTATCGGCGGATGAAGGAACGGTTCGGTACCATTACATTAAGGGTAAGCGCTTCGTCTCCGGCTGCTTCCAGTTGTGGCATTAACCATTGCAAGGCCGTCCATTTTTCTTCGAAATTGTATCCATCTCCCCAGTGGACCCATGCCTTGGTCGACGGCAGGCTGAAATTCAAGCCGTAACGAGAATTGTACCAGAACTCAGAAACGATGGAAAGACGATTTGACAAAAACATGGCAGAGGTCAGGACCCGTTTATCGATCTGCAGGTCGCCTTCCACGTTGGCCGTCTGCGCTTCGGCGGAGGGATCGATGATGCGCAGCGCCGGCTGCATGTCCAACTCCCGGGGGGCGAGGGCCACGCCGTCCTCCAGCAGCCAGTACTCCTGCTGATCGGTCGCCCAGAGTGCCACGGGGAGCACTTCCTGAACGCTGATGTTGATGTGCCCGGGCCAGCGGATTTTTACATCTGCATCGGTAACGTAGGGGTGCGTCATCACCTGTTCTGCGATCTTTTCCGGATCCAGCCAGAAGATACTCCAGCTGTCGATATCGGAGGCAGCGAAGAGCTCCTCTTGCGAAAGATAGCGGGCGCCTTCAAAGCTCACGTTTTCACTATAGATGTAGAAGCTTTCGCTGGTGTACAGCCAGTACAGGGCGGCCGCGACCGCAGCCAGCAGCAGTAGACTGACCGTTTTGCTCGGGGCCAGACCGGAAAAGCCAGGGAAGAGGGTGGCCTGTGCGCCTGCAGGGACGGGGAGTGTCGACGGTTTCCGCTTGGCTCTGCCTTTGAAGCCCAGCCACGACCGGCTGCTTCGCAGGACAAAGGCGTGCGTCGAACGCAGCGCCGCGGTGAAGCGGCGGCGGGTCTGCGCGTGCCGCCGGCGCCGCACATGTTTGGACGAGACAGCCTTACGCGCGGCCCGTGATCCTCGTTTCTGTTTGCGCCCTGGGTTGAAGGCAGTTTGCATTGTACTGATCTGATTGTACTACTTTACGGGTCGTTGCCGATCTTCAGCAGGTTACGCGGACGCTCCGCGATTGTCTCAACAGAGCGGGACTAACGATGGATCCGGTTCTGCCCGCGATCCGCATGCCGTTCCAGCGCCATATCGACCAGGATACCCACGAGCTCGGTCAGGGGAACGCCGCTGGCTTCCCACAGTTTCGGGTACATGCTGCTGGCGGTAAAGCCGGGCATGGTATTCAGCTCGTTCAGATAGAGCTGGCCGTCAGCGCCTAACAGAAAGTCTGCCCGCGCGAGACCGGCTCCGTCAAGGGCCTGGAAGGCGCGAACGGAAAGCAGCCGGATTTCGTCTGCCAGGGCGGGGGGAATGTCCGCCGGGATCAGGAGCCGGCTGCCCTTGTCCAGGTACTTGGCCTCGTAGTCGTAGAACTCATTGGCCGGAACCACCTCGCCGACGACGCTGGCGCGGGGCGCATCGTTGCCGAGGACGCTGACCTCCAGTTCGCGGGCGTCGTGCACGCCTTCCTCAACCAGCACTTTGCGGTCGTAGCGGCAGGCCAGCTCGATGGCGTGCGCCAGTTCCGCCCGGTCTCTGGCTTTGCTGATGCCGACGCTGCTGCCCAGATTTGCCGGTTTGACGAAGAGTGGATAGGGCAGGGTAGACTCCAGCTCGTCCAGTATCTTCTCACGGCGGTTCTCGAGCGAGCCGGCGTCCGACTCCGGGCCTTCGGCCCAGTTGCGGCGCAGCAGTGTGCGGTAGGCGACCTGAGGGATGCCGGCGGCGGCAAAGAGCGCCTTGGCAGTAATCTTGTCCATGGCGACCGCGCTGGCGAGGACGCCACAGCCCACATACGGCATCTCGAGCATCTCAAGCAGCCCCTGCACGGTCCCGTCCTCACCGTAGGGGCCGTGGAGCACGGGAAAGATCAGGTCCACCGAGGGCAGGCGCTCGCTATGCTGCATGAGCGGGAACTGCGTGGAGCGGGGCGCGAGCGGGGCGGCGTCGGCCTCTTTTATCCCGCCATGGCCGTTCTCTTTCACCTTGCTGCTGGTCAGCTGCGCCAGCGGATCGGCGCCGGTGAGCCATTCTCCGGTCTTGGTAATGCCGAGCCGCACGGTTTCGTAGCCGGCGTCGTCGAGGGCGCGGATGACCGTCTGCGCGCTGAGCAAGGAGATCTCGTGCTCCCCGCTCTTGCCGCCAAAAAGGACACCGACTCGTACTGGATTACACGTCATTGGGGTCACCATTCTCCGATCTTCTGCAGTTCCGGCTGCAGCGCAACGCCGCTGCGCCGCGCCACTGCTGTCTGAATGTGTTCGATCATCGCCATGACGTCGGCTGCTGTCGCGGCGCCGGCGCCGCCGGGGTTGATGAGAAAGTTGGCGTGCGTACGGCTGACCTCGACGCCGCCGAGACGGAATCCCTTTAGCCCGGCCTCTTCGATCAGGCGTCCGGCAAAATCGCCCGGCGGGTTGACAAATGTGCTGCCCAGTGAGGGCTCCACCGGCTGTGTACTGCGTCGATGGCCCAGGAAAGATTGGGCGGCGGCGCGGATGGTGTCGCGGTCGCCGGTTTGCAGCCGGAAGTTGGCGCTCAGGAGGACGGGACCGAAGCCGGCGTCGGCAGCCCCTTCCCGTTTCAAGCTGCTCTGACGGTAGGCATAGGCAAGATCCTCGACGCGATAGACCTGGATATCGCCGTTGTCGTCCAGCAAAAGAACGTTCCAGAGCGAGTCCTTGACCTCGCCGCCGTGCGCGCCGGCGTTGTTGACCACGGCCCCGCCGACGGAACCGGGCACACTCACCGCCCACTCCAGTCCGGTCAGCCCGGCGTTGATGGCGGTGCGGGCGGCGCCGGCCATGAGCGCGCCGCTCTCGGCGTAGAGGAAGGGGCGGCTGTCTTTGGGATAATCGCAGCAGGGGGCATCCTGCACCTGCACTGCATTGCAGCGGTTATGAATCACCAGCCCGCGTACGCCGCGGTCGCTGATCAGCACATTGCTGCCGCCGCCCAGAATCAGGTAGGGCAGGTCATTGGCCCTGGCCCAGCGTGCCAGCTTCAGCAGCCTATGCGTGTCCGTGACAGTCGCGAAGTAGTCGGCAGGGCCGCCTATCTTGATTGTCGTCAGGCTCGCCAGCGGGTGGTCCTGGCGGATCTGCACGCCGAGGGCTTCGATCTGTTCGAGGGCGGCGGCGCCAATTTCCACCTTTGGACGGCCCGGGGCCGTTGCTGGTGCCATGATGTCGAGTACAGTCACTTCGCAGTCAGATTCCTCGTAAGGTGCGCAGCTGTCCTACCAGCTTGTCGAAATCCAGGGACGCGAAGTCGCTGGTGTCGACGTGAAATACGGGACCGTCCAGGTCCAGGGGACGGTTGCGCCGCGCCAACTCGACCGTGTCGAACTCGCCCATCCGCAGCCGGTCCACATGCCCAGGGTGCCGTGCGCCGTTGTCCACCCGCTGGGCGTAGCGCCGGCGCAGCAGGTCGGCCCGGGCGGAAAGGAAGACCTGTGCCGGCTGGAAGGGGTGGCGCGCCTGCAATGCCTGGAAGCGCGGGTTGGCCCAGTCCGGATCGAAGGGGGTCTCCACAAGCAGCGAACAGCGTGCCTCCAGCAGGCGTTCGATCAGCAGATAGACCAATTCATACGTTGCCCCGCCCAGCCGCTGCGACCACTCCACCGTTGACCAGCCCAGGGTCTCGAAGAGCGACTCCTTGAGATCGTCGCGTGCGATTAAGGGGAGACGCAGAGCCGGAGCCAGTTCGCGGGCCAGCGTCGTTTTACCGGTTCCCGGCGCCCCGCACACGATCAGGACAAGCGGCAGCACATTACCCCTTTCAGCCATCGGTTCCCAGTCTCTCCAGCAGTGTTTCGCCGATGCGGTGGCTGGTGCCCGCACCCAGAGTCAGGACGACGTCGCCGGCGGTGACTTCGTCGTGGAGAAGCGAACTCGTCGCCTCGATGCCGCCGCTGTGACGGATCGAAGGGTGATGGCTGGCGGCCGCGACCTCGGCGGCGGCCATGGCATTGTCGCCGCTCTCCCGGGCGGCGTAGATGTCGGTTACCAGTACCGTATCGGCGATGTCGAAGCTGCAGGCGATCTTGTGCAGCATCGCCCTGGTGCGGCTGAACGTATGGGGCTGAAAAACGGCCCAGATACGCCGCTCGCCGAAGCGGCTGCGGGCCGCGGCCAGGGTTGCCTGGATTTCAGTGGGGTGATGGGCGTAGTCGTCGATGACCGTCACACCTCCCCGCGTCCCCTTCAGTTCAAAACGCCGGCCAATGCCGGTGTATTGGTGCAGACTGGCCAGAGCCTGTGCAGCCGGCACGCCGAAGCGGCGGGCGACGGTCAGCGCGGCCAGGGCGTTGCGCAGATTATGGATGCCCGGCGCCTGCAGCCGCAGGCGTCCGATCGACTCCCCTTCACTGTGGACTGCTGCTGCATAGCCCCCGCCCGTTTCGACCGTCTCACCGGCGGCGCGTACGTCGCATCCTTCCCGCAGTCCATAGGTCAGCCAGGCCGGGCCGCCCCCGGCTGGGCGTTCTGTGCGTAGCGCCTCCGCGCCGGGGTCATCCCCGCAGGAGACGACGCATCCTTCGGCGCGCACCTGCGCAACAAACTGACGGAAGGCGTCTACAAAGCTGGACGGCGTCGGATAGCAGTCGGGGTGGTCCCACTCCACATTGGTCACGACCGCCGCCATCGGCGTCAACCCATGGAACATGCGGTCATACTCGTCGGCTTCGATCACGAAGGCGCGGGCGGTGCCGGCGTGGGCGTTGCCGAATCCGGGCAGGTCGGCGCCGATGATATAGCCGGCGTCACAGCCGCTGTCATGCAGCGTCTGCACGATCATGGAGGTGGTCGTGCTCTTCCCATGCGTGCCGGAGACAGCGATGACGTCGCGGCCGGCCAGCAGCGGCCGCAGAAAAGACTCTCTCTTGACGACCGGAATCCCCAGCCTCTGTGCGGTCTGGCGTTCGCGGTTGGTTTCATCGACGGCGCTGCTGATCAGGACCACGTCGGGGCGTTCCCGGTCGGGCGACTCGCTGAGCTCTGCGGCCGCGCCCTGGCGCCCGAAGATTGTCGCGCCGGCGGCAGCCAGCCGGCGTGTGCGCTCGCTCTCCTGGCGGTCGCTGCCGCTGACGTGTATACCCTGTTCCAGGAGAACGTGGGCGATGGGCGAGAGGCCAGCGCCGCCTATCCCGATCAGATGCACGCGCGGCCGCGTGTCGTCCCCGCCTTTCGCGGGCAGGGACGGGTCCAGCGCTTTTTGTAACCGCTTCTGCCAGCTGTCAACCGGCATCGCCGCCTCCATGGCTGCGCCGCCCTCCTGCCGGGGCGCGTGCAACTCTCATCCTTGTATCCTCATATTTGCACTCTCATCCGCGCACCCGCATCAGCAGCAGGATTGCGATGGGAATGACCCACGGCGTCGGTGACGGCATGATATTCTGGGGCAGATAGCGCACCAACTCAGTAGCGATCGGCGACAGGTCCGGATTAATCCATCCCAGGTTAGCGAGGGGGTATCCGTAGATGTGCTGGTAATACCAGAGGCTGCCACTGATCAGGTAGCCGTTGATTGCGCCGACCAGGCAGCTGAGTATGGCGCCCTGGGGCATCGGCCACTGCTGACCGCTGAAAGTAATGACCCGTCCGGCATAGCCGGCAAAGATGATAACGACAAAGGTGACCAGGTAGAAGTTGCTTAGAAACAACTGCTGGGCGCCGACATCCTCAGCCGAGAATACCATGCGCCATACACTGTCCAGGATCGGATTGAGACGATCCTGGACGTAGAGCAGCAGAAAGATGGCGACGATAATGATCATGGACCTGCCCAGTTCGCGCGCATAACCCTGGGCAAGGCCAATCATTGTAATGATGCCGGCGATAGACCCAAAGTAAACTTCGATCAGACCCATAACGGTTCAGTAATCAGACGTGTTGCCCGGATGGCGGTTTGCCGCAGCATGGCCCGGTTTGCGCTCGATCAGGTCTGGCCGCCGCGGCGCAGGGTGCTGATCACCGCCACGAGCAGCACCGTCAACGCAATCGCGGCCAGGATGGGCTGTTGCGGCCCCAATGCCACCCAGAGATCGCCAAACCCGGAATGCATCATGTCGGTCACGCTTTGCAGAAGGCCCTCCATCCCCGTGCCGGGGGAGGAAACCGACGTAACCCCGACCTCCGGGATGAAGGCCATCAGCCGCGGCGCAAAAGTAGGGATGTAGAACAGTCCGTTGCCAACGCCGAGCATGGCCGCGAGCAGACCGGATGTACTCAGGCTGTCAGGGATCGCCTTATTGGTCAGCAGGTAGGTTAAGAGCAGCAGCCCCGACCAGACGAGAAATGATACGGTCGGCTGGTCTGCATCGGAGAGCCAGTCCGAGGGGCCGAGCGTGTAGACCGGTTCGCCATTTCCCCCCGCGCTCCCTGGACCCAGCGAGGCCAGGAACTTTGCACCCACAGCGACGATACCGAACACGATTCCCAACACCTGCCTGACGATTTCCAGGGCCAGGCCCTGGTTCTGTTGCAGCAGGAAGAAACCCCCGACCGAGACAACGAGCACCAACAGTTCTCTGAACAGCCCCCGCCGGAAGCCGACCCAAGCAAATAGGAGGACGTAGAATACAAATGCAACTGTGCCTGGCGTAGATTCACTCATTTTTATGCTTTCATCCTATTAGGTAGGGCGTCCTTTGGGTCTGCCCCGTCTGCTTTGCAGTCACTCTTCATCGTCGCAGTCCACAGCCCCGGCGGCCGGTGAACCGTGCTAGCCATGGGCTACGAGCCGCTGAAGTTCACGCACGATATTGTCTGCGGCCTGCGGCCGGGCCAGGGCGCCGACCGCCGCGCCCATGGCGTGCCGTCTACTTTGATCGGCCAGCAGCGCCGCGAGGGTCGATTCCAGGTTTTGCGCCAACTGTCCGTCCTCGATGATGATCGTGCCGCCGGATTCGGCCAGCTTCTGTGCATTGGGGCGCTGGTGGGAGCCGGCGCCGGGCAGAGGCGCGAGTACGGACGGGAGGCGCGCCAGCGGAAACTCGGCCAGCACGCTGGCCCCGGCCCGGGCGACCGCCAGGTCCGCGCTGGCAAGCGCCCAGGCCATCTCCTCGTGCAGATAGGCGACGGGATGATAGCGGTAGGCCAGTGGGCTATCCCACAGCGCCGGCCCTTCCTGTTCCAGCAGGGGCCAGTCGCGCGTCCCGATGACGTGCAGAATCTGGCAGGCGGGTAACAGGGCTGGCGCGGCCTGCCAAACGGCCCGGTTGATGGTGCGCGCGCCCTGGCTGCCGCCGAAGACGAGCAGCAGAGGCAGTCGATCCTCCAGCTCCAATCCCAGTTTCCGGGTCAGCTTCTGCCGGGCCGCCTGTCTGTCCACGAGCGCGTTGAGCAGTCCGGCGCGCACAGGGTAACCGGTGACCACCGCCTTCTGGCCGAAGAAGCCGGCCACCTCGGGGAAGCTGACTGCGACCCGCTGCGCCATGCGGCTGAGCCAGCGCACCGCCAGACCGGGGGTCATGTCCGGCAGATAGATCATGACCGGCACCGAGCGCATTCGACAGGCTATGGCGACCGGCGCCATGACATAGCCGCCGGTGGCAAAACATGCCTGCGGCCGGAAATCTTCGAGAATCTGCAGAGACTGGCTGATGCCCGCCAGCACTTTGGCCAGATTACGTGAGGCCATGAATGGATTGCGTCCTCGCAGCGCGCCGCTTTGAATGTCGTGGAAGGGGATGCCAGCGTCCTGCACGAGAGGGTGCTCGATGCCGGTCCGGCTCCCCAGCCACAGCAGGGCAGGGTTACCCTGAGCGGTCGCGGCGGTCAGAGCGTTGATTCGCAGTTGTTCGACGACGGCGAGAGCCGGATATACGTGTCCCCCGGTTCCACCACCCGAAATTAGAAGGCGCATGGGCTGTCTGCCCTGAGGGGCCAGAGGATGCCCCGGATTTGTTTGAGCCAAAAGCGCTGGCCAGGCCGCCGCGAATTCGGTCGCGCGCCGAGGGGTGACGGCGACCGCCGTCTTCGCCGCGTCGGGACGCGGGAGGCGGAGGCTGACCGCGATAGCGGCTGATGTTCAGCAGTATGCCGGCAGCGCCCATGGACGTAACCAGAGAACTGCCGCCAAAGCTGACGAACGGCAGTGTTACGCCGGTGGGGGGCGCGACGGCCACCGCGACCGCGATGTGAATAATGGCCTGCAGGATGATGAGGGCGGTGATTCCCACCGCCAGAAGAGAGCCGAAAATGTCGGTCGATTCACTGGCGATGCGCAGACCGCGATAGACAAAGAGCGTGAAGAGCAGAATCACCAGCAGCGTGCCCAGCAACCCCATCTCCTCGCCGATGACTGCAAAGATATTGTCCGACCAACTCAGGGGCAGATTTCCGGGCAACTTTTCGGTACTGTTGCCCAGCCCCACGCCAAGCGGGCCTCCTTTTACGATGGCCTGGCTGGCTTCGCGGATCTGCCATTCGGAGCTGTTCAGGGGAGACTGGATCGATTCGAGCAGTGCGCTGACGCGGCGGCTAGCATAGCTGTTGCGAGTGATCACCAGCCAGAAGGTGACGGCGGCCACAAATCCGCCCAGGATAAGCTGTTTCAGCTCGGCGCCGGCTAGAAAAAAGATGATCAGCGCGGTGGCGACAATCAGAATCGTGGTACTGATATCCGGCTGGGCTACGATGAGCCCCGTCACAATTCCCATGAGCACGCCGAAGGGAATCAGGCCGTAATTTATGTCTTTGATTCGGTCGCCTTTGCTGGCCAGCCAGGTACTGATGTAGATGAGTACGATCACTTTCACCGGCTCACTAGGCTGAACGCGGCCGCCGGGGAAGGCACGGGTTGCGCCGAATCGGCTTTCGCCCAGAAAGATGACTGCAATCAGGGAGATCAGCCCTATGGCCATCAGTGGTATGCTCCACCGCTCCCAGATGCGGTAGGGGACAATTGCGGCGCCGACCAGCGCCACCAGGCCGACCCCCAGCCAACGGAGCTGCAGCAGTACGTAATAGAAGGGGGATACCTGGTTTTCCAGCGCCCAGGGATAGCTGGCGCTGAAGACCATGACAGACCCGAACAGAATCAGGCAGGTCAGGACGGTGGCCAGCGCCCAATCGACACTGGTCCCGAACCTACCGATCTGTTTGGCTTGACTGACCTGAAGCGCCATTATCATTCCTTTAACTTCTGCGGCAACGTGCAGGAGGCCGGCAGAGCGCGGCTGCCGCTAGCCACGGGCCACCAGGTTGCGGAAATGGTCCCCGCGTTGTTCGAAATCTTTGTAAGCATCGTAACTGGTGCCACCCGGGGAAAAGAGCACCACCGTACCGGGCGTCGCTGTCTGTTTTGCCAGGACGACGGCCTCGTCGAGACGCTTTACGACGGCGCAGCAGGGGGCGGAGATGCGCCGGAACGAGGCCCGTTCCCTGACCTTGTCGGCGATCATCGACCCCGCTTCTCCGAACCCGATCAGGCATTGGACCCGGTCCAGGACCTCGTCGGCGAAGGTATCCCAAGGCAGATTCTTGTCTTTGCCTCCGGCCAGGAGAATAAGCGTCTGCGCGCCCGGGGGGAAGACCTGGAGACCGGCCACGGCTCGCTCGGGCGCGGTTGCGATGCTGTCATTGATCCATACTACGTTGTCCTTGGGCCGCATCTCCTCCAGTCTGTGCGGTACGCCGGCAAAGGAGCGGGCAACGTGCCCCATCGCCTGTTCGGATGCGCCGGCCGCGCCGCTGACGGCGGCCGCGGCCAGCAGGTTGGAGATATTGTGCTCGCCGCGCAGCCGTACTTCGGGACGGCGGCAGAATGGGCGGCCTTCGAAAAGCAGGTCTTCGGTCGTTTCGGATGCCCAGGCGCCGGCGGCCGACCGGATATCGGTTTTGTGAAGCGCCGTGCGCCGGACCCGGCTGGCGGAGGTCGAAAAAGGTATGATCCGTCGGCTTTTACCTAGGACGGAACGGCACTGCGCCAGGAGGGAGTCCAGTTCCCATTCGGGCGGGACCGGCTCAGCGTCACTCCAACCGGCCATGCGGCTGGCGACCGGATCATCGGCGTTAAGGACCACAACGCTGGCCGGCTTCAGATGACGCAGGAGGTTGGACTTCGCCAGGACATAGTCTGCCATCGATGGATGCCGGTCCAGATGATTGGGCGTTACATTGAGAATGGCGGCCACGTCCGGCCCCATCTGGTCGAGCGAACCATAGGCGACTTCCGAATCGAACAGTTCAAGCTGAAAGCTGCTCAGCTCCAGCACCATCATGTCATCTTCCTGAATCTCGCCGAGGCGGTCCAGCAGCGGCCTGCCGATGTTGCCGCCGACATGGACGGTACGGGCGTCCTCAACGGTCGCTTGCAACATTTCGCCGACGAGCGTAGTCGTTGTTGTCTTGCCGCTGCTGCCGGTGATGGCGATGACAGCGCAGGGGGCCAGCTGCATCGTGAGCAGGCTGTCATTGCTCAGAGGGATGCCGCGTCGAATGGCATCCTGCACCAGCGGCGCCTGCAGCCGCACGCCGCCGCTGAGGCAGAGCAGATCGCAGTCATCCAGCAGGTTGGCAGGATGACCGCCCAGGGCAAGCGCTACCGGCAGATCACCCAACTGCTCCAGCTCTTCGGCCAGCTCTTGCTCGGGCGAGACATCGCTGATGGTTACGTCTGCGCCTGCCGCGACGAAGAAGCGGGCCAGAGCCAGTCCTTGGCGGCCCATCCCCAAGATAACGACATTGCGTTTTTCAAAGTTGAACTCTTCGGCGTTGGCAATCATGGTATCGTTCTCCTTCCGGCAGCCGGTTTGCGGTCAAGGCTCTGTCCCCCGGCAGTTACGAGGGACTGAGAACCGGCCGCCAGGAATCGAGGCGCCGGCATGAAACGGATGCAGGGGGCAGTCACCCGTTCCACAGCGCCAGGGCCACCCCCAACATGCCACTCAGCACACCGACTATCCAGAATCTCTCTTTGACCTGTGTTTCACTCCACCCCAGCAATTCAAAGTGATGGTGAATGGGAGTCATCCTGAACAGGCGGATATCGCGGCCCAGGTAGCGGCGGCTGAACTTTGCCGACGCCACCTGCAACAGTACGGAGACCGTTTCGGCGACAAAGACGAACCCGACCACCGGCAGCAGCAGCCATTGACCGGTCATCAGCGCCACCAGGGCAAGCGTTGCGCCCA
>JAPPKG010000327.1:0-13765 GCA_026914085.1 Caldilineaceae bacterium | reverse complement strand
CCGCGCCAACGGCAAAAGCGGACCCTTTCAGAAAATCGCGTCTCGTTCGCAGCTTGCTTCCCATCGATCTGCCTCCTTGGAGTAGAAACACCAGTTGCCGAGAGGAAATACCAGAATTCGGTTAAACCTTCGGACCGATCAAAGCGGTAAAGCGTGACGCCCTACCCTTTGAAAACGTCCACTACGAATCAGGCCTATCGGAAAAACCTATGCCCACAACTATCTCGATATACTGAAGACATCTGAAGGGGGCGGCAGCAGGTTACCTATTGCACTGCTGGGGTTCAATTGGAAGGATTTGGGAAAGGACGCGACCAAGATAAGTCGGGTCGTTGGCGGCGACATTGTACAGATACAATTTGTTGAATGCGTAACCTGGAGAGGTTGGCAGCCTGCGAAGCGAGAGAGTCGGCCCGGTGGCCGGCTGTGGTTTGCGAACCAGCTTCCCAGCCTCTGAAAACACCATCGGAAGGATATGTGGAGGCAATGGCATGGGTCAGGTTTGCCAGCTATGCATAGGCAAGCTCTCGTTCTCCCCACGACTCGAAGGCAGCCCTGGCCGAAGACTTGGCTGAAGGGCCCGGAGAGATTTCGCCGCATTCTACTACGGCGATTTCAGATGAGCAAACACGATTCAAAATTCCGGCGCGATTTCAGGTCGTGACGGCTCAATGTCATGGGGAGGTGAAAGGACTAAGCGAGAGTTGCAAGCTCATAGCCAGAAACACTGCAGATCAAGGAGGAGCGCGTCACCTGGTTTTCGGAGGAAGATCTTCAGAGGTCGAGAATGCATCCAGCACATTCTTGGTGATGCGTGATACATTATTCTCGTAGTCATTGTGCGACAGACTTGCGCACCAGCAGATCGAGCCAACCGAGAAAACGGCGCCGTTGTTTGGTGTTTCAAAGTAGATCATGTCGGCGCGGACGTTAGGCGAGTTTTCGGGGCGCATGTGGCTGCCGACCTGGAGGTAATCCTCAATGACAGGGTTGATCGAAGGCCCATGTCCGCCGGATGAGGCTAACACAAGAGTGTGGTGGGGCGTTCCCAGATCGAAATCGATGCGATCCAACTCGTCGCCGGCGGCGCCGCCGAAGATCAGGCCAAAGTCGCCGATAGTTTCGTCAGCGCCGATTCCTTCAAATATGAAAGACGCGCGCTCGTCGAAACTGCCGGGCTGCCGATCGTACCCTGGTGCGGGATCCGACCAGCCCTGCGCGGTGAAACCGATTCCGGTGAGCTGGTTCGGCGGCTTGCCGCGATAGCGCCACAGACCACCCAACTCGCCGGTCGTGCTATGGTAGCACTCGCCGGGAGCGGAGTCCCAAGCACGCGTTCCTGCCAGACCGCGGCGTACTTCAATGATGTGGGGCCTTTCAGGATCGACGCTGGTGACCCAGTAAAAGCCGTTCCCTCCCAGATAGGCAAGCCGCCCGCCCCGTGCTAGAAAGGTTTCAAGCGCTTCCATCATTTGAGCTGTCCAATATTCCGGGTGCGTACCGGTAACAATGACCCTGTAGCCGGCCAAGAGGTCCAGCCCGTCTTCGTGCAGATCCCCATCGGCGGCTACATCGTAAACGTATCCCAACTGTTCAAGCCAGTCGATCAAGTACAGGTCGGCGCCCAAATTGCGCCCTCCCTTCGACAAAACATGGCGGTGTTTTGGACGCATGTTAACGAGCGGGCGCCGGCTGGAGGAGTAACAGCATCCGCTGCCATCAGAGTGATTGTCATAGAGTGACATGGCGAACTCAGGGCGCTCTTCAAGGTAGTTATCGAGAGGGTCAAAAGTGAGCTCCTCCTCAGACATGGCGGCAAAAAAGTCCTTAGTAGCTTCCATGCGGTCATTCGTGTAGGCGAGATAGGTGTAACTTGGTACGAGGAAGAGAATCGGTCCCCGGGGGCCATCCGGAGACGGCCGAACTATGAAAGGGATATGGTCTTCTCTACATTCTCCCTTCAGACGCGCGGCATAGATGCCGCTGCGCAATCCTTGAGGTACCGTCAGATCGAAGTCCGGTTCCCATCCGGCATCCTCGAGGTCGTCCTGGTGGAAGTGAATGGCGCCGTACTGGTCTGGGGCGTTCTTGTGGTCCACTTCAGTCGAGGTCCAGTTGTGGCCTGTGACCGCACGAGTGGGCATGTTGATGGCAGTGCCATGCAGCCTATGGGGCCCTGCATCCGTCACCCTTGACGAAGAGAAGTCCTGCGAGAAGTCCCATGCCGCAATCAGATCTTCAGAGGCAACTGTCGAGCGAACTGTCTCTTGCCTGAGCAGTTCGACTTCGCCTTCCTCTAGCGCGCGACCGTAAATGCGGGGACCACCGATCTTGCCGTTAAACAGTCCCTGGGCCGCTCTGGTTGCAGTATCGGCTTCCTCAAGACCGGTAGCAGCCATGAGCAGCGGGCTTCCATTTCTGCATGATACGTGAGCCTGGACAGCTCTTTCCAAAATAGCTGAGGACGGGTCGGAAGGCCAGTTGGCGTTGGGACACTGGTAAAGGGTCAGTCGGCCGGTATGGTTGTCGAAGGCTGCGGCGACAAAGTACCATTCCCGGGCCCGCATCGGGTGCCCTGTACTGATGGCTTCGCAACCACTTGTATCACCCACCCGGAGTTCGAGGTCGCCCTGCGTTCCAATGGCAAGGCACATGCCACCATTCTCTTCCGACCATTTGCTAAGCAAGCCTTGTGGCTCCCCCAGGAGAGGAGTGGTCGGCCAGATCCAAGCCTGCAAGGTGAAACTGGTCAGGTGAGAAAGGAGGTCGTGGTCCGCTACCGTGACAAAGGATCCGGCGCGGGCGTACTGCCTGCGGCCTGTACGGCGGCCATCAAGAGTAGATTCAACCAACTCTTCCTTGAAGCCTGGGGCGGCCGGTCTGTCATCCCCATGAATCAGCCGGACTAAGTTTGAGTCGTAGCTCGACAGGTCGGTACTCACCATGAATCGGATCGATTCGCCGGGGGAGACGCTCAGCTTGTCGGTGTAACCAATCAATTCGACTGTCATGTTCTTCCCCATTTGCCCAGTTCTCGGTTGAACAGGCGCTATGCCGAAAGGCGTGACCTGTAAAGTCAGGTAGGACTGTTCTGCCTGCGCGAAACCTCACATCCTTCATGTCTCAGGGAAAATGTAGCACAAACAACAGTGCCATTCAAGGTGGATTATCGGGGCAAGGTTACTGAAAAACATGAAGTAAGTCATGTAAAGTATAAGGCAAGTGTAAGGAAGTGGAGACGGGGATTCCGCCATTTCTGAAGTGGGTCCGAAAACGCGGGACGGGCAAGCGCAAATGGTGCTGGAAAGAGTTTTTCGACAGACCTTTTGTCTTCTGGCCCGACCTGTATCTGAATGAAAGTTTCGAGCAGTCGGTTAGGGCCGGACTCCTCCTTTCTGCATCCCGAATCCGGTTACTTTCCCAGAGGTGTGGAGTCCCGTTTCGGCAATTCTGATTTCCGCAAAACAGCGCAATTGTGTTAAAGTAGGATACAGACTGGGTGGGCAAAAGTTGGGCAGAGTTCGCATTTGGTGACACAGTTGCAGAGAAGCGTCAACTGACCGGAACAGCGCCACATATTGGAGATGGCCACCGAATCGAAAAGCGTGACTGATTTCTGTTGGTCGTTTACTCTTGGCAATGTTAAACATGAGGTCGTCCACGCCGTTTGACGGGCCATTAGAGCCTGTTTGGTGGTCACTTTTCTGAATAATGCACCTGCGTGCGGCTGTTATACGCGAGTAAGTGAAACCTGCCAGCAAGGCTGCGGTTGGTTGTGTTGGTGCCCTGGAGAGAATTGCGGAGGACACCATGGACGAGACGAAACAACTCACTGTCCCAGTCATAGGAATGACCTGTCTCGGTTGCGCGGCTTCGGTGGAGGTCAGCAGCAAGAAAGCTGAGGGCGTAGAAGACGCTTCTGTCAACTTCGCCAACGAGCGGCTGACGCTGTTCCTCAATGCGAATCAACTGCCAGCCAATGAAGTGCTGTCTGAAGTCCGCCAACAGGTCAAACGCGCCGGATACAAGATCCCAACACTCACTCTATCTCTGCCGATTATCGGCATGTCATGCACAGCCTGTTCGAGTGCAGTCGAGAAGGCCATTGGAGAGGTTGACGGCGTGGTGTATGCCAGCGTCAACTTTGCCGCGGAACAGGCAAGTGTCGAGTATGTGAGCGGGTTGGGGTCACGCGGACCTATTGTGGAGGCGATCCGCAAGGCGGGATACGATACAGTTTCCCCAGCCTCACCATCGCCCCAGGCGCCTCCGGCTATCGGTGCACCCAGCCCTCCCGACGCCCCAGTCGCATTGGGCCAAGTCAGTCCGGTTCCCACGCGGGTATCGCCTCAAGTTACAGAAAAGACTGAAGAGGATGCTGAAGCGGCGGCACGCGCGGCCGCAATTCGGCATGAGTTCGTTCGATTGCTGGTGGGCACCGTCTTTTCGCTTCCACTGCTGACCATTAGCATGGGTCGGGATTTCGGCCTGTTGGGTTCGTGGGCGCATGGCGCTTGGGTAAACTGGCTGCTCTTTCTGCTGGCTACACCAGTGCAGTTCTTCGTGGGCTGGGACTACTACGTTGGCGCCATTAAGAGCCTTCGCAATCGCAGCGCCAATATGGATGTCTTGGTGGCGATGGGCACGACCGTCGCATACGCATTTAGCCTGGCCGTGCTGGCAGCCCAGACCGTCGGCAGCAGCTTGCTTGGGGGACATGTCTACTTCGAGACTTCGGCCGTCATTATCACGCTAATCGTTCTTGGCAAGTTGCTGGAGGCGCGAGCGAAAGGCCGTACGAGCGCAGCAATAAAGGAGCTGATGGGCCTGCAGAGCCGGACGGCGCGTGTCACGCGCGATGGAGAGGAATTTGATATCCCTGTTGAAGAGGTCATGGTCGGCGACATGGTCGTGGTCCGACCGGGCGAGAAAATTCCGGTAGACGGCATGGTGGTATCAGGGGAGTCAAGCGTCGACGAGAGCATGTTTACAGGAGAAAGCATGCCCGTGGAGAAGGCATTCGGACACCATGTCTTCGGAGCAACGCTGAATGGACGCGGCCTTCTGGGAATCGAGGCTACGAAAGTTGGCCGGGAGACGGCGCTGGCGCAGATTATCAGGCTTGTTGAAGAGGCCCAGGGGAGCAAGGCGCCCATTCAGAGGGTCGTTGACCAGGTTGCGGCCTACTTTGTACCGGCGGTGATCGTATTTGCCGGCGTGACCTTTGTCGTGTGGATGTTTGCGGGCGCCGGTTTTGTAGCGGCACTGCTACGCGTGGTAGCAGTGCTGGTGATCGCCTGTCCCTGCGCCATGGGACTGGCTACGCCTACATCCATAATCGTAGGCATCGGCAAGGGCGCGGGAGTAGGTATACTGTTCAAGAATAGCGTTGCTCTGGAACATACACAGAAGCTGACGGCAGTTCTGTTGGACAAGACTGGAACGATTACCCAAGGTGAGCCAGCGGTCACCGACCTGGTCGTCAGTCAGGGTTTCACTGCAATCGGTTCTGGCGCAACGCCCGCCCAGCAGTTGCCTGTTCCGGCTGGACGGACTGACCTGCTGCGGCTTGCCGCCTCGGCAGAAAGGGGATCAGAACATCCTCTCGGCGAGGCAATCGTGCGTGCGGCGCATACCAGAGGGTTGGAACTGGCCGAACCCGCACACTTTGAGGCGCTGGCCGGTCACGGGATCGCCGCGAAGGTTGAGGAAAAGCAGGTTCTGCTCGGCAACTTGCGGCTCATGGAACGGGAACAGGTCGACTTGAATGGCCTTGTGCCCCAGTATGAAGAATTGCAGGCAGAAGCCAAGTCGGCGATTTGGCTGGCGGTTGATGGGCAGGCGGCGGCTTTGATTGCCGTTGCCGACACGGTGAAGGAGGGCTCTGGGGAGGCCGTTGCCTCACTTCGCAAGATGGGCCTCACGGTGGCTATGCTGACCGGTGACAACCAGGCGACCGCCGACGCGATTGCAAGGGAAGTAGGCATCAACCGTGTGATCGCAGAACTGCTGCCCGGCCAGAAGGTCGACCAGGTCAAGGCGATGCAGGAAGAAGGATTCAGGGTCGCGATGCTTGGCGACGGCATCAACGATGCGCCCGCCCTGGCACAGGCAGACGTAGGCATAGCCATCGGAGCCGGTACGGACGTGGCAATGGAGGCGGCAGACGTCACCCTCATCCGGGGCGACTTGCGCAGCGTACCACAGGCAATTGTACTGTCGCAGGCGACAATGCGGAATATCAGACAGAATCTCACCTGGGCCTTTGGCTACAATGTCGCCTTGCTTCCGATTGCCGCCGGTGTCCTGGCGCCATTTGTATGGGCGCCGCCATTCTTGCAGCAGCTTCATCCCATTCTTGCGGCTGCCGCCATGGCGTTCTCCAGTGTCAGCGTCGTCGTCAACGCGCTGCGCCTCCGTCAGCTCCAGTTGTAACGGCGATGATATTCGATTTCGCCTACTTGACTCTGGTGCTCGCCCTGATCCTATGTGCCTTTGGAATGGCCGCAGGCTTCTGGGGCGGACGACTGGGCACTGTCGAGGCCGAACAGGGGGCACTCCCTTCAGAGCGACGGCCATCCTCCAGATTGCCCAATGGCGTTTCATGGAGCACAAGGCTCACGGAGAGTAGCTTTCACTCGATCTATGCCGTTTGCGGACTGGTTGGTTTCGCGGCCGTCATCCTATGGTACGGTTTGTTGACTGACCAGTTCCAGATTGCCTATATCTGGAACAGCTCGGAGCGAAGTCTTCCCACCTTCTACAAGTTTGCCGCGATCTGGGGCGGCCAAGCCGGTAGTCTCCTCTTCTGGACGCTCCTGCTCAGCCTGTTCAGCACGGCGACGGCGCTGACTTTTCGAACGAGCCAACGCACGCTGATGCCCTATGTCAATGGAACTCTGCTGGCTTCGCTCCTGTTCTTCCTCATCCTGCTGGTCTTCAGCGCAAACCCCTTTGAACAGATCGGCTTGGTGCCGAGCGATGGGCGCGGTCTGAACCCCTTGCTACAAAACTACTGGATGGTGATCCACCCCGTCATGCTCTACCTCGGTTGGGTTGGACTCAGTGTTCCTTTTGCATTTGCGGTGGCCGCCCTCCTGAGCAAACGCCTGGACCGGCGCTGGGTGCGAACTGTACGCCGCTGGACGCTTATCCCATGGATGTTTCTCTCGGCCGGCATCATCATGGGCAGCCAGTGGGCGTACATGGAATTGGGTTGGGGTGGCTACTGGGCATGGGACCCGGTGGAAAACGCCAGTTTCTTGCCGTGGCTAACCGCGACAGCATTCCTGCACAGTGTCATCATCCAGGAGCAACGCGGAATACTTAAGGTTTGGAACGTCACCCTGATCTGGCTGACATTTACCCTGGTCATCCTGGGCACGTTCACGACCCGCAGCGGAATTCTCAGCAGCGTTCACAGTTTCGCGCAGAGCCCCGTGGGGCCATATTTCCTCGTCTTCCTTGCCGTCACCACGGTTGGATTCCTCCTGCTGCTCTTTCAGAGGTTGCCCTATCTTCAGGGCGAGAATGAGATCGACTCGATTTCGAGCCGGGAAGGGGCATTTCTGGCCAATAACTGGCTGTTTGCAGGCATCGCGTTTGTCGTGCTATGGGGTACCTTTTACCCCATGTTCAGCGAGATACTCACCGGGGAACGCATTTCAGTAGCTGCGCCATGGTTCAACCGGGTGGCAGGTCCGCTTTTCCTGTTGTTGTTTGTTCTGATGGGCGTAGGTCCATTGCTTGGCTGGCGGCGAACTGGTGCAAAGGCGTTACGCCGGCAATTTACTTGGCCGGTCGCGGCGGCGCTGATCTCGATTCCCTTTCTCCTTTTCACCAGCCGGAACATATTTCCAGTCGTCGGATTCGCCGTCTGCATTTTCGTCGCTGCGACGATTGTACAGGAGTTTGTGCGTGGGGCAATTGCGCGTCGGCGCTCAAGGGGCGAGCCTGTGGCCTCCGCACTGTGGGGGTTGATTCGACGCAACGGACGCCGTTACGGCGGTTACGTCATTCACTTTGGCATCGTGCTGATTGGGGTTGCCATTATCGGCAATGAGTTCTATCAGTCGACGACGCACGTCACATTGGCCGAAGGTGAAGCTGTTGAGCTGTCCGGCTATTCGCTGAAATACGTCGCACTCGAATCGAAGCAACAGAGCAACCATACGGAGATCAGAGCCAATCTTCAGGTCTCGGATGCCGAGACCGGACGGGTCCTGGCGAAGATCTTTCCCCGCCGAAACATATATGACAAGTCTCCCGACCAGCCTACCAGCGAGGTCGGGCTGCGTATGACGCCTGCTGAAGATGTCTATGTGATTCTCAACGGTTGGGAAGGCGACGGTAGCAGTGCTACGTTCACAATCTATGTCAATCCGCTCACGATGTGGATGTGGGTGGGCGGACTGCTCGTCGTGCTGGGCACCGTCGTCTGCGTCTGGCCCCATCCACAGCCGGCCCGGTCCTCGCGCGAAGCGACGTCACCGATTCCCGGCAGAGCTGCTACAGGTCCGGCGTCGGCTTGACGGCGAGGTTTCCTCGCTCCACTGCCGCTGGTCCTGTCACGGTTGCACGTCCAGACATTGAAGAGTTGGCAAGGTACACAGCCCCAAACAAGGTTTACCGCGTAGGCGTCCTCGCAAAGCAATGTGGCTAACAATTGCACTGATCAGCGTGTTTAGCATCGCAGCAGTAGGCTATGTCATCTTGCCTCTGTTTGGTCGGACGCGCACGGTTGTCTCGGCTGAGAGAGAGGAGCTGGCCGACCTGATAACGCGCAAGGAAGTCGCACTGGAAGCGATCCGAGAGCTTGAATTCGATCACGGGGTCGGAAAGATCGAGAACGCCGACTTTGAGCGATTCAACCGGATACTGCGGCTTAGGGCGATCAGGCTGATTGAACGAATCGAGACTGAGTTCGGCGGAACCCATGGATTGGGCCCGGATACGGTCCAGCTGGATGAACGGTTGGAGCTTGAAATCTCAGAAAGGCGCAGGGTAGAGGAACAGCTCCCGAATGAAGGCTGCCGTAGTGTTCCGCAAGAATGACATCCGAATAACCGAAGTGCCGCGGCCCAGGGCCGGCAGCGGCGAGGTCGTCGTAAAGGTTAGGGCGTCCGGCATCTGCGCAACCGACGTCAAAATCCTGAGTGGCGCCGGGATTCCCGCCGACCTGCCGGCAATTCTGGGACATGAAGTCGCCGGAACAGTTGACGAGGTGGGACCGGGCACCGAAGAATGTCTACTGCACATCGGGCAGCGCGTCGCTGTCTATCCCATCGCAGCATGCGGCGAATGTCTGTATTGCCGTCAGGGTCGAAACAGCCTCTGTCTGCACGAGCACGGCCTGGGACATGGCGACGACGGCGGATTCGCGGAATACGTGAGAATCCCTGCCGAGGTTGTACGTCTCGGCGGCGTAATTGACATCGGTGATATGCCGTTCGACCTGGCGGCCATGATAGAGCCGACTTCCTGTTGCATCGCAGCCGCCGACCAGTGCGGGACGAAATCCGGAGATACGGTCGTTGTGGTCGGCGCGGGTCCGCTGGGCCTACTCCATACAGTTGTCTCGACGGCACTGGGCGCCAGCGTTGTCTGCGTAGATGTCAACGAGGAGCGGCTGCTCAAGGCCAAAAGACTGGGCGCGAAGCGCGCGATCAACCCTGAAAACGAGGATGCGCAAGAGGTTGTACGCCAAATGACCGGTGTAGGAGCCGACGTGGTCATCGCGGCCGTCGGCTTCCCCCAAGTAATGGAGAACTACCTCTCCTTGGTTCGAAACGGCGGCGTCTTCAATATCTTTGGCGGTACACCCCGCGGGGTAATGATGACGGTTGATCCTCGCTGGATTCACTACAGCGAGATTGTATTGACCGGAACCTTTGCCTCGTCAGTGAACCAGTTCCGCCGCGCATTCAGCTTCGTACGAGATTATGCACAGGATATCGAGGCCGTGATTTCATCCCGCTGCGCGTTGGATGACATACTGGCAGCGGTTCAGCGTGTCCAGAACGGTGAGGGGACAAAGTCGGTTCTCCTGTTTCCGGAGTGATTCCGATTGCACAGCCACGTCTGAGGTAGGTTGAATGAAGATCAAGTGGTATGCACACGCCTGTCTGCGAATCGAAGGCGACGGTGTCAGCATAATCACCGACCCCTATACACCACATAAATCCGGATTTGCCGCGGTCACCGAGACGGCCGACATCATCGTTCGCAGTTCAGATGACGACTCCGCCCACGCCAACGCCGAGATGATCCCGGGGGACCCGGAGGTGGTGACGGCCACGCATATACTGACATTCGAAGGCGCAGATGGTAACGGCTCACCCGCGAAGCCTGAGGTTGGCCCAGACAGTTCGACTTTCCTAACCCAGGCAGGTGTCAGATTCAAGGCCATCCCGGCGATGGAGTCGATGCGTGTGAAGCTGCAGCCGCGTGACAACGCGATGTACTGTTTTGTAGTCGAGGGCATCCGAATTGTTCATTTCGGCGACGTGGGCAATCGCCTGGAGGCGTGGCAGCTTGATCAAATTGGAGACGTCGACGTGGCCATCGTCCCCACCGGCGGTCCGCCCACTATCGAGCTGGCAGACCTTCACGACGCCCTCGAAATCCTGCGTCCCGCGGTGACGATCCCGATGCACTACGAACTGCCCGGATGCAAGTTCCCCACCATGGCCGACGTGAAAGAGTTCACGCACCGCTACCACCCGTCGAGTGTCCGGTGGGCTGACGCCACAGAAGTCGAGCTCACGAAGGCTACTCTGCCTGGGGAACCGCAGGTATGGGTGCTGCAAGCCACTACCGCAGGATAGCAGTCCCATAGGGGTCAACCCTTCTGTCCGGGCGCAGCGAAATTGGCAGCGGCTGCTGACCCTTGGCCTGTCAAGTTTCCGCTTCCTTTTCCGTGTACCTGCTGCCGGACAAACGAGGGGCAGTCAATGCACCGATTACACTGACGACCGACGCCGCGATATACAGTCCGGTCAGCCCAAACCCATCGAGAACCAGTCCAAGTAACCAACTACCCGCGCCAATCCCAAGATCGAAGGCCAGATAGAAACCCGCTGTCGCCCGCCCGCGCTGAGCCGGCGGCATGCGGTCCACACATATCGCGATCAGGGCAGGGTGGCTGATGCCGGAGCCAATGCCCATCAGCACCGCGCTGCCAGCGAGGAGAAGCGTGTCCGCAGAGGCGGCCAGCCCCGCCAGCCCAATGGCGTTTACCACCAGTGCAGGAAGCAGCACCTGGCCGCGGTTGACCCGGTCGAGCAAACGTCCGGTCAGGATGCGGGTGGCAATTATGGCGACGCCGTAGACAGTGTAGGCTGCCCCCACCGAAGCCAGCTCCCTGCGTTCTGCCAGCAGCGGCAGAAAGGCGAAGAGGGCGCCGAAGCTTATGCCGAAGAGGGCGGTCGTTAGCATCGGCCCGCGTAAGGGCTTGGGCAGCGAGACCAGCTGGGCCGGACGGAAAACTGGGACCGCCGGCGTGGTGGCCCGGGGAATGACCCACCAGACCAGCGCACAGGCCAGCAGAGACAGCCCTGAACTCAGGAAGAACGCGCTATGGCCGATACCGCGGCCCCAGAGCGGGCACGAATCTTCAACGGTACTGGCGGCTTCGAGCGCTTGCGTACACCAGGCAGGGCAGGGGGCGGTCGGGCAGGCGAACTGCGGGGTGAGCAGGTCGAGCCCAGCACTGACTGCAGCCGGCGTCAACGTGATGGCCACATTGGCGGCGGCGCCAAACAGCGCCAGGGCCGCGCCTCTGCGCTCCGGTTCGGCTAGGTCGGCGACGAGCGCAGTTGCAGCTGTGGTGAACGTTACGTAGCCGGCCGCCTGCAGGACACGCAGCAAGAAGAGCAGAGCGGGGTTGGACGTGAAGCTCATCAGAACCGCGCCGGCGGCCAACGCCACCGTGCCGAACAGGATGACCGGACGGCTGCCCAGACTATCGCTTACTGCCCCAGTCAGCGGACGTCCAACCAACGAGGCAACGCCAAACGCCCCAAGGACCAGGCCAATTTGCCAGTCGGGCAGGCCCTCTGCCTCCAGGTAAAGGGGAATCGGTACAAGGAGGGCGTAGAAGGCGGCAAAGAACAGCAAAGCCGCCGTCCAGACCGTCCAGTACCGGCTCACGTTCAGGGCTTTCGGGCTTCGATGCTGCTGCCTGTGAAGCGCTGCAACAGGTCCTGCAGCATGTTTGGGCTCAGATTCGACAGCGCTGGCGGCAGTTCGCCGTTGAAGTCTTCGGTGGTATAGCGCTGTTCGATGGTTATGGCAATGTCATGGAAGCCGGCGGCCTGAAGCAAATGAGTGAATTCGCTGATTGTCAAGGCACCGGCAATGCAACCGGCCCAACTCAATCCAGCCCGAATCTGTTCCTCGCTCACCGGCATGCCGGAAAGATCGCCGTCAACAACGATATCTGAAATCGCAACCCGCCCTCCCCGTCTGAGCACGCGGAAGGCCTCGTTGAGGACCTTCCCCTTGTCGGTCGTGAGATTCACCACACAGTTGGAGATGACCACATCGACACTATCGGCGGGAAGGGGAAGGTCTTCCAGGTCTCCCTTGCGAAACGCCACGTTGGTCGCCCCGGCCTTGTCGGCGTTGCGGCGGGCCAACTCCAGCATGCTGTCGTTCATGTCCACCCCGTAGACGTAACCGGTATCACCGACCTGTCGCGCCGCGAGCAGCACGTCAAGTCCGCCGCCTGAGCCTAGATCGAGGACAGTTTCTCCGGGCGCCAGCGAGGCGATGGCGTTGGGATTGCCGCAGCCCCGGCTGCTATTGACGGCTGCGTCGGGCAACTGGCTCAGGTCTTCAAGCGCGTAGAATTCGCTGCCGCAACAGTCTTGACTTCCGTTGCCGTTAAGCTGAATTTCGGCGACCCTTCCATAGTGTGACTGGACCTCGGCGCGGATGGCCTCAGGGTCTTGGGGAGCTGCCGACGACTGTTTGGCTGTCGTACCGCAGCAATCATTTGTATGTGGTTTAACAACCGTCTCCGAAACCTCAGATCGTGTTGGCATGATCTTGTTCTCCTGGAACGAGGGTGATTGACTTCAAGAATGATTTCAGCGCCTTGACCCCTTCTCTGTTGACCGAATAGTAAACCCAGGTGCCCCGCCTTTCGCTGAGTACCAATTCCGCTCTGCGAAGCAGACGCAAGTGATGTGAAATGGTTGGCTGCGATAGGGCGAAATTAGACTCGATGTGGCATACACACATAGGGCCTGACTGCAGTGAAAGCAAATCCAGGATCTTCAAACGAACAGGGTGGCCGACAGCCTTAAAGGCTGCCGCCAATGAGACCGTCGCTGCATCGGTCGCGTTCCTTTTGGCGGAGGATTCGCTGACAGGCTCTTCTGACAGTTCCGGGACACTCACGTCCCTTAAACGCCTGACTGGCGCCACTTCAATTGCCATCCTGTTCGCTCCCACTTGACCAAAGACGACCCAACTCTACATCCGCACAGCGCAGGCGAGACAATGTCCTGGAAGTCGCGTCCATGCTTGGCATTCTACCCTTTATATTGATATTTGTCAATATAAACATCGGAAGCAGGTGCATCCCAGTTTTGGGGCGAACTTCCGCAAACCTCCCGAGGCACACAAGCCATGGTCGCTTCCCATTCCATTTTCCGCCAGAATAAGCGCCGTCTCTGACCACTAACCACTAACCACTAACCACTAACCACTAACCACTGACCACTGCAGTTCCGGGCGGTCGGGCCTATTCGGCCCTCCC
>JAPPKG010000332.1:0-13772 GCA_026914085.1 Caldilineaceae bacterium | reverse complement strand
GACGACCGACCACCTCGGCGACGCTGCGTTCGAGCCATCGTTTCTCCTTAGCCTGTTGTTCCTGCGCAAAAAATGTGAAAGCGTATATCGGCTGCTACTTGCGCGCGCGCTTCTTCCCGGCTACCGTCTTCTTCACGCCGCGGCGCGTGCGCGCATTGGTGCGCGTCCGCTGGCCCCGGCTCGGAAGATTGCGCCGGTGGCGCAGGCCGCGATAGCTGCCAATCTCCATGAGGCGCTTGATGTTCATGTTCACTTCGCGCCGCAAATCCCCTTCCACGCGACAGTGGCGCTCAATGTAGTCCCGCAAGGCGACCAGCTCATTCGTGTCCAGGTCGTTGACCCGCTTGTCCTCGTCAATCCCGGTCGCCTCAAGAATCTCCTGGCTGACGGAACGGCCAATCCCGTAAATGTAGGTTAGGGCGATAACGACCCGCTTGTCTCGAGGAATGTCGACGCCTGCAATACGTGCCATGGCAATTGCCCCCTGGTTTTCTAGCCCTGCCTTTGCTTGTGTTTCGGGTTCTGACAAATCACATATACTACGCCGCGCCGTCGCACAACCGAACACTTTTCACACATCTTTTTGACCGAAGGCCGCACTTTCATCCTTCAACCCCCTCCCCCAAAGTCGGAACGCAATTCTACGATTGTATCATATCGCTATAGCCGCGTCAATATTTCGGGGCCTCTGTTGGTTACCGCAACCGTGTGCTCGAAGTGCGCGCTTAAGCTATGATCTTCGCTGATGACAGTCCACTTGTCCTTCAATGTCTCCGTCCGCCATGTGCCCATTTGGACCATCGGCTCAATCGCAACCACCAGACCGGGACGCAGTACAACCCTTCCGTCCGTATCGTCCGATACATAGTTCAGGACCTGCGGCCCCTCGTGCATCGCACGGCCCACACCGTGCCCCGTGTACTCCCGCACCACGTGATAGCCGCTCGGCTCAACACTGTTCTGCACAGCTGCACTGATATCCAGCACACGGCCACCTGAACGAATCGCCCTTATGCCGGCATTGAGGCTCTCCTCCGTAACCTGCAGCAGCCTTGCGGCCCCAGGCTCGATCGCGCCGACCGGATACGTCCAGCCGCTGTCGCCCACAAAACCGCGATAGAACACGCCTACATCGATGCTGATTATGTCGCCCTCTTGCAGCACCCGCTCCCGGCTCGGAATGCCGTGCACCAACTCCTCATTGATGCTCGTGCATATGTTGGCCGGGTAGCCGCGATAGCCCAGAAAGCTGGATTTCGCGCTGTGGCCGTGAATTGTCGCCGCAGCCAACTCGTCCAAGTCCCAGGTACTGATACCCGGCCTGATCGCCTCCCGAAACTCCTGATGCACTCGCGCAACGATCCGCCCCGCCTCCCGCATGATCTGAATCTCACGCGGACTCTTGAAAATCGGCGCAGGACGTTCCTGCTCCTGCCTGGCCTTGAGACGCGGACGCCCATTTCGGTGCAGTCTGCGTCTGAGTCGGGTCATCATGCTCTCGCCGTTCATCTCGTACTTGCCGCCAGCGACTTCCAGGCCCCGTAAACGTCAGGCCGACACAGCGCTTTTCGCCGCCTTGATATTCCTCAACGCCAACCGCTCCAGCAGCTGCTTGTGCATCGCCTCGATCGACCTCGCGCCGTCAACCTCCTCCAGCAAGCCCTTCGCGAAATAGTATCCAATCAGTGGAGACGTCTGCTTGTAGTACACATACAGCCGGTTCTGCACCGTCTCCGGCTTATCGTCGTTTCGCTGGTACAGCTCTCCGCCACAACTGTCGCACTTCTCGCCGCGGGGCGGATTGAACGTCAGGTGGTATACCCTGTCGCAATTGCGGCAGACCCGTCTCCCCGTGATGCGCAAGGTCACGACGTCGTCTTCCAACTGGAACATGGGCACGACATCGATGCCCCCGTACGCAGCCGTCATCTCGTCCAGCGCCTCAGCCTGAATCAGATTGCGCGGAAAGCCGTCCAGAATCGCACCCTGTGCCGCATCCTCCTCGGCCAAACGCGCCTCCACCATCCGAATCGTCACCTCGTCAGGCACCAATTCACCCTTGTCGTAATAGCTCTGTGCCAGCTGCCCGAGCTCCGTCTGGTTCTTCAAGTTGTACCGGAAGATCTCTCCCGTAGAAACCTGCGGGATTCCCAGCTTTTCCTCCAGCAATTGGGCCTGTGTGCCCTTGCCGGCCCCAGGCGCTCCCAACAACACCAGATAGATACGGTCGCTCATCGGCACGTTTACCTCGCGCTGAGATACAAACAAAGAGGCGGGCTAGCGGATAAAGCCCTCATAGTTGCGCATCATCAGCTGCGCCTCGATCTGTTTCATCGTGTCCAGCACAACACCAACCACGATCAGGAGACCCGTGCTGCTGATAATCAGTGTATTGAAACTGCCAACCCCTCCTCCGAAAACAACACCGGCAAGAAAGGGCAGTACCGCAACCAGGCCGAGAAACAGCGCACCCACCAACGTAATACGCCCCAACACACCGTTCAGATACTGTTCAGTCCGCGGACCGGGCCGGATGCCCGGAATGAACCCCCCCTGCTTCTGTAACGTATCGGGGAGATTCTGTTGCCGGAACATGATATCGGTATAGAAGTACGTGAACGCCACCGTCAGCATGAAGTAGAACAGCCAGTACAGAAAGTTCTGCGGACTGAACGAGGTGAAAAAGAAATTCGCTATCGAGCCGATCCAGTCATCGCGCAGAATGAAGTAGGATGCCATCGTATTCGGCAAAATGAGCAGACTCTGGGCGAAAATCAGCGGAATCATCCCGGCCGTATTTACCCGCATCGGCACGTAGGTACTCTGCCCGCCGACCATCATCAGCCGGTTGCCGCGCATCGTGCGCACCCGTTTGCCGTACTGCACTGGTATGCGCCTCTGGCCCTCCTGCACCCACACAATCAGGGCCACCGTCAGTACCGTGATGACGCTGAAAATAACCAGCTGCGTGATGCCCTGCTGCGTCAGCAAACGCACCTGGCTTGGCGCCGCCGCCACGATTCCGGCAAATATGATCAACGAAACGCCGTTGCCGATGCCCTGCTCCGTAAGCAGCTCGCCCATCCACATCGCCAGCATCGTCCCCGCCGTCAAACTGATCAGAATCGTCAGCGAAGGAAGCAGCGCATCACCCGTGAAGCCCCAATTCTCGAGAACCGCACCCGTCGTCGCGCCGCCCACCGGACGGCTGAGCAGCGTAGCCTGACCGAAAGCCTGCAAAAGCGCCAGCGGAACAGTCATATAGTGCGTGTACCGGTTCAGCTGCTGTCGCCCCTGTTCTCCTTCCCGGCTCAACTCCTCCAACTGGGGCACGATCGGCGTCAACAGCTGCATGATAATCGTGGCGGTGATGTAGGGATATACACCCATCGCCATCACGCTGAATTGGGCCAGCGCGCCGCCGCTGAAAAAGTTCAACAGACTCAGAAGGATGTTCTGGTCCGTCGAACGAAATATCTGGTCCAGCACCTCTCGATTGACGCCCGGCAGAGGGATATGCGCCGCCAGCCGGTAGGCGACCAGAATCACAAACGTATAGAGCAGCTTCTGACGCAAGTCCGGCAGACGAAAGGCATTGCGTACGGCGTCGAGCATAAAGATTCTCCGGCAGAGATTCGTCCGCGTCCGGCAACCTGTCTGGCCGCCAACCCGAACACTCTACAGTTAAGACCGCGGCAGATTCCTGTTGACTTCGAAAGGCAGAATGTCGACCGTACCGCCCGCGGCCTCTACCTTCTCCCTCGCACTCTTGCTGATGCGATGTACCTGCAGATGGAGCGGCTTATTGATCTCTCCCCGCGCCAGCACGACCACAGGCTCCTTACTGTCGCCCAGTAGCCCCGTGTCGAAGAGCGCCGCAGGTGTCACCTGTGCCTCGGCTTCAAAGCGTTCGCCCATCCTGTCCAGATTCACCGGCGTGTAGGTCACCTTGAAGCGGTTGTTGAAACCGCGCATCCTGGGCAGCCGCCGCAGAAAGCTGAACTGACCGCCTTCAAAGCCGCGCAGGCCCTTGTTTCCGGCGCGGGCATTCTGGCCCTTTGTACCGCGCCCCGCCGTCTTGCCACGTCCCGATCCGGTGCCGCGGCCAACCCGTTTTCGGTTTCTCCTGGCGCCCTCGTCGGGACGCAAATCGTGCAGTTTCATATCTCGCTTACTCCAGCCACTTGGAAAAGACCGCTACAACCCGGTAAAGCGCCGGATTGCCCGTTCTGTCCGCCTACGCCTCCGCTTCCTCAACCACCTCAACAAGATGAGAAACCTTGGCGATCATCCCACGGACTGTAGCACTGTCTGTCTTCTCGACCGTCTGATTCATCTTCCGCAGCCCCAGGGCCTGAACGGTCGCCTTCTGGCGCTTGCTGTAACCGATCGGGCTCTTGACCAGTTTCACGGTAATCGTCTTTTCCATCGCTCTAATCTTCCTGATACCAGAAGGGCCGCAGCTGCTCAGGATCCACGCCCCGTCGCTGCGCCTCGACTCTGTAATCCTGCAACTGCCTCAGCGACGCAAACGTGGCCTGCACCACATTCAGAATATTGTCGCTACCCAATGACTTGGACAATATATCCTTCACGCCCGCAGCCTCTACCACCGCGCGCACACCCCCGCCGGCAATTACACCGGTCCCGGGGCTGGCCGGCCGCAGCAGAACTTCGCCCGCGCCAAACCGGGCCTGGCTCGCATGAGGAATCGTCGTACCCAGCAGATTCACCTCGACCATCGTCTTGCGCGCCGTCTCACTCGCCTTGCGAATCGCATCCGGGACCTCGCGCGCCTTGCCTACGCCTACGCCAACTCGCCCGTTGTTGTCCCCGACCACCACCACGGCGCGAAAAGCGAATCTGCGTCCGCCCTTCACCACCTTCGCCGTGCGCGCGATGTGAACGACCTTCTCATCTAGTTCATCCTTCTCTTCTTCCTGCTCGCGGTCCCGTCGACGGTCTCGACGTCCCATATCCTTCTCTCCTTGCTCTGTTTAGAAGACGAGACCACCCTCTCGACTGCCATCGGCCACCGCCTTCACGCGGCCGTGATAGCGGTACCCGCCGCGATCGAAGACCACCTGCTCAATACCGGCCGCCTTGGCGCGCTCCGCGACAATTTTGCCGATCTCTTTTGCCTGCTCAACCTTCAGCTTTTCGGCCAAAACCTCCTTCAGGTCCGCTTCCAAGGTCGAAGCGGAAACCAGGGTATGGCCGGCCTGGTCGTCGATCAACTGTACATTGACGTTTTTCGAGCTGCGATATACATTCAACCGCGGTCGCGCCGCCGTCCCTGAAACCTTGCGCCGTACACGCTTATGCCTGCGCTTTCGCGCCTCCGTCCGTGTAGCTTTCGCCATAATTCTCCATCCCTGCCCGGCTATACTGCCGCGGCCCCAGCCTTGCCTGCCTTGGAACGCACGTATTCACCCTGATATCGGATTCCTTTGCCCTTGTATGGCTCCGGCGGGCGCTCCTTGCGAATCTTTGCAGCCAGTTCGCCTATCTTTTGCTTGTTGATACCTGAAATCGTCACCGTCCGCCCATCTCGCGATACTTCAAACTCCACATCCGGGCTGGGAGGCGCATATTCTACGGCATGACTCTTCCCTACCTGCAAAAGCAGGTTCTTGCCCTCCTGCTGGGCTCGGTAGCCAACACCGTGTATTTCCAGGGTCCTCTTGAAACCGTCAGTCACGCCCACCACCATATTGTTCAGCAACGATCTCGTCAGGCCGTGCAAGGCGCGATGATGGCGTTGGTCGGTGGGTCGGGTCACAACGATCTCGCCATTCTCTCTCGAAATCCTCATGTCCCGGTTGAATTTCTCGCTGAGTTCCCCTTTTGGCCCCTTCACCGTGACCACGTTGCCTGGCACTATATCTACCGTCACGCTGTCAGGCACAGGAACGGGCATCTTCCCGATTCGTGACATCTTATCCTCCCAACATTACCAAACGTTACACAGAACCTCGCCGCCAACCCGTTCGCGGCGCGCTTGCCTTCCACTCATGACACCCTTGGGCGTAGAAACAATGTTGATCCCCAGGCCGCTGCGTACAAGCGGGATATTTCGATAACCCATGTACGTCCGCCGCCCTGGGCGGCTCACCCGCTCTATCCCGGAAATGACCGGTTGCCCCTTGTCGGAATACTTCATCCCAACGATCAGATTCGGTCGGGCCTTGTCGCCCGTGACCGAATAGCCGCTGATAAAGCCTTCCTCCGCCAGAATCTTGGCAATCGCGACCTTTAATTTAGAACTGGGCATCACCGCACGGCGATGTCTCGAGTTTGACGAATTGCGGACTCGCGTCAGAAAGTCCGCGATTGGATCGGTCATCATAACCAGTGCTTCCTCTTCTATCTTGCAGCGCAACCCGTGCCGGCAATTTCGGCAGCCGGTGCGCCCGATTTTGGTCCTTCTACCAGCTGGACTTGACTACGCCCGGCAAATGGCCCTCAAGCGCTTCTCGACGAAAACAGATACGGCAAAGGCCGAATCGGCGCATATACGCCCGCGGGCGGCCACACTTTGAACAACGGTTTCGCACCCGCACTTCATACTTCCGCTTGGACTCCCGCAGAACGATACTTTTCTTAGCCACAGACAGCTCTCTCCTTCATCTTCGTAGCTATCGTCTCTTGGTAGTTACTGCCTCTATCGCCTTTGGAATGGCATATCCATCATCGCCAGGAGCCGCCGGCCTTCTTCATCGGATCCCGCTGTCGTAACGATCGTAACTTCCATTCCTCGAACCTTGTCGATCTCGTCGTAGTCGATCTCCGGAAAGACCAACTGCTCACGCAGGCCCAGGCTGTAGTTGCCGCGCCCGTCGAAAGAGTCCGGCGAGATGCCGCGAAAATCCCGCTGCGCCGGCAATGCAATGCTGATCAGCCTGTCCAGAAAATCCCACATCCGGCGGCCGCGCAGCGTCACCTTTACACCGATCGGCATCCCAGCCCGCAGCTTGAAAGTGGCAATCGACTTGCGAGCACGTGTCACAATCGGCCTTTGACCCGTGATAGTCGTCAAATCTTGGCTGGCGCGCTCAATCGTCTTGCCATCCGTGATCGCCTCTCCCATGCCGATGTTTACGCTGATCTTGTCAACCCGCGGCACCTGCATAATATTCGTATAGCCGAATTCCGTCATCAGCGCCGGCGCAATCTCACTGTCAAATCGTTCCTTCAACCGCGGCTTCTGCGTTCCGTTCGCTTCACTCATCGCATCTCACTCCTCGCCCGCATCTGCCGCCCATGTCGGCATCAGGCCGTCATTCTGACCCTTGAACTAACTTTCACTCCCGGTTGGCAGCGACTCTCCCGTGCGCCTGTCGACTCGGATCTTGTCCTCGCCTTCAAATCGGTAGCCGGCGCGGGTCACCTCGTTGTCCGTCCCCACCAGCGCCACGTTGCTGATGTGTATCGGCGCCTCCAACTCGATGCGTCCGGTCTGCGTGCGCACTGTCGGGCTGCGGCGCTGATGCTTCGTTACAAAGTTCGCGCCCGCCACCACAACGTACACGCGGTTGGGATCCAGCCGGCCCTTCTTGTCCTTCTTGCGTATTACGCTCTGGACATCACCGCGGTGCCCCTTGTCATTGCCGGCGATCACCTCAACGACGTCACCCTTCCTGATCTTCACGCCCATCCCCTATTCTCCTCAAATCCTGACCAGTACCGTCCGCCGGCCCGCCCTGTCTGAAGCCTGACCACCTGTACGCCTCAGAGTACCTCCGGAGCCAGGGATACGATCTTCATATACCCGTGGTCCCGCAACTCCCGCGCAACCGGGCCAAAAATCCGGGTTCCGCGTGGATTCCTGTTGTCATCTATCAGTACGGCGGCATTCTCGTCGAATCGAATATAGCTCCCGTCCTTACGCCGCACCGGACGTCGCGTGCGTACGATAACCGCCCGCACAATCTCTCCCTTCCTCACCGACGCCGTCGGACTCGAGGACTTCACAGTCGCCACGATCACATCACCAATGCCACCGTAACGCCGCGTACTGCCCCCTCGGACTCGAATAGTAAGTAACTCTTTCGCCCCCGTATTGTCCGCAACCCGTAGGCGACTCTCTTGTTGAATCATGGCTCAATACCTCTTCTCTTGCCGGCGCGCCTCGAATTAAACAACAGCCGCACGGTCTAGAATCTTCGAGACATAAAACTTCTTGTGCTTGCTGATCGGCCGGCATTCACGAATCTGGACCGTATCTCCGATTTGGCAAGCATTGTCCTGATCGTGCGCCTTGTACTTCTTATGTGACTTCACAACCTTGCCGTATAGGGCATGACGCGCGGCCCGCTCTACTTCCACGACCACTGTCTTGTCCATCTTGTCGCTGGTGACCACGCCAACCAACTCGCGTCTTCGCTCGCGCATTTCCCCTTACTCCTCGTCCTCTTCGGCCATTAACTCCCGCTCACGCAATATCGTCTTGATCCGCGCAATGTCCTTGCGGACCTGACCCTTGCGTGCCGTATTGGTCATCTGCCCCGTCGCCTTCTGAAAGCGCAGGTTAAACAGCTCCTGGTATCCCTCGTCCAACCGGCTGTAAAGTTCACTCTCTGTCAGCGGGCGCAGTTCATGTGCTTTCATATCGCTTTCCTCCTCGCCTTCACGTCAAAGGTCCTCTCGGGCGACGAACTGTGTACCCATCGGCAACTTATGCGCAGCCAGTCGGAAGGCCTCTCGCGCCTGCGTCTCGTCTACACCGGCAATCTCAAATACCATGCGTCCCGGCTTTACCACCGCCACCCAGTGATCGACATTGCCCTTGCCCGATCCCATCCGCGTCTCGGCTGCCCGTTCCGTTACCGGCTTGTCCGGAAAAATACGAATCCACAACTTGCCGCCGCGCCGTACATAACGGACAATCGCCCGGCGGGCCGCCTCAATCTGCCGGCTCGTTACCCAGGACGGCTCAGTCGCCTGCAGCCCGAACGTGCCAAAATCAATCTTGTTGCCCCGCGTTGCCGTTCCCCGCATCCGACCGCGGTGCATCTTGCGATATTTTACTCGCTTCGGCATCAACATTTTCTGCTCTCCATCCCGCTTCGATTTGTCCTGCCCCGCCCATGCCGGGCAGAAGCCGCTACTCGGTCAGCGCCATCTCCGCATAGCGGGCATGGTACTCCTCACCAGGCAGCACTTCACCGTGATAGACCCACGTCTTCACGCCTATCACGCCGTAAGTCGTGTTCGCCTCGGCCGTTCCATAGTCGATCTCGGCACGCAACGTGTGCCGCGGAACCTGCCCGTCCCGGATCGTGTCGACCCGGCCCATCTCGCTGCCGCCCAAACGCCCCGCCACCTGGATCATGACGCCTTCCGCGCCGGTCCGCATTGCCCGTCCCGCCGCCTGCTTCATCGCCCGCTTCCAGCTGATGCGGCGCTCCAACTGCTCGGCCACATTCTCGGAAACCAGCTGGGCATCCGTCTCCGGCTTATCTATCTCGCGTACGTCGATCTTGACCTTCTTGTTCGTCAACTCCTGCAGATTCACCCGCAACACGTTCACATTTGCGCCCTTACGCCCAATGATAATCCCGGGCTTGGCCGTGTTGATGATTACGTGGACCTGGTTGGGCTGGCGTTCGATCTCGATGAAGCTGATGCCTGCACGCGGGGCGTCACGATGAATCATGGCTCTGATCTCTCGATCCTCGCCTAGCTGATCCACGTATTCAGGGCCCGTTGCGTACCAGCGGCTCTTGTGTTCCTTGATGATCCCCAGGCGAAAACCGGTCGGATGTACTTTGCGTCCCATTGGGCCTCCTTGTGCAGAGCAAGTGGTCAAAAAAACCACCAGCCGCCGCTGTTCGTCCGCTATGCCTCGTCCAAACGCTCTTCCAGCACAACCGTAATGTGCGAGGAACGTCGAATCCATGGCTTGAATCGGCCGCGCGCGCCAAATCGCCGCCACCGCCGGTTCGGCGCCTGATCGGCATAGATCTGGCTGATGTAAAGCTCATCAGCCTCCAAACCGAAATTCTCGACACCGTTCGCGATCGCGCTCTTCAGCGTCTTCGCAACCTCCTTGGCCGCCTGCTGGGGCATGAACTGCAGCAGCGTCAAAGCCTCCTCCGCCTGCCGCCCCCGCATCTCATCCAGGACCAGGCGCGCCTTCTGCGGGCTGATCCCCGTATACTTGTTAACTGCTCGAACTTCCATCGTACGCGCTCCCCAATCTCCTGGATGGAGGAAAATAACCGCTTTCAACCCTAAACCGCTAAACTACACTCGGCGTGTGCTTCTCTCCGACCGGATATGACCGCGAAAGAATCGGGTCGGCGCAAACTCGCCCAGCTTGTGCCCCACCATGTTTTCCGTGATGTAAATCGGTACATGACGGCGGCCGTCGTGAATCGCCAGCGTATGCCCGACAAACTGCGGAAATATCGTCGAAGACCGCGACCATGTCTTGAGCACCTTCCGTTCACCCGCCCGGTTCATGTCCTCGATCTTCTTCAGTAGCCGCGGCTCCACATACGGTCCCTTCTTCAGGCTACGTCCCATCGAATCTCCTCCACAACTGCAATTGACCTGCTATCGACGCTTACCACCGCGCCGCACTATATATTTCCCCGTTCTCTTGTTGCGCCGCGTCCGCTTGCCCAACGCCGGCTGTCCCCAAGGCGTCTTCGGGCCCGGCATACCAATCGGCGAACGCCCCTCGCCGCCGCCGTGAGGATGCGACGCAGGGTCCATCGCTACACCGCGCACCGACGGCCGGATTCCCAGCCAGCGCCGCCGCCCGGCTTTACCCAACGAAATATTGCTGTGATCCGGGTTCGACACCTGGCCAACCGTGGCCAGACAGTCCATCTCAATGTAGCGGACCTCGCCGCTGGGAAGACGTACCTGCGCACGCGGCCCCTCTTTGGCCACCAGCTGCGCCGAAACGCCCGCGCTCCGCACCAGTTGCGCGCCCCGCCCCGGATACAGCTCAATATTGTGAATCTGTGTGCCCGGCGGAATGTTGCGAATCGGCAGCGCATTACCGGGTCGAATGTCAGCGTTCGGGCCCGACTCCAGAACGTCGCCAACCTGAACACCCAGAGGCGCGACAATGTACCGCTTCTCGCCGTCCTCATAGCTGAGCAGCGCGATGCGTGCACTGCGGTTCGGGTCGTACTCGATCGACGTGACCCGCGCCGGAGCCCCCCACCTTTCCCGCCTGAAGTCAATGATGCGGTAGCGCCGCTTGTGTCCCCCGCCGCGGTGACGGACTGTGATCCGCCCCTGGTTGTTGCGCCCGCCCTTCTTGTTCAGAGCAACCGTCAACGAACGCTCGGGCTTCGTGCGCGTAATCGTTTCGAATGTCGAGACACTCATGTCCCGTCGCCCCGGCGACGTGGGACGGTATATCTTTACAGGCATAAAAACTATCTCCGTTCGCGAAGAGAAAGATGGGACTGAACCGCTCCCCCTCCTCCCGCCAGTTCCTGACCGCTACACACCTTCAAAGAACTGGATGCTGTCACCTTCACTCAATGTTACAACAGCCTTCTTCCAGGGCGACTTCCGCACAACTTTGCGCCGCCCGCGCATCCCCGTCTTGGCCGGCATCATCATGACCCGCACCTCCTCCACACTCACCCTGAATGCGGTCTCCACTGCATCGCGAATCTGGTGCTTATTGGCCCGCGTATCGACTTCAAATGTGTACTGATTGTTGAAATCGGCCGCATCGTACGACTTTTCCGTAATGACGGGGCGCTTTATCACTTCATAAACGTGCATCGGGTTCTCCTCGTTTCGGACGCTGACCCATTCTCCCAGACTGCTGCCAACTTTCCGTGTCTCCGCAAATGGCAACGGTCAGGCAAGCCAGTCGTGAATAAATTCGACCGAGGCCTGCGGCATCAGTAGCTTGTCATGGCTGAGCAGATCCTGAATGTTCAGATTGCTGCTGAGCAACGTTTTCGCCTGCGGCAAGTTGCTGATCGACTTCTCGACAGCCAGGTCCCGCTCCGGCAATATGACCAGCACGCTGCCGCTGTCCAGACCCAGGTCAGCCAGCGTCTGTATGAAGGCCTTTGTCTTCGGCGCATCCATCGTCAACGCCTCCAGCACAACGATCTGGTCCGCCCCTGCCTTGACGCTCAGCGCACTCCGTAATGCAGCCCTGCGCATCTTCTTGGGCATCTTCTTCGTGTACTTGCGCGGCGTGGGGCCAAAAGCCGTCCCGCCCCCTACCCAAATCGGCGACCGGATCGAGCCGTGCCGCGCCCGCCCGGTGCCCTTCTGACGCCACGGCTTGCGCCCGCCCCCGCGAACCTCGCTGCGCGACTTCGTCTTGTGTGTCCCCGTGCGCGCGTTCGCCAGCTGCCTCACCAATGCCTGGTGCATCAGCCCCCGGTTGACCGGAGCGGCGAAAACCGTATCCTCCAACTGCATCTGGCCGGTCTCTTCACCAGCCATATTTCGAATTGGTACTTCCACCGTTTCGCCTCCGTACCAGTAGCTGCCGATTCCCAAATTATCGAACCGGCCGCCCCCGTCTTACGCCTTTACCGCCGTACGCACGATGACCAAACCCTTATTCGGGCCCGGTACCGCTCCCTGTACCGCGAGCAGATTGCGCTCCGCATCGACAAGAGCGACCTTCAGATTCTGCACGGTAACGCGCTCGTTACCCATCTGCCCCGGGCCCTTCATCCCCGGAAACGTGTGGCCCGGTGTCGAGCCGGCGCCCCGCGCGCCCGGCGCACGGTGTCGGTCCGACTGCCCGTGCGTCTTCGGCCCGCCTCGGAATCCGTGCCGCTTGACGCCGCCGGCAAATCCCTTCCCCTTCGACGTGCCCGTGACATCCACCAGCTCGCCCTCGGCAAAGACATCCGCCTTGATCACATCCCCAAGCGCATGCCCCGGCTCGCTCGGCAATCGCAACTCACGCACAAATCGCAGCTTAGGCACATTGGCCTTCTTCAGATGACCGAGCTGGCCCTTCGTCAACTTGCGCTCCGCCACCTCTTCAAAACCAACCTGGACTGCGTTATATCCGTCCGTATCTTCGGCCTTCACCTGCGTCACATAACAGGGACCAGCTTCGATCACCGTGACCGGCACAACCGCGCCGCTGTCATCAAATAGCTGCGTCATCCCTATCTTGCGGCCTATTATCCCCTTCACTTGCTCCTCCAGCACTGACAGCGCGATCAACCAGAATCCGGCCGACCGTCAAATCGCCCAACCGGGCCCTTCCCTGACCGGCCGCCGCAGAACCAATCCGCACGCACCTACCCACCAACGGCCGTAATGCGAGCCCTATAGCTTTATCTCGATATCGACACCGGCCGGCAAATTCAGACGCGTGAGATTCTCAATCGTCTTGTTGCCCGGATCCACCACATCGATCAGACGCTTGTGAGTGCGAATCTCAAACTGCTCACGGCTGTCCTTGTCGATGAACGGCGATCGCATCACCGTGAACTTCTCGATCCTCGTAGGCAGAGGCACAGGCCCAACCACCTGGGCGCCCGTCTGCTCAGCAGCAGTGACGATCTGCTGTGCCGACGCATCCAGGACGCGGTGATCGTATGCCTTGAGCTTGATACGGATCTTCTGCTTTGCCATGTAGTCTTCTCTCTTGTCGTGGCCCAGGAACAAAAAGTGTGGCGAGCCGTTGAACTCGCCACACATCTCTCTACTCTATTCGACGATCTCGGTAATCGCGCCTGCGGCGACGGTGCGGCCGCCCTCGCGGATGGCAAAACGGCCGCCGGTCTCGATGGCCACCGGTGAAATCAACTCGA
>JAPPKG010000257.1:0-13790 GCA_026914085.1 Caldilineaceae bacterium | reverse complement strand
TTGTGTTGTCGCCGGTGTGGTTCTCGTTCTTCTCCCCCGGGGCGTGTGGGGTGGGCGTGGGGGGGGGGGGGGGGGGGGGGGGGGCCCCCCCCCCCCCCAAAATGGGTGGGCCTATTCGCCCCGACCGCCCAGAACTGCAGTGGTCAGTGGTTAGTGGTCAGAGACGGGGCGACTACTGAGAGTTGAGCGCGAGATTGGTGGGGCTTCGGTGCTGTCCGAGGTATAGGGAAGTTCGTCCCTCTTTGGGGAGGCACACGTCATTTCAGGCTGTTTTGATCCCATTGGGGCTCTGGTATACTATTCGTAGCACAATCGTTCGTTCATTTTTTGGATGTGACCATGGCTGACGAACGCAGCGTGACGCAGAGAAACTTCCGGCGAGCTGCCGGGCCGAACAGGCGGGAGATTTCGGGCGAGAGACAGGCCGAGGACGGCCGTGTGGATTACGCGTTGCGGCCCAAGAGCCTGGACGAGATGGTCGGCCAGGAGAAGATGCGGGAGAAGATGCGCATTCTGGTTGAGGCGGCGCGTCAGCGGGGGGAGGCTCTCGATCATGTGCTGTTGTACGGGCCGCCGGGGCTGGGCAAGACCACGCTCAGCCATATCCTTGCGCATGAGATGCAGGGCAATCTGAAGCCGACGTCCGGGCCGGCGATCGAGAAGGCGGGGGACCTGGCGGCGATAGTTACAAATCTGCGCAAGGGAGACATCCTCTTTATCGATGAGATCCACAGGTTGGGACGTGCGGTTGAGGAGATTCTCTATCCGGCGATGGAGGATTTTGTACTGGACATCACGGTCGGGAGCGGCCCGAGCGCGCGCAGCATCCGGCTGAAGCTGCCAAGGTTTACGGTGATCGGCGCGACCACGCGGCTGGCGTTGATGACGGCGCCGCTGCGGGCCCGATTTGGGGTTGTGGAGCGGTTTGATTTCTACAGCCGGGAGGCGTTGGAGACGATCATATTGCGGGCGGCGGCGATGCTGGAGACGGTCATTGACGATGAGGGAGCGGCGGAGATCGCGCGGCGATCCAGAGGTACGCCGCGGGTGGCCTTACGGCTGCTGCGGCGGGTGCGCGACTATGCGCAGGTGCGGGGGGATGGGAGCATCAGCGTTACGCTGGCCGGTGATGCGCTGGCGGTGAATGAGATCGACCATTTGGGGCTGGACGATCTGGACCGGCGGGTGCTGGATGCGATTGTCAGCAAGTTCAGCGGGGGTCCGGTCGGGCTGGGGACGCTGGCGGCGAGCATCAGTGAAGAGGACGACACGATCATGGACGTTGTGGAGCCCTATCTGCTGCAGTTGGGTTTTCTGGACCGCACGCCGCGTGGACGCACGGCGACGAGGGCGGCGTATGAGCACATCGGCGCGGTCTATCCGGATTCGCCGGAGCAGAGGAGTTTGTTCGGGGGTGGGTCGGAGTGAGCGGTTGCGGCGAGGCTGCACAGGGGGACGGGAAGATGGTGCAGGTGACGGATGCCCTCCTGGAACAGATGGTAGAGAAGATCGTGGCGGAGGTTGATCCCGAGCAGATTATCCTATTTGGCTCGCGGGCACGCGGGGATGCGCGGGCAGGGTCTGACGTAGACCTAGCGGTGGTGGAATCAGAGCCGTTTGGTCAGGAGCGGAGCAAACGGCTGGAAGCGGCCCGACTCTACCGAACGCTTTCCGGATTCCTTGTTTCCAAATACATTCTGGAGTATAGCCGCGACGAAGTCGACTATTGGCGCGACTCGTTCAATCATGTGCTGGCGCGGGCGCTGCGAGAAGGACGTGTTCTCTATGAACGACGCTAAGTGCGCCCTTGGATTCGTGGTGGCTTCGAGACGGGAAATATCAGGCAATCGTTGCGTTATAGAGGCGCTCGATGTTTTGGCGGTGGGTGGTCAGGGCGGGGGGCGTGCGGCGATTTTCGGGCAGGAGCGTCTCGGCTATCCGTTCTGACTGGCTCCAGAAATTGTTTTCGGCAACCGCTTGCGAGACGGTGCGGCGCAGACCGTGGAAGTAGCTGACGTCGGCGGCGAGCCGTCCCATCACCTCCACTTTGTCTGACGAGACAGAGCCGGTGCGGGGGACGTAGAGTTGCAGGCGGCGGCCTTTCACCAGACGGGCCAGAAGGCGGAGGCTCTCGATCTCATCCTCACCGTTGGAGCCTTCGCCCAGCTCAGGCAGCGCCAAATCGCTGCCGAAAGATCCCCCACAGATTATCCCCATAGCCGGAAAACAGATCAGATTGGCGTGCATCTGGGAGTAGATATCCAGCAGATGCCGGCCGACATTGATGTGGGCGACGCCGCCGGGCTGGGTCTGGACGAGCGGCAGGCCGACGTCGCGTGCGGCGGAGGTAAAGAGTGCGGCGGTTTCTTCGGCCACGTCGAAGCGGGTTGCTGCGTCATCCGGCGGGTCGATGATCAGGAGTCTGTCGGGGGTGCCGAGGAGGCGGGCGAGGACAAAAAGTGAGTGGGAAGGTGGATCGCCTTCGCTATACATTTCCAACTGGTCATAGAGCTGGGAGATTTTCATATGCGGGGGTCCAGACGCGCGGAACAGTCACAGGCGTAGCTGGGGTCGATCCTTTGCAGGAGCGCGGCAAGCGCGGGCACAATTATCTCCAGCCCTGTGAAGTCGTCTGTTTGGGCCGGAGTGGGCGGGCGTTCGGCGCTGATATCGTCGACAGTTCCGAGGCCGGCGAAGCAGAGGCCCAACTCTTTGGCGAGGGCGATTTCAGGCACGAGATTCTGGCCGAGTACGTCGGCGCCCCAGCTGCGGAACATGCGGGCTTCGGCTGCGGTTTCACGGCGGGGGCCGTCAACGCCGAGGTAGACGGCGCCCGGGGCCATGGGCAGGATTTGCGAAAGCGTCTCTGTAAGGCGTGGGCAGACGGCCGGGGTCTGGCTGAGGCCGCCGGTGCCCTCGTCTTCGTAGAAAGTCTGGGGTTGGTGGCGGGTGAAGTCGATATAGTCGGTGATCAGGAGCGGATGGCCCGGGCCCAGCATGGGATTGACGGCTATGACGTTATCACAGGCGACGATCCGGGTGACATTAAGGCTGTGAGCAGCTTGGAGCGTGGCGCGGGGATCGGTGCGTGAGGGCAGGCCGTAGTAGGGTTGAATCCAGACGGACGGTGTGTCCGGGAGGCCGCGGCGGGCGAGGGGGCCGACGGGTCCGTAGGGGGTATCGACATGGCGTTCTTCGATGAGAGGACCGAGGGCCTCCAAGGATTGCGGTGGAAGCGGAACGGCCAGCAGAAGCAGCAGTGAATTCAACTGTTTCTCCGGGCGCAGTGTGATATAATGTGGTTAGTTGATCCTCATCCTGCGGCAGGCTCTATCTGCGTCCACGATAGCATCAGTTGCCAGCGACAGCAAACGGGTGGAGATATTGGAATCGTCAACGTGATCGGGGAGAGTCGATGAGCAAACCGGTTCGCATTGCTCTGATCGGAGCCGGCGCGTTTGTGCGAAAGGCGCATGCGCCGTCTTTGCTGGAGCTGGGAGACGCGGTGCAGATTGTTGCCGTTTGCAGCCGCACGCGAAGGTCTGCCGAGACGGTGGCGGAGACGATCCCGTACGACGTTGATATATACACGGATGTCGGCGCGCTGCTGGCGGACGGGCGCATTGATGCGGTCGATATTGTGTTGCCGATTCCGATGCTGCCGGAGGTTGTGTCCCAGGCACTGGCGGCGGGAAAGCATGTTTTCAGCGAAAAGCCGCTCGCGCAGACTGTTGCGGAGGGGCAGGCCTTGATCGCGGCCAGCCGGTCCTATGGAGACCGGGTGTGGATGGTGGGAGAGAACTGGCGGTATGAGGAGGCCTTTCAGGCGGCGGCGCGGGCGGTGCGAGCCGGGCGGATCGGGCAGCCACTGTTCTGCGATCTGTCGCTGCAGCTGCCGATCAGGGCCGAATACCAGGGGCCGACCTGGCGGAATTCGGGCGAGGTGCTGGGAGGCTATCTGCTGGACGGAGGGGTGCATCATGTAGCGGGTCTGCGGGTGGTGCTGGGAGAGATAGAGAGTGTTAGCGCGTTGACGACGGCGCACCGGGAGGATCTGCCGCCGGCGGACACGATGAGTGCGGTGCTGCGCTTCAGCAACGGGGTAGTCGGCACCTATTTGATCACCTACGCGGTGGGGAGCAGTTTGGGAACGGATGCGGTCCACATTGGCGGGAGTGAAGGCAGCTTGCGCGTCTCGCGAGGAGAGCTTGTGCTGGAACGGGACGGGAAGAGCGAGCGGCAGGCGTTCAATGTGCTAATCAGCGTGCGGGAGGAGCTGGCTGCGTTTATCGCGGCGGTACGGGATGGTTCCCCGCACCGGAATTCGCCCCAGGAGGCGTTGCAGGACCTGGCCGTGGTTGAGGCGATGCTGGCGTCGGCGCGGACAGGGAGTTTGCAGCGAGTTGAGCGGCACGTGTGACGCGGCGGAACAGCTGCGCAGGGGCGCAGACACAGGGCTGATGCAGCCTTGCCGAACCCGTTCCGACCAGGACTTGTCAGTTCCCCCGCCCAAGGAGGACCAAATGAACATCTTAGGCATTGATATTGGCGGGAGCGGCATCAAGGGGGCGGTGGTCGACGCGGAAACGGGCGAGTTGCTGACGAAGCGGCGCCGCATCGGGACGCCAGACCCGTCAACGCCGCAGGCGGTTGCCGAGGTTGTGTTGGAGATCGTCCGTCACTTCGGATGGGTAGGCCCGATGGGTTGTACGTTCCCGGCGGTGATTCGCAATGGCATTGTGTGCACAGCGGCGAATGTGGACGACTCGTGGATCGGGACCGATGCGCCGGAGCTGTTTGAGCAGGTGACCGGTTGTCCGGCGTCGATCGTTAACGACGCGGACGCGGCCGGCATTGCGGAGATGGTTTTTGGCGCGGGCAGGGACCAGCCTGGGGTAGTCGTGCTGCTTACCCTGGGCACAGGCATTGGTTCGGCGCTGTTTGTTGACGGACACCTGGCGCCGAATACGGAGTTCGGGCACCTGGAGATTGACGGTTACAACGCGGAGAGCCGGGCTGCGAACAGCGCGCGAGACCGGGAACGGCTGAGCTGGAAGAAGTGGGGGAAGCGCCTAAACAGATATTTTCAGACCGTTGAATTTCTACTTTCGCCGGATCTGTTTATCATTGGCGGAGGCGTAAGCAAGAGAAGCGAGAAGTTTGTCAAGTATATTGACGTGCGTGCGCCGATTGTGGCAGCGCAGATGCGAAATCATGCGGGCCTGATCGGGGGTGCGATGGCGGCACTCGCCCTGATTCAAGGGGAAGGAGACGAGGAGCGGGATCCTGCCGAACTCTATGTGACGGGGTAGGATTGAAGGTCCAAACCTTGTGTCGGTATTTCAGTGGTCGAAATCATCAGCCGGCAACAGGCTGGCCTCTGACGCTGCACAGTTCTGAAATTGCCCTATCGGGGGAGGAACGCTTGGCGCGGTCGAACCACATCTCAACGCAGAGACGATATTCAGGAGAAGAGCAATCATGACAAGAATGAACGAAGCGGCGGCAATCGGTCAGGCGATCTGGCTGGACTTTATCAGGCGCTCCTTCCTGGATTCCGGGGAGTTGGGCGACCTGGTCGCCAAGGGTCTGCGGGGCGTTACGTCGAACCCGTCGATTTTCCAGAAGGCGATCACGGCGAGCACCGACTATGACGCCGCGGTTGAACGGCTGGTCGGTGAAGGCAGATCGGTCAATGACATATACGAGGCGCTGGCTATTCAGGACATCCGCCGTGCGTGCGACATCATGCAGCCGGTCTATGTGAGTTCGGACGGGGTGGACGGCTATGTCAGCCTGGAGGTGAATCCAAAGCTGGCTTACGATACGGAAGGCACGGTTATGGAGGCCCGCCGGCTCTCGTCTCTGGTGGACAGGCCGAATGTGATGATCAAGGTGCCGGCCACGCCGGAGGGTATTCCGGCGATTGAGACGCTCACCGGCGAGGGCATCAATATCAATGTCACGCTCATCTTCTCGTTGCAGCAGTACGAAGACAGCGCGATGGCATATATTCGCGGTCTGGAGAAGCTGGCTGATGCAAATGTGGATTTCAGCCGGGTGGCGTCGGTGGCCTCATTCTTCGTCAGCCGGGTGGACGGCAAGGTTGACCCCAAGCTGGTTGAGCTTGGCAACAGCGAGCTTCAGGGAAAGATCGCGATTGCGAATGCCAAGATGGCCTATCACCGCTTCGGCGAGTTGTTCAGCGGTCCCCGTTGGGAGGAGCTGGCGGGGCAGGGGGCGCGGGTACAGCGTCCGCTGTGGGGAAGTACCAGCACAAAGAATCCCGACTACCCGGACACGCTCTATGTGGACGAACTGATTGGCCCGCATACGGTCAATACATTGCCGCCTGAGACGCTGGACGCGTTCCTGGATCACGGCTGCGCGGCGCGCACCGTGGATGCAGATGTGGAGGAGGCCAAGCAGCACTTAGCGCAGCTGGCTGAACTTGGCCTCGATCTGGGCGAGGTCACCACGGAGTTGATGGGTGAAGGTGTGGACGCGTTCGCCGACTCATTTGACGAGTTGATGTCGGGCATTGCGGAAAAGGTGACGGCGATTGCGGGCGGGGACGCAAACCAGACAAGAGCACGCGCCGATTTTTTTACGGTGCCCTCCGGAGCCAGGTAGAGGGCGCTCTGGAGGAGATTGACAGGGAGCGGATCGTCACCCGCATCTGGGCCAGGAGCCACAGCGTGTGGAGTGACAAGCCGGACGAGATCGTGGACCGGCTGGGCTGGCTGGACATTGCCGTCAGGATGGAGGAGGAGCGACACTGCATCAGCGCCCTGTTGCAGGATTTGCAGCAGGAGGGCTACACGCAGGCGGTTCTGCTGGGGATGGGGGGATCGAGCCTGGCGCCGGAGGTGTTTGCGCGTACATTCGGCAGCGGCCCGATGTCATTGCGGATATTGGACAGCACGCACCCGGCGGCCGTCCAGAGTGTGGCCGCCAGTTTGGATGCGGCGCGAACGCTATTCATTGTCGCCACCAAGTCGGGCACTACGGCTGAAACGCTGTCCCTCTTCAAATATTTCTACAACCATCTTCAAGAGAAGCTCGGCGAAGCGGAGGCGGGTGCGCACTTTGTCGCGATAACGGATGCGGGCAGCGAACTCGTCAAACTGGGACAGGCGTGCAATTTCCGCGCAGTCTTTATCAATGATCCGAACATCGGCGGCCGCTATTCGGCGCTGTCGCACTTTGGTTTGATTCCGGCGGCGCTGCTGGGGGTCAATCTGCGGCGTCTACTGCGTCGCGGCCAAGAGGCGAAAAACGATTGCGGACGGCATATAACCGGTTCGCTCAATCCCGGCGCGCAGATTGGCGTGGTGATGGCGGAGATGGCCAAAGCGGGGCGGGACAAACTGACGGTCATAGCGGACGAGGAGGTGGCTTCTTTCGCCGACTGGCTGGAGCAGTTGATCGCGGAGAGCACGGGCAAATCGGGGACGGGAATCGTGCCGGTGGTGGGTGAACCGGCGGCGTCACCGGAGGCATACGGCGCGGACCGGTTGTTTGTTCATCTGCAGTGGAGCGACGCAGGGGCACAGGACGGGAAGGTGGAGGCGCTGATCGACGCCGGCCATCCGGTGATCCGCGTGCGCTTCCGTGACCGGTACGACCTGGGGGGACAGTTTTTCCTTTGGGAGTATGCTACGGCGGTGGCGGGGGCGCGTTTAGGCATTCACCCGTTTGATCAGCCGGATGTTGAGTCGGCGAAGCAGCAGTCGCGGCAGATGATGTCGGCCTATATGGAGAGCGGAAGCCTGCCTGCGCCGCAGCCGTCGCTGGAAAGTGCCGGCCTAAAGGTATACCTTGGGGGCGGGGATGGGGACAGACCGCCGGGCAGTGCGGACGAAGCGCTGGCAGCCTTTGTGAACGGGGCGACTGCGGGTGACTACATCAGTATACAGGCTTACATGAGGCCCTGTCCGTCCGTGGACAGGTTGCTAAAGAAAATGCAGGGACGTCTGCGAGACCGGACGAAGCTGGCGACGACTACCGGCTACGGCCCGCGCTTTCTGCACTCCACGGGGCAACTGCATAAAGGGGACCGGGGAAACGGTCTCTTTATCCAGCTCACTGACAGGCCGTCTTCGGAGGCTGACATTCCCGACGAGCCCGGTTCGGCGGAGTCGGCGGTGCCGTTCGGTGTCCTGATCCAGGCCCAGTCACTGGGGGACCGGCAGGCGCTGATCAATGCAGGGCGGCGCGTGTTGCGGATTGATTTGGGGGAAGAGGCGGAATCGGGATTGGAGCGGCTGGTCAGTTCGCTGGCGGCGGTGTAGGGGAAGCGTAAGACAGGGTGAGTACGCGATCGGGGAAAGGGCGCCCTGCAGGTGGGTGGGTGCCCTGATTCCGGTCGCGTTAACATTTCGAAACGGTGACGAATGCAGATTCAAGAGGTAGATGCACTGAAGCGGCAGGCAGCCGAGGCTGCGGTGGCGCATATTGAGTCGGGGATGGTCGTGGGGTTGGGCGCGGGGAGTACGGCGCTGAAGGCGCTCGAGTGTATCGCGGAGCGGCTGGCAGTGGGTAGGCTCACAGAGATTCTCGGCGTACCCAGTTCGGAACAGGTGGCCGCAGATGCGCGGCGGCTGGCGATTCCGCTGACCACGCTGGACTGTCATTCACGCATCGACCTGACGATAGACGGCGCCGATGAGGTCGACCCGCAACTGCGCGTGATCAAAGGCGGCGGCGGCGCGCTGCTGCGGGAGAAGATCGTTGCGCAGGCCAGCGAGCGGGAGATGATCATCGTGGATGAGCGCAAGCTTTCTGAGCGGCTGGGGGAGAAGTGGGCGCTGCCGGTGGAGGTGTTAGCCTTTGGTCTGCGGGCCCACGTGGAGTACATTAAACGGCTTGGTGCATCAGTGCAGGTGCGGACAGTGCCGGACGGCAGTCATTTTCGAACGGACAGCGGCAATTTGATCCTCGACTGTGCGTTCGGTCCTATGGAAGACCCGGAGTGTATTGCCGGCGCGTTGGAGAGACGGGCCGGCATCGTTGAGCACGGCCTTTTCCTCGATCTGGTGACGGACCTGGTTGTCGCCAGCCCCGCGGGTACGCAACATCTAACCCGATAACCTTACAATCGATTGAACTGAGAAGGCGTCAGGGCCTCCCGTACTGCGGGGGCGGCCCGAGTCTCTCTTGTTTTATTCAAGGGGCGCGGGCATCTTCTCCGCGCTTGTTGGGCGGATTGGAGGCATCCCCGTTGGACGGCCTTACCAAGTTCCGTTGACATTTCGGGAGGCGATGCAAAGTTCAACAGGACCAGTAGGTCTGCAGTTCGGTTCGGGATGTCTTTCGCTGGAGTTTCGTTGCAGACACAACCTTTCGATCCGCGAAGGGGCGCGGAGAACGCCTTTCTTTGTTCCAGGGGGTACAGGAAGAGCCCACGAGAGTGGCAAAAACCAGGGCACCCACAAAGGGTGCCCCTACGGTAGGGTGGGCTGACTGAAATGTCAACGAGTCCTAATTCGATTGTGGGATAATCAGTTGATCTCCGACGCGGAGCAGGTCGGCGTTGGAGATGTTGTTGGCGGCCATGAGCGCGTCAACAGTGACATCAAACTGTTGGGCGATGCCGAGAAGTGTGTCGCCTTCCTGCACGGTGTAAAGAGTCTGGTTCATAATGCTTACGTCGGCGGCGGACAGGCCGGGGATGAGAAGGACGGTGTCGACTCTCACGACATGCGGGTTGGTGATCGTGTTGCTGTTAAAGGCGATGAGCTCGGGCACGGTCACCCCGTATTGATCGGCGATGGATGCCAGAGTTTCGCCGGGGCGGACGGTGTGCGTGCCCACCTGCCGAGACAGTGCTGGATCAGCAGCGCCTCTCTGTGCACTGGGCTGATCTGCGAACTCGCTTGCGCTGGGAATCAGTAACTCCTGGCCGATGGAGATGTTGTGCTCGTCGCGCAGGTTGTTGAGACTCATGATCTGGTTCAAGGCTACGTCGTAGCGAAGGGCGATTGACAGCAGCGTATCGCCCTCTTGAACCGTGTACTTGAACGGCTCGGGGGTGGCCGTGGGGATGCCTTCGGGCGTGGTCAGGCCGGGCACATAGGGCATACGAAGGACCTGGCCCACCTGGAGCGCGTCGGTAGTGAGCAGGTTCATCTCCCGAATTCGCTGGATCTCCGTGCCGAATTTGTCGGCGATTGTTGAAAGGGTATCTCCCGGTCTGACTTCATAGGTGACTGTGGTCGGGACCGGCGTGTCTTCGGGTGTCGGCAAGGGCGTTTCAGTGGCCGCGGGTTGCGGCGTGTCCGGCGCCATGACGACCGGTTCCTCTTGCGGCGGTTCCGAGGCGTTGCCCGCCTCCTCGGCCACGCGCTCACGGGTACATGCGGAGAGCAGGAGAATTGCCGCCAGCGCCAGGATGACGCCGGACATCCGCGTAGAGATCATTGGTTGCGCTGCTGCTCTGTGATGTGAGCGCGACTGCGTGCCCATCGGTATTCTCCACTCCTGGAAGCCAATTGCCCGATTAGTTCGGGTCGAAAATCCGGAAACCTGAGCCCAGAGGGTCTTTGCAGCTGCCCCTGGGCTCTTTTTTGTGCTTTCTGTCTGTGGGGAAGGGACAGAAGACGGCATGAAATTGGACTATCTGCCATGCGCGTTTATCAGCATATAGAATGATAGCACACGCATAAACGGCCCGCAAGCAGTTTTGGAATTTGGGATGTTCCAGATTCTGAGGCGGTCGTTGTCTGAATCAGGATTTGCGGGATTTTCAATATTTTCGGGATGGCGTGCGGCCTGTGGGGCGGCCCTTTGCGAGGGCCAGATAGGCAGAGCGCAAGGGAACTAGAGTGTAGGAGAGCTCAGGATTGCGGTCGGGGTCGAACCGAGCGTAAGAGAACGGTCCGAAAACGTTCCGAGAGGTGGCCGGAAGATCGTCCGGGATGAAAGTACAATCATGGCATCAGAAGGTTGAAACGAAGTTCGGGGAGGACCGGCCATGATTATACGAGTACTCTTGACAGGAACGACGCTGGTGCTGCTGGCCCTGGTGGCTTCAGTTGGCGCGGCAGGGGCTTCCGCGCCGGAAGGGATCCCGATAGGCGAACTGGAAAAGGTACGCGCTTACGCTGGGGCGGCGCAGATAGGCGGGCGCAGCTATGCGGTTGATGGCGGCCGGCTGTATGCCGGGGTAAACGGGGCCTGGGCGCCTCTGCAGGCGCCGCAGGGCGTAATCGTCAATGCAGTCGCGGTGGACCGGTCGGATTCGGAGACGGTGTTTGTCGGCGCGGCCAACATGCTCAGTGTCTATGTCTCGCGCAACGGGGGTAAGGGGTGGCAGGGGTACTTCGTGGAGCCGGACTCCATTGGCGGCGTTACCGCGATGGCCTTTGACGCGTTCAACCGGCTGCTGTACGTGGGGACGGTCTCGGATGGGATCTATCGCCTGCGGGACACTGGCGCCGGACCGGGGCAGGGCCTGGTTGCGAGTGGGCATCTGCAGTTGGAGGAGCCAGTGTTGGAGATCGCGGTTGACAGCACGGGGGCGGGGCTGGCGTTTGTACGTACTCCGGAGAAACTGTATCGGGCTGATGCTTACGGGCTGAGGTGGTTGGTGGTGCACGATCTGCCCGGCGCGCCGACAGCCGTTGCGGTGGCCGATAGTTCGCCGCCGAAGGTCTATGCAGGTACGGCAGGCGGGGGCGTGCTTGTGAGTGGTGACGGAGCCGCCTGGCGGGCGGTGAATCAAGGGCTGGATAACGCGGGTGACGGCAAGCTGATCGTTAGCGACGTGGTGGTGGACCCAGCGCAGCCGGAGGTCCTGTATGCTGCGACGGGCGGCTCAGAGTTGGGCGAAGTTCAGGGACTGTCGGCCAAGGTGGCGATGAGTACTGACGGCGGCGGCCAGTGGGAGAGTTTGGCAGAGTTGGAGAAGGCGCGGGCGGCAGAACTGCTGCCGGCGCCAGGGCAAAGCGGGCTGGTCTACGTGCTTACAACGGCCAGTCGAACGCCGCTTGCAGTAGGCATGGAGCCTTCAACCGAGACGCTCGTGAGCGAAGGGTTGCCTGAAAGAGGTTTGAGAGGTCCCGGCCTGCTGGCCTGGATTCTGGCAGGGCACGCCAGCGCGGTGCTTGTAATTCTGGGTGTGAGCGAGATCAGAGGAGGGGGGCGGAGGCGAGTCGGACCGTCCTACGGGATGCGTTCCGCTCAGGCCGGTTGAAGGAGATGGCCTGTCGCAGGTTTGGTCTGGGGCTTCAGGGCCGTGCGGCAGCAGTGCGAAGGCGCCCGCTCCCCCGTGGGCGTCTTCGAGATCTGTGATGCCTTTTGAGGCTGTGCGCGTGTGCGGGAAGAGAGTCGTTTCCTGTCGTGGACGAAGTTTCTTCCGGGCTGGTTGAGGTTTGCGTGAACGGAGATGTGGAAGGTCAAGACCGGGTCTGTCAACGGCGGGAAACAGAGGTTCAAGGAGGGTTATCAGGAGTAAACACCAGGGCACCCACAAGGGGTGCCCCTACGGGAGGGGTGTCCACGAGGGCACCCACAAGGGGTGCCCCTACAGGAGGGTCAAGACCGTTCGGGACTGTGCGCGCGGTTCGGTTAGACAGCGGGATCGGTTGTAAGTGGGGGCTCTATCTCAGTTGGGGGAAAGCAGAAGCGATGGTCAGGCCGGCGAAGAGGAGCAGCATCAGGAAGGCTCTGCCGCCGGAAAGGAGGAAGAGAAGACCCCACGGGGCCACGCCGAGGATGATGCCGGCTATGGCGAAGTGAGGAAGCTTGCGGCCGCGGCGGTTGCCGACTGCGCTGCGAATGATGCGGGCCGCGAGCGTGCCGGCGCCGGAGCCGATGATGAAGGCAATGAAGAATCCGAAGAAGCCAATGCTGCCGAGCAGAAAGCCGACGATGGGGGCGACGATCAGGGTGAGCACAAAGCCAACGGCAAGGGCGACGATGTTGTCCCTACCCAAGGCGTTGAAGTAGATGTTCTGCTGTTCGCGGACGCATTCGTTGCAACGGTAGCCGACGGGTGTACGCACGGCGCAGGAGATGCAGATCGGTTTTCCGCATTTGTTGCAGCGCAGGAGCGTTTCCCGATCGGGGTGATTGGCGCAGGTCAGGCTTTCGGGTTCGCCGTCGCTGCCTACTACGATGGGAGCGGGTCTGCCGTCATAGATGGCGCGGCGGGCGGGGTCACCGAGTATTTCGTAGGCTTTTTCGATGGCAGCAAGCTTTTGCTCGGCGTAGGCCCGGTCTGCGGCGGATTCGAGTGTATCGGGCTGGTAGAACTTTTGCAGCCGGATGAATTGCTGCTCGATCTCCTCTTGATCGGCATCATCGCGTAGATCGAGGGTACGGTAAAGCTCCTTGTCGGGTTGGTTGGAATCGTCTGACATTGGATTTCGCTTTCTACTCTGTCACGGGCCTCCGGCAAGGGGCGCAAGGAGAGCGTCACGCAGTTAATTTCAGCTTGTCCATCAAGGTCTGGTAGAAGTAGCTACGCGGGCGAAGTCGTATGAAGCGGGCCTGATAGGGGCTGCTGTCGACGACGATTTCGTCCGAGTCGTCTACTTCGACTTCGAACTGGCCGTCCACTGTGAGCATGGCGGAGTGGTCGCTGTAGACGCGCAGTCTTACTTCGGCGCCTTCGGAGAGGACGACTGCCCGGTCCATGCTCATGTGGGGTGCGACGGGGATCACGAGGATATTGCGCAGGTCGGGCGGCAGGATAGGGCCGCCGGCTGCGAGGGCGTAGGCGGTGCTGCCGGTGGCGGTACTGACGATAAGGCCGTCGCAGGTATAGGTGGTGAGGTAACCGCCGT
>JAPPKG010000013.1:0-13834 GCA_026914085.1 Caldilineaceae bacterium | reverse complement strand
GCGAACCGCCCCCCGACGGCCACTGGCAGTGGGACCTCTGGCGCATCTGGGACGAGATCCGCGTCACCGCCGACGGCGATAAGCAGAACGAGTTGTTCAAAGAGATCCTCCGCATCTGGGGCAGAGAGCTGCCCACCGTTGGCTACTTCGGTGAACTCCCCCGACCGGTCGTCGTCCGCAACGGCTTCAAAGGCATCCACGCCGGCTACCCCTGGGACTGCTGCCGCGGCGTCTACGAGCACATCATCGACAACGCCACCTGGTACTGGGAAGATCCGGAAAACCATATGTAAACCACACAGTGCAAAAAGGAGTGGGAAGAATCTCTTTTCCCACTCCTCGATGTAGCCTTCTTTCACAGACAAGGAGACAAGTATGAGGAGTCTTAAGATTCCAAAGACCGATGTGTCGAGACGCGATTTTATGCGTGTCTCAGCGATGGCGACGGCAGGCACCGTCCTCGTGGCCTGCGGCGCAGGTGGAGAACCCGCAGCCGAAGCGCCGATGGAAGAGGCCCCCGCCGAGTCTGCCGCCGAAGCGGCTTCCGATTCGGGGTCCATGTACAACGAAGCGCCGCGACTGGCCGAAATGGTCGCCAACGGCGAGCTGCCGCCCGTCGATGAGCGTGTGCCCGTCAACCCGCTCGTGCTGGAAGGGCTGGATGGCATCGGTAACTACGGCGGCCTCTGGCGCGCCGGCTTCCGCGGCCAGGCCGACCACTTCGCCCTCAACCAGGTCATCATCCGCGGCATCCTGTCGATTAACCAGGAACTTACCGTCAACCCCATGATCGCTGATTCCTGGTCGGTTAACGACGATGCCACCGAATACGTCTTCAACCTGCGCGAAGGCATGAAGTGGTCCAGCGGCGAACCCTTTACCAGCGCCGACTTCGTCTTCTGGTTCGAAGAGGAAATGAAGAACGAGACGCTGACACCGGTCTTCCCCGGCTGGCTCACCAGCCCGGTCGAAGGCGAAAATGTTCCCGTCGAAATGACTGCCCCCGACGACACGACCGTCGTCTTCAAGTTCGCCGGACCCAACGCCCTCTTCCACCTCGAAGGCGGTGTTGTCCTCAGTTGCCCGGTCCGCTCTGCCGCCTACATGAGTCAGTTCCACCCGGACCACACCGACGACCAGGCCGCGCTCGACCAGAAAATCGCCGACGCCGGCCTCGACAACTGGACCGAACTCTACACCGACATGCGCAGCGGGCGCCACGAAAACCCCGAATGCCCCATGCTCTATCCGTGGACTCTGCAGAGCGAGTACACCGAAGAAATCGTCAACTGCACGCGCAACCCCTACTTCTGGGCAGTGGACACAGCCGGCAACCAGTTGCCCTACATTGACGACCTCTCCTTCCGCCTCTTCAACGACTCCGATGTCCACGCGCTGCGGCTTGTTAATGGCGAGATCGATTGCCAGTCCCGCCATATCCGCAACACCGACCTCACCGTGCTCAAAGAGAATGAGGATAGCGGCGACTACAAGATTCAGTTCTGGCGCTGGACCGCCGTCTATGGTGTCCATTTCAACATGACCACCAACGACGACCGCCGCCGCGAACTCTTCCAGGAACGCGACTTCCGCATCGCCGTCTCTCTGGGCTTCAACCGCGACGAGGTTAGGGAACTGATCTACGACGGCTTCGGAACCAATATGCAGTACGGTCCCCCCGTCGAGTCGCCCGTGCACTACGAAAAACTCAGCAACGCCTACCTCGACTACGACCCCGACGGCGCCAATGCCCTCCTCGATGGCCTCGGCTATGTCGACAGGGACTCCGACGGCTACCGCCTCTGGAAGGACGGCAGCGGCGAGCGCATTAGCTGGACCATGCTGGGCGGCGCTGAAATCTCTGACCTCAGTCAGACCTTCATCGACTACCTCGGCGACCTCGGTTTCGAAGTCAACTACCGCGGCGTCGATCGCTCCCTCAGCATCGAGCTCCACCAGTCCAACGATGTCGAATGCACGACCTCCTTCATGGACCGCAACCTCGTGCCCCTGGCCGACCCCCAGATCTGGGTCAAGCACCGCAACATCAACGACCGCCCTTGGTGCAACGCTTGGACCGCCTGGAAGCTGGATCCCTCCAATCCCATCGCCCAGGAGCCGCCCGCCGGCCACTGGATCTGGACAATCTGGGACCTGTGGGATCAGATTCGCGCCACCCCCGGCGAGCAGGCGCAGGCCGATCTCTTCAAGCAGATCCTTGAGATCTGGTCCGAAGAGTTGCCCTCCGTCGGCTTCTTCGGCGAGCTGCCCCGTCTCGTCATGGTCAAGAACGGCTTCAAAGGCATCCACGCCGGCAACCCCTGGGACTGCTGCCGTGGCGTCTACGAGCACATCATCGACAATGCCACCTGGTATTGGGATGATCCGTCAATGCATATGTAAAGCTAAGATGTGAAGTGATACGAGTGAGGAGAGACGGTATTCTCTCTCCTCACTCCTCTTTACTCTCTCCTCGAGGTCCGTCATGTTCTCATACATCCTTGGCCGGTTTGCCGTGATGATACCGACTCTCTTCGTGATCTCGGTAGTCACCTTCATCATCATCCAGCTTCCGCCGGGCGATTATCTCACAACCTACGCCGCGCAACTGCGCGAACAGGGCGACGAGGTCGACGAGGTCCTGATGGCCAGACTGGAGCGTCGCTACGGCCTCGGCCAGCCCCAACACATCCAGTACCTCAAATGGATCTCCGGCATCCTCCTGCGCGGCGACTGGGGTGAGTCGATGTTGTTCCAGAAACCGGTCGAGGACCTGATCTGGGACCGGCTGGGCCTTACCTTCATTCTTTCATTTACAACTCTTCTCTTCGGATGGCTCGTGTCCATCCCATTAGGGGTCTATTCGGCGACCCATCAATACTCTGTGATCGACTACGTCGTCACCGCGCTCAATTTTATCGGCAAAGGGTTGCCCGAATTCATGCTCGCCCTCGTTATCATGTGGCTCGTGACATCCTATTCCGACATGAGCGTCGGCGGCCTCTTCAGTCCCGAATATATGGACGCGCCCTGGACCATTGACCGGTTACTCGATCTTCTTGCCCATGTCTGGATCCCTATCGTGATCCTGGCCGTGGGTAGCACTGCCAACGGCATCCGTATTACCCGCGCCAATCTGCTCGACGAGTTGAACAAACCCTATGTCGAAACCGCGCGCGCCAAAGGTGTCAAAGAGACAAGACTGATCTGGAAGTACCCGACCCGCGTCGCCCTCAACCCCTTCTTCAGCACCGTGGGTTGGTCGCTGGCGGACCTGATTTCTGGCACCACCATCGTGGCCATCGTGCTGAGCCTGCAGACCACTGGCCCAATGCTATTCACTGCGCTGATCAATCAGGACATGTTTCTGGCCGGCAGCTTTATAATGATGCTTAGCGTGCTGACGGTGATAGGCACACTGCTGTCCGACCTCCTGCTGGCATGGGTTGATCCTCGCATCCGCCTGGAAGAGGCGGGCTAGTCTTCCCATACTTCGCCGCCCGCGCGCGAGTGCCCAATTGATAAACCCTCCGTAACCTGAGCGCATTCAAATGGACCGGAACAGACAATGACCACTGAGGAACAAAAACCAACCCTCTATCAGGACGACCCCGAAGAGGAAGAACGTTACCTGGAGACCCGCGACGACGAAGCCAACATGGCCGTCGCCTCCTTCTGGCAGCTCATCTGGTGGCGTTATCGCCGCCATCGCGTCGCCGTCTTCTCCACCTTTGTCGTAATTGTCTTCTATCTGATCGCGGCCTTCAGCGAATTCGTGGCGCCTTACGACCCGGAGGCCAAGTTCGTCAAATACAAGTTGCACCCGCCGACCCCAATTCACATCGTCGATGCCGAGGGCAACTGGCGCATGCCCTTCATCTACCAGACCATACGCGAGCGCGACCCGAAGACCTTCCGCAACACCTACCACGAGGACACCGAGATCATTTATCCCATCCGCTTTTTGCCTAAGGGCGAAGAATATGAGCTTTGGGGTGAAGTTGCTGTGACCACCAAGCTGTTCGGTCTCGACGTGCCCCACGAAGAGCAGGGCTTCTTCCTTTTGGGCACCGACCGTCTTGGCCGCGACATGTTCTCCCGCGTCGCCTACGGCGCCCGCCTCTCCCTCTCCATCGGACTCATCGGCGTCGTTATCAGCCTGGTCCTCGGCATTCTACTGGGAGGCCTGTCAGGCTACTACGGCGGCACCATTGACAATATCATCCAGCGCATCATCGAGTTCCTACGTTCCATCCCCTCCATTCCACTCTGGATGGGCCTCAGCGCCGCCCTGCCCCCCGGCTGGCCGATTCTATATGTCTACTTCAGCATTACTGTCATCCTCTCCTTTATCGGCTGGACCGGTATGGCCCGCGTCGTGCGTGGCAAATTCCTGCAGTTGCGCGAGGAGGAGTTCGTCATGGCCGCGCGTTTCTCTGGCAGCGGCGAAATGCGCATCATCCTACGTCATATGCTGCCCTCCTTCCTCAGCCACATCATCGCCACCATGACGCTGGCCATCCCGACTATGATTCTCAGCGAGACCGCGCTCAGCTTCCTCGGTCTCGGCCTGCGCCCGCCCGCCATCAGCTGGGGCGTCCTCCTGCAGGAGGCCCAGAACATCAGCGCCGTCGCCATCGCTCCCTGGACCATGGTCGCCCCCGCCCTCATGGTCGTCATCGCCGTAACCGCCTTCAACTTCATGGGCGACGGCATGCGCGACGCCGCCGACCCCTACGCCAGCCTATAACAAACGCTATTGACTTTTCGGCTCGACCGGGTTTCGACCGCCGTCACTAAAAACTAAAAACTGACTACTAAAAACTGAGAATCCCATGATCATCAAAGGCAGCGCCATCCCCGAACTCAACAACCGCAAGGGCTACGAGATCCGCGAAGTACAGGACCAGATCGACCACTTTGCCGTCCGTATCACAACGCCCGCCAACCCATTCCTGCCGGAGAAACACGGGGAGCGCCGCTTCTGGTACATCCTCGAGGGCGAGGCCACCGTCACCATCGACGGCGACAGCACCACCGTCGGGCCCACCGACCTCATCCTGCTCGCCCCGTGGACCGACCACAGCCTGCGCGCCGACGACTGGGTCCGCTGGATCTGCTTCGGCTGACCTCGCCTACCCGGAACGCCCAATCCCCACACCGACAAAGGAATCGCAAACGATGCCACGCAAATTGAAGTTGGCCCTGATCGGCCTGGGCCGCCGCGGCCGCGGTGGGCACCTGCCAATCTATCCAAAGCTGAAAGACGTATTCGAATTCGTCGCTGTCTGCGACAAAGAGGAGGAGGTCCTGCGCGAAGTCGCCGCCGAGTACGGCGTCAACACCTACACCAGCGTGCGCGACCTGGTGGCCGGCGAAGATCTGGATGTCGTCGACGTCGTCGTCCCCGGCGAAGCCCACCATCCCATCTGCTGCTACCTCGCCGAGAACGGCATCAACATCATCGTCGAAACACCGGTCGCCGTCACCCGCCCCATGACCGACATGATGATCGAGGCCGCCGAACGCAACAACGTCAAGCTGGAAGTGGCCGAGAACTACCACCGCGTCCCCATGGCCCGCTTCCAGGCCAAAGTGATCGATTCCGGCATCATCGGCGAAGTCGGCCGCATCTACCGCATCTTCTACGAAGGCGGCTACCACGGCATGAGCATGCTGCGCCTCCTCGCCAACAGCCCGCCCAAATCGATCCTCGGCATCACCCACGTGACCGACGTCGTGCCCATCATCGACCGCATGAAGCGCCACCACTCCCAGGAAAACTGCACCACCAGCTTCCTGGAATTCGAGAACGGCGCCGCCGCCACCATGATCTACTCCAACGTCATCCACGCCCGCTCTCTGGGCCGAAAAATGGTCGGCATCTCCCAGATCGACGGCACCCGCGGCGCCATCGTCGGAGAAACCGTCTACTTCACCGACCCCGCAACCTACCAGGACGGCGCCAGCGGCGTCCCCTACGAGCCCCAGCGCTCCTTCATCGAGGTCGAAGGCCGCCAGATCCTTGAAAGCATCAGCCTGCAACTGCCCGACCAGGAGATCGTCTGGCAGAACCCCTACGCCCATCTCGGCGTCGGCGAAAACAACGGCCGCGGCGTCGACATGGCCGACCAGTTCATGAGCATCGCCAACGCCGTCCTTCACGACATCGAACCCACCTACGGCGTGCAGGAAGCCCGCCTCGATCAGGAAATGTCTCTGGCCGCCTCAGAATCCGCCCTCATGAACAAGCAGCCGCTGGACTTCCCCCTGCGCTCACCCTCAGAAGCCGAAGAGCGGATCCAGGAGCGCTTCCAAGAGACCCACGGCTACGACTACACCGACATCGAACCCCTGCTCGATGTCTTCTATCCCCGCCGCTGAGCAGCTACAGTTAGCAACCGCCCTCGCCGAAAGGAAGTGAACCGTGCAGTTCCTGGATCTTGAAAAAAAGGGAATCTCCCGCTATCTTCTCGACGCCGACGTGGAAGGCGAACCCTTGCGCGTCCACATCTCGGAAGTCGAAGCCGGACAGCGCTCCCACCCCCCTCACAGGCACGGGGGCTTCGAAGCCTTCTACATGATCGAAGGAGAGGGAACGCTGGAAATCGACGGCGAACGCCATCCACTGCGCGCCAACGAAGCAGTCGTCTTCGACCCGCACAAGCTGCACGGCCTCATCAACACCAGCCAGGCGCCCATGCGCTACATGGTCATCATCCGACCCGAAGAAAGCGATTGACGATGTCGTCGATCTTTGGGCACCGAAGCGTCAGTCGGTGTAGAATCCAAGCACTATGAGCGAAAAAGTGCGGCAACTGAATCTGCGAGTCCCGCAAAACATTGTCCAGGGCCTGGATGAAATTGCCAGAAAAGAGCAAATAGATCGGGCTGCGCTTGCGAGGAAAATGCTTGCGGAGGCGATTCAGCGGTGGAAAGAGGACGACGCAATTGCTGCCTGCTTACGTGGCGACATCACAAAGGCACGCGCCGCTGAACTGGCAAGTATGTCGGTTTCCGATATCATGGACGAAGTGCGTCGTAGGGGCGCCCCGCCAGGCTACACTCTCGACGAACTGCGCCAGGACCTGAAACTATTGCTCCCATCGTAGAGAGAAACTGCCGGTCAATCTGCCAAGGCGTAGGCATCGGCACTTCAGTAGGAACATGTGTAGAATGTAAGACGCAAAGGAACCTTCCTTTGCGTCTTTTTCGTCTTACGAAAAGTCAAGCTGCATCAATAGGTCCATGAACTGAATGCTCATCTTCTCCGAGCCCAGTTCCGTACTGGAATAGGGGTTGTCGAAGTGCAGGAACCCGCTGGTCGGTTCCTCACTTTCGTTGACCAGCAGAGGCCCTTCCCACCCGAAATCGATGCTCTCGCCCCGTAGGCTGGTCAGGTGTACGCTGTCCTCCCCGAACGTTACATCCAGACCCGTCACCTTCTCCACGAATTCGGCAAAACTGCCGTCCGTTTCCGCCCGCCCCATCTGCACCACCCAAATGTTGTTCTGCCCATAGGACCGCAACTCTCGATACGCGCTCCTGCCCGTTTCGGTGAGCGTCAGCCCCGCTGAAGCCGTCATCGCCAGATAGCCGTCCCCGACGCGGGCACACGCCCAACCCTCCCGGATCTCGTGCTCGTCAAAGGCATACATCGGGAAATAGGCGTGCGTAAAGCCCAGCCAGTCATCCTCCGGCAGCCGGTGGACCGCAACCAGCAGATCCTTCCACTGGGCCGCCCGCGGCAGCACGACGTTCCCATGCCAGAAGTTCGGCCGGTGAGATCCGTCCTCGCTGAGACACGGCGGGTGGGTAACGAATACAACCGCCTCCGGCGAAAAGGTAGCCTGCCAGATTTGCTGCTGGTAACCGGATTCGCCCGCCCTGTAATCCTGCGCCGAACACAGCATATAGTCCGGCGTCTTGTACGTGACCTTGTTCACCTCCCAGCTGCCCTCTTCACGGTCGCACCACGCCTCCAGCTGGCCCGCGTGCCGCTCCCGGCTCCAAATCTCGTCAGCCGGGTCAATCGCAATCGCCTCGATAACCGGCGGCAGCTGATAGTTGACCGCGCACGCCAGGCTCACGATCCCCCGGATACTCCGGTTGAAGATCCCCTTGCCCCACAGCAGCCTCCCGATGCCCGACGTCGGCTCCCGAAAACCATCCTTGATAAATCGTGAATACGTGCGCCCGTGGCTGGAGCCGAACACCCCCTTGAAGGAGTTGACCGCCAGCCCAAAGAACATCTTGTCCAGAACAACCGCAGCCAGCTCCCGCACGTCGTCATTCTCTGCCAGGTCGACCAGGTGACTGAGCGCCAGCACGTCCTCTTCGAAGTACGTATTCGAGTCCCACTCCCGGAAACCGCCCGCGGCCCGCTTGCGCAGCCACGACAGCGCCCTCTCCTCTCCCAAGGCGCGGTGTTCACTGCCCGTCAGACTGGCATTCACGAAAAGCTCGTCCGGCAACAGTTGCCCCGCCAGAATCTCACAGGTATGAAAGAGAATCTGATGGTTCTCCGACCAGAAGCACATCGCATCCGCGCCCGGCTGGTCCATCCAGTAACGGAAGTTGAGAAAACAGGTCTGCAGCGGCTCGACCAGCGCCTGCGGAAACCCCTCCTCCTCAATATAGCGGCCCGCCATCCCCAGCAGACCCACCAGGTCAAAGTCGCTGCAATCCGCCCGCTCGTTTATCGAAGCGATGCAGTCCAGGACGACCTGCTCATTGAGATTGTCCCACATGCCGAGTTCCATCGCCGCGATCTCCGAAAAGACGTTGCCTTCCGCGCCGCGCCTCGCCGCATTGAGCAATGCCTCCCGTCGCCTCTGCGCGTACGTGCCGTAGCGCTCCGTGGAATACTCGTTGTTGCCGACGATGTGAACATCGATCCGTCTTTCAACGCGCAGGTCATTGACATAATAGTGCTCGGGGTTGGGGAAAAGAAAGACCTCGTAATCGTCCTGCGGGAACTGAAACGCCGTCCCCAGGACCACCTCCTCCCGCTTTTCACCCTTCGTGTGGTGTTCGCTGTAGATGCGTCCGCCCTTGCGCATCAACCGCAGCGCAAAATCGTCGGTTACCCCTTGCTCGTCCGGCCAGCTTACCGTCACCTTCGCATGGCGGCTGTATACGTCCCGGTCCAGGTAAGCCTGGTCGAAGATCTCTTCCAACGCCTGCCTCCGGCTCGCCGGCCGCACCGACGTCGGCAGCAGCACACGGAAGTTATCAACTGACTCCCCTTCATCCCTTTGGTCCGTCAACCGTAGCGCCATCACATAAGGACACTCTCGTAGCGCTACCGCCTCGAAACAGACGCCGATCTCGTTCCGCCCCGCCTTCAGCTTCGCCGGGAAGGAGACCGTTTCCGGCAGCTGATGATGAAAATGCTCCACCCGGTGACACAGTTCCCCGTTCACCCAGATGTCCGCCGGGCCGTTTGTCGTCAGGGCAAAGGCCAAATCACACCCGCTGGGAACATCCAGCACACAGTAGGCCCACGTCTGCAGATAGTGGGGCGTATGCTGAAAAGTGGACACGTCCACAAAGTGGTCGTCAAGGCAGCGTACAACGCGCCACCTCGTTTCATCCCGGTCGGCCTCGAACTTGTGACGCTCCAACGCGCCCGCGAAGTTCTCAGCAGACGCCGGGAGCGCTCCCGCCTGCCCATCTCCTTCTCCCGCGGCTGCAGCTCTTACATCTGCGACGATCCGGCTCTTGTAGTCCGGGCCAGTGTAACCGCCAACCTCCGCAATCGGCGTTGCCACGGGTCCCGCCACCAGCCAGTCATGTACAAAGCCGGCCTGCAGGGCGGACTCCTGCCAGACCGGCGTCAACGCAATTTGACCCTCGGCCTCCGGCTCGTTCGCCTCTCCGGCCGGCTGAGCGTCCAACTCTGTACTCATAGATTGATTACTCCAGTTGCTATCTGTTCTTGGTTGGGCTAGGCGCAATACAAAGAGGTCGCGCATCGCGACCTCTGATGAACAATCCAGCGTAGATACGGATTCGACCCGCTACTCGTACAACACGCAGCGAACCATGTGGCCGCCTTCCAGTTCCAGCAAAGGTGGATTACGCGTATCGCACACGCCGGCAATCGCCTTGCGGCAACGCGGGTGGAACGGACAACCCTCCGGAATCGAATATGGGTCTGGAACCGAGCCGCGAATCGCCGTCAACTGGCTGGTAATCCCCTGGGAAGACTTGCGGCCCAACAGAGGAATCGAGCGTAGCAGCGCCTGCGTGTACGGATGCTTGGGATCATAGAAAATGGTGTCGACGTCGGCCATCTCCACCACTTCACCCAGGTACATAACCACTACATAATCGACCATCTGCGCAATCACGCCCAGGTCGTGCGTGATAAAGATGATCGCCATCCCCAGCTCATCCTGCAGATCCCGCATCAACGTTAGGATCTGGGCCTGGGTCGTCACGTCCAGCGCCGTTGTCGGCTCGTCCGCAATCAGCAGGCTGGGCCGGCACGAAAGCGCCATGGCAATCATCGCCCGCTGCCGCATGCCGCCGCTCAACTGATGCGGGTAGCGGTCGATCGTGCGTTCCGGCTGCGGCATGCCCACCTTGTTCAGCACGTCGATTGCCTGCGCGCGCGCCTCCTCCTTGTCCACGTCCTGGTGCAGCAGAATCGCCTCGATGATCTGATTCCCAATCGTATGAACAGGGCTGAGCGAAGTCATCGGCTCCTGAAATACCATCGAAATCTCACCGCCGCGAATCGAACGCGCCTGCGCGCCCATGGCGTCGATCTTGGTCATATCCACGACCTGATCCGTGACGCTCCCGTTCTCTTGGTTCTGCAGGTGGAAGAGGACTTCCCCCTCGACCACACGTCCCGGTGAGGGCACAATCGCCATGATGGAACGCGCCGTGATCGATTTGCCGCAACCGCTTTCACCCACCAGACCGACCGTCTGGCCGCGACGTACGGTGAAATCTACGCCCTCCAATGCTCGCACGATCCCCTGCGCCAGGAAAAAGTGCGTCTTCAGTCCCTTTACCTCCAGCAGCATCTCCCGGGATTCTGCGGACCCGCTGGCGTCGGCCACTCTGTCTATCTGCGAAGATGAAATTGTCATGGGTGAAATCCGTTCTGTTTATGTGTAAGCAGTCTTCATTCAGTTCCGAATTCCTGGACGCCCTACTCAATTCCTGGGCTTTCTTGCCTCCGGAAGGAACAAGACCTTCTCACAGACCTACTTGGCATAGGGATCGGCGGCATCGCGGATGCCGTCACCGAGAAAATTGAAAGCTAATACTGCCAGTACCACCGCCAAACCAGGGGTCAATACCCATGGCGCAAGAGCGACCGACCGTAGATTCTGGGCCTCCTGCAACAACACGCCCCAACTGATTGCCGGCGCCCTTAAGCCCAACCCAATGAAACTCAGACCAGTTTCCGACAGAATAATGCCCGGAATCGCCAATGTCAAGGAGGCTATAATGTGGCTGAGGAACGAAGGAACCATGTGACGCAGTATGATGCGCATCTCTCCCGAGCCGCAGAAACGGGCCGCCATCACAAAATCCTCTTCTCTCATGCTCAGAAAACGCCCGCGCACCACCCGCGCCAGTCCCGTCCAGCCCACGAACGAAAGCAATATCGTTACCCCGAAGTATAGCCGCACCACCGGCCAGTCCGCCGGCAGAGCCGCAGCCAGCGCCATAATCAGCGGAATCTCCGGAATCGAGCGAATGAACTCGATCAGCCGCTGAATGGCATTGTCAATCGCCCCGCCGTAGAAGCCGGAAATGCCCCCGAGCAGAATACCGATTACCAGGCTGATTACCACGCTCACCAGACCAATCGTCAGCGAAATGCGCGCACCGTAACACAGACGCGAGAACAGGTCCCGCCCCAGCCGGTCGGCACCCATCAAAAAGAGCCCCTGCTCCTCATGCGGAACGTCCAACCCGTAGAGATGCCAATTCGTCGGAAATTGGCCCCACAGCTCATATTCCGTGCCGCGCACAAAGAAACGAATCGGATGAATTACAGTCTCGTCTTCTTTGTAAATGTTGCGCAAAGTCTCGGGGTCCCGCTCACGGATAATCTTGTATACAAACGGCCTGCGTAGATTTCCTTCCGCATCGATAATCCGGATATTCATCGGCGGTACAAACTTGTACTGCACAAACGACTGCTCCGGGTCGTACGGCGCCACGAACTCGGCAAATGCCGCGATCCCATACAGGATGATCACCAGAAATCCGGAGAGTACCGCCATCCGGTGCTTGCGAAACCGCCACCACATCAACTGCGAGTATGACGCTACATAAATGTCTTCGTCTTCGACTATGTCCGGATCGAGACTCGCGTCGTCATAGGTTTGGCTCTCTTCTTCATCAGACCTGTCAATCCAGGAACGTTGCAGTGTCTCCATTTACGGTCCTCCGGGTATCCCTTACCCCGTTCCCCCTGAAGTTCAAGGTACCCCTAATCTGTGATGTGTGTCCGGCCCGACCTGCGACGCCACAGATTCGCCAGCCGTGACCAACTTCAGTCAGCCGCTCTCAGCCTACCCGACCCTCCCGGTACCGTTTGGCCGGGCACGCGGGCAACCCTGGACAGGCCATTCTACATGAGGATAAGCTTCTTTGAAATACTTCGACCCTGGTGAATGCTATTGATAATATCGGCCAGCATCGGCGCAATCGACCGAACGACCACCTTGTCAGAACGTTTTTCGGGGGGGACGGGAAGCGTGTTGGAAACGACCAGCTTGGCGATGCGATCGTCAGACTGAAGATGCTCCAATGCTGAGGGCAACAAGACCGGGTGCGTGACCGCAAACGCCGCGGTCCCCTCCGCGCCCGCTTCATACAGCGCGTCGATCTGCTTGAGAACGCTGCCGCCGGCCATTATATCGTCGATGATGATCGGGCGGATCCCCGCGATCTCACCGACAACGTGCGTCGTTTCCGTCACGCTGACGCTCGTGCGCCGCTTGTGCATCACCACCAGCGGCAGATTCAGGAGTTGCGCATAGCGGCCCGCCAAACTCGCTCGACCCACATCCGGGCTTACAATGGCCGCGTTCTCCCACTCCGGTTGTCGAAAATAGTCTGCCAGTATCGGCAGCGCAGAAAGCGGGTCCACAGGAATGTTGAAAAAGCCCTGGATCGCCCTCGCATGGATATCTACAAATATCACGCGATGCGCTCCCATCATCTCCAGCATATTCGCGATCACCCGCGCGCTGACCGACTCACGGCCATGCGCCATCCGCTCCTGACGGGCATACGGAAAATACGGCACGACCACGCTGACACTGTGGGCGCTGGCTCGCCGAAATGCGTCCAGATACAGCATCAACTCCATCACATGATCATTCACCGGTTGGCAACAGGACTGGACCAGAAAAATATCCTGGTCGCGCACGACCTCATCGATCATCACGTGTATCTCGCTGTCCGGCAGACGGCGAGTTGTGGACTGACCGAGTTCCACCCCAAGAGTATCGGCAATCTCCAGGGCCAGCTCCTTGTGGGCAGAACCGCTGAAAATGCGTAACGGGTGATACGACACGAAAAACCTCTCCTGTCTTGGGGTGCTGAAGAGTCACTTGAAGGTATCTCTGCCGACGGCGTGTATCATAGCCCCTTACCACCGAAATGGCAAGAGACGGGGGCTCTTGGGTGCATCCCAAAATGGGGGCGAACTTCCCCATGCCTCAGGTCGCTGCGGAGCACCAACCATCTCGCGATCAACTCTGAGTCAGAGGAAACGCAGTCTCTGACCACTGACCACTAACCACTGACTACTGCAGTTCTGGGCGGTCGGGCCTATTCGGCCCTCCCTTGTGCG
>JAPPKG010000484.1:0-13837 GCA_026914085.1 Caldilineaceae bacterium | reverse complement strand
GGAGATGAACGAAATCGAGAGATACGAGTTCGATCGCGTGGGATACATAACGATTTCCGGTCTGTTAACGAATGAGCAGGTCGGGAGCCTGGCAACTGCTATTGACGCGCTGGAGGAGGAGGCGGTTGCGCGGGCGACGGCGGCTCCCCGTCGGAAGAGCCCGACTGGCCTGCTTGAGTATCACCACAACGCAGAGAGGGGCTACTACGTTAACGGGTCGCGGGAGAAAGGGAAAACGATAATCATCGAGGACTTCTTCAACGCCGACCCGGCATTTGATGTGTTGGTGAATCACGCGCCGACTATGTCCTACATTCACGCAATCGTTCAGGAACGGCCGACGATTAATAATTCGGAAATACGTATTCGCTATCCCGGCAACCAGACCGGCACGCACATGGGCGGACCGATCGGGGGTAAGCACAGGTACGGTTACAACCATAAAGGGATCAACAGCATGATGGTGCGAATGGTCTATTTCGTACATGAGGTCGGATCGGACGACGGCCCTTTCTGTGTTGTGCCGGCGACACACAAGAGCAATATGGTGTCACCGTACGAGGGTAGGAACCCGGACAAGGAGCCGGGTATGATCGGACTCCCGGTGAATGCGGGGGATGCGATTCTGTTTACCGAGAATTTGCGCCATGGCGGCTTTACGAATCGCTCCGACAAGACGCGGAAGACGGTTCATATCGGGTACGGCCCGTTCTGGATGAAGTCGCAGAACATCGCAACGATGGATGAAGACCAGTACCTTTTGCCTGAGACGTACGAGCGATACACGGAGGAGCAGCGCCAGCTTTTCCGGGCCTGGCCGAATACGCTGGAACGGGAGTTCGGGGGGAACCAAAAAGGATAGCTGCGACATGCTTATGATAGACCGGGAGGAACTCGCCGGCATTCCTTCATTCATTTTGCGTGATTCTCGGGTTGACGAAGGCCCGGTCGTGGTCCATTACCATGGCTGGACGGGGGACAAGGGCAGCATTGAGAATCCGGACCAGTCTCTGGTGCAGCTGGCGTCGGCCGGATTCTGCGTGGTGGCGCCCGACTGCTATGAACACGGTGAACGCCGGACCGATGCGTGGTTTCGCGCCCAGTTCAACGGCTGGGCATTTGTCTGCCAGGCGATGGACAAGACGCGGGCAGAGGCGCCGGCGCTGTTCGAGGCGGTCATGGCGCTGCCCTACAGTTCAGCCCGCAGTCCGCAGGTTTGCGGCTCCTCGATGGGCGGGCTGATCGCGCAGATGGTCTTTGCGGAGAACAGTGCGTATGTATCTATGGTCTCGATAGTGGGCCGGTCGAGCTTTTTCCAGGCAGATGAATGGTGCCGGCAGGCGCAGCTGGGGACCTGGTGCGATGACTGGTGCGCGAGATACGGTACGCAGTCCCATCCTGAGCGGTTTACGGACCGGCCGGTCCTCTTCATTGACGGGGGACTCGATACGGACTGTCCGGCGGCCATCAACGCGGAGACGGTGCGCTTGATTAACGACCGAGGAGGGCGTGCAGAACATTTCGTGGACCCGGAGGTCGGTCATGCCCGCTCGCCGTCAATGCGGACCCGTTTTGTTGAGTGGATCTTAGAACACGGCCAGCCGCCGCTAGCCTCCCCCTAACCGGTTGAACGGGACGATGTTCGGCCTGACTCGTCTATTGCCAGGAACATTGAGAAAGGAGGCCGCGTTTCGGTATGAGCACGAATTCAAATACAGGAGAGAAGCTCGTGGACAAGGGTTCGGTCGCGCGGCATGATGTGTCTGCGATCATCGCCGAGATGGATGAACGGGGCTACTGTGTAATCCCTGGGGTCATATCGCCGGAAAAGGCGGATGAAGCCCGCACAGTATTGGACGGACTGCTGGCGGAGGAGGCTACCGAGGGCACCTGGCGGGCGCGGACCCAACGTGTCGCCCGCATCGCAGTCAAGGATCCGATCTTCGTGGAGTTGATGGCCCATCCGCTGATCGTATCGATCTGGAGGGCGTATCTCGACGAAGATATGATCTGCTCCACCTGGACTTCAAACACTGCCTATCCCGGTTTCAACCGTTACGGCTGGCATCCGGACTTCCCGTTCCAGTTCGTAAACCAGCCCTGGCCGACCGACAACGTGAGCGGTCAGACGATGTGGCTGCTGGATGACTTGACGGAGGAGAATGGGGGTACTGGCATTTTGCCGTACAGCCACCTCAAGGGCCATCGCCCTCCCGAGGAGATCAGACAAGAGTGGATTGAGGAGGCGGAGATCCTGACCGGAGAGCGCGGCAGCGTGATGGTGATGAGTGGCAAGACATGGCATTCGGCGAGGCCCAATGTTACAGACAAGCCGCGTTCGGTCCTGCTGGGGATGTATTGCCGCCCCTTCTACATTACGCAAGAGGATATGCGCGCTCAACTGGCCGACCTGGAGAATCCGTCGGAGTTGGTACAGCAGTTGATGGGCGCGAACCAGCACCAGCCGGGTGTTGTGGCCAACAGGTACTAGCGAGAGCAGCCCGGACGATGGGCACAGAAAAACGGTAGCAGGTGGCGCCTGTGCCATCTGCCCGATCTTGTTGTCCGGCATCAGGAACGCGTTTCACTTCAGTTGAGGAGGAAGTCCATGCCTTTGATCAACCTGAAACATGCAGAGACGTTTGTAGAAGGACTCGACCATCCTGAAGGGGTGGCACTGGGCCCTGACGGCAACATCTACGCCGGCGGCGAAGCGGGACAGGTTTATCGCATCAACTATGAAGAGCGCAGTGTCGAAGAGTATGCGAATACGGGTGGGCTGAATTTGGGCATGGCTCTGGATGCGGCGGCCAACCTTTATATGTGTACCGCGGACCGCGGGGCGGTTTTCAAAGTGACGCCCGCGGGCGAAGTAAGCCAGTACAGTTCCGGCACTGAGGAGCGCCCGATGACCACGCCGAACTATCCGGCTTTCGACGCGCAGGGAAATCTTTACGTGACCAATTCGGGCTCATGGTATGGCAACGACGGCTGCATCTATTGTGTCGGGGCGGACGCGACGACTGCGGTAATCGATACAGAGAACAGCCAGTTTCCCAATGGCTGCGCCGTCAGTCCAGATGGCCAGTACCTCTATGTGGCAATGTCGCTCAGTCCTCCTCAGATCATACGCTTTCCGATCGAGAGTGGACGCAAGGTAGGGCCCACCGAGACGGTTGTAGAACTGCCTCATGTCGTACCGGACGGCCTGGCCTTTTGCACAGACGGCAGCTTTCTGATCTCCTGCTACCGGCCAGACACGATTTTGCGTGTTCTGCCGAGCGGCGATCTGACCGTCCTGATGGACGACTATGAAGGGACGATTCTGGGGACGCCTACCAATGTATGTTTCGGCGGCCCGGACTTGTCGGTGCTGATTTGGGCCAATTTGGGGCGGTGGCATCTGGGAATGAATGCCCATACCGGGTTGAAGGGCGCCGCCTTGTTCTACCCTGACATCAGTCCGGCATAGGGGCACGGGCAGTGGTTGCGGACAGGGCGATTGACATACCCTCATTGGCAACCTCTAACCCGTAGGCTATAATGCCGAACAGCGAATCGCGGAAAGTGGAGTCGCCAGCCCCAATCCTCTTGACACCGAAAGCGCCACCTCCCTGCCACCAAAGAAGCTGACATGTCCTACGGCGCGAGCGCGGGACCCAATCTACTCCCCTTTTCTTCACAACTGGGTCGTTACCGAATTCAGGAACCATTGGGCCAGGGGGCGACTGCGGTTGTATATCGGGCTCAAGACCTGACGGGCCGTCAGGTGGCCTTCAAGGTGCTCAACCCTGCGGCGGCGAGCCAACCCCATATGCGCTCATGCTTTCAGCTGGAGTATCAGACGCTGGCCCGGTTGCGCCATCCGGGAATTTTGCGGGTTTACGAGTCCGGCGAGGCGAACGGCCGCCTGTTCATCGCGATGGAGTTGGTTGAGGGCGGTACATTGGAGGAGTTTCTGATGCGTGCAAAGTCGATTGGGGAAGTTGCGGCCATCGATATTGCCCGCCAGGTCGCGGAGGCGCTTAATTTTCTTCACGACTCCGGCAAGATCCACAGGGATGTAAAGATCTCAAATGTATTGCTGGGGCCGAGTGGACGTGCCGTACTGTTCGACTTCGGCACGGTCTACGACACATATAATCCGGCAGACCATGCGCCGGGCATATATGGCACGCCGGCCTTTTTGGCTCCGGAGCAGATACGCTCCAAGGGAGAGCCTGACAAACGTTCCGACCTATACAGCCTCGGGATCGTGCTCTATCTGATGGTTACGGGGCGCAGACCCTTCTACGGTTCGAGGGAGGAGGTCCTGGATGCGCATCTGACGCAGACACCGCCGCCGCCGTCAGCCTGGGGATGGGTTTCGCCCGAACTTGAACAGATCATTCTCAGGGCGCTGGCGAAGAAGCCGGAGGAGCGGTTCGAGAGCGGGGACGAGTTTGCGAGGGCATTGAGAGGGGTGGATGTAGAAACGGAGCAGCCCAAGCCGCGGCTGGCTACCCGTTTGCGGGCGTGGTTGGAGGATACTGTGCGACAGGAATGAGTGCCATTCGCTTCGGGGGAAGTGTCGAAAAAGATCCGTCAGTCTTCAAGGCCGTTCATCAGAGCCAGTTTGACTTCGCCGATGGCCCGCGTTACGTCTATCTCGCGCGGGCAAGCCTGGACACAGTTAAATACCGTTCGACAACGCCAGACGCCGTCAACGTCGTTGAGTACGCGCAGGCGCAGATCGGCGGCGGCATCGCGGTCGTCGAAGATGAAGCGGTGGGCCTGGACGATAGCTGCAGGGCCGATATAGTCCTCGTTGGCCCAGAAGCTGGGGCAGGACGTTGTGCAGGCGGCGCAGAGAATGCACTTGGTGGTATCATCGTAGCGTGCGCGGGCTTCCTGGCTCTGGTAGCGCTCACCAGCGGCGGGCAGGTCGTCGTTGATAAGGTAGGGCAGGACGGCCCGGTACTTGGCGAAAAAGGGCTCCATGTCCACGACCAGGTCCTTGATCAGCGGCATCGAGCGCAGTGGTTCGACCTGGCACACGTCCCCGACATCCTGCATCAGCACTTTGCAGGCCAGCGCGTTGCGTCCGTTGATCACCATGGCGTCGCTGCCACAGATGCCATGGGCGCAGGAGCGGCGCAGAGTGAGAGTGCCGTCCTGGTACCACTTAACCTGATGCAGAGCGTCGAGCACGCGGTCGCTCTCTTCCACGTCCACCCAATATTCTCCCCACCAGGGCTTGGAATCTGCCTCCGGATTGAATCTGCGAATTCGCATTTGGATGCGCATATTAGTAGGTTCGCTCCTCGGGATGGTGGATAGTGATATTCACCGGCGCGTAGTCCAAACTGATCTTTCCATCCACTTTTGACGCGTAAGTATGGGTGAGCCAGTTCTCATCGTCGCGGGCCTTGTGATCTTCGCGGCTGTGGGCCCCGCGGCTTTCCGTGCGTGCGAGGGCGCTGGCCGCGGTCACTTCAGCAAGGTCGAGCAGGTTTTGCAGTTCGATGGCTTCGAGGATGTCGGTATTGAAGCGCTTGCCCTTATCCATGACGGTGATGTCCTGCGCAGATTCCTGAAGTTCTCGAATTCGATTCAGGGCCGACTGTATACCCTCTTCTGTGCGGAAGACACCTACCTGGTCCATCATGAGCGCCTGCATCTCGGTGCGCAGATCAGCAACGTTATTCTGGCCTTGGTTGCCAAGCATGTGTTGGAGCATGGCCTGGGTCGGCTCCCAGGTTTCCGCGGGCAACTCCGCCCAATCATTCTGCTGACAATAGGCGGCGGCGGCTTTGCCGGCCCGTTTGCCGAAGACGACGAGATCGACGAGGCTGTTGGTGCCGAGACGGTTGGCGCCGTGTACGCTGACGCAGGCGACCTCGCCGGCGGCGTAAAAGCCAGGCATTACATCGCCTTGGGCATTGGTCTGTACTTCGCCGTCGACATTGGTAGGAATGCCGCCCATGGCGTAGTGGGCGGTAGGCTGCACAGGCATCGGGTCCACCGCAGGGTCGATGCCGAGATAGGTCTTGCAGAACTCAGCGCTGTCCGCCAGTTTCGTCTCCACCACCTGGCGGCCAAGGTGGGTGGCGTCGAGATGGACGTAGCGCCCGCCGTCGATGCCTTTGTTGTCTCGGACTTCAAGATAGATGGCGCGGCTGACCACGTCACGGCTGGCCAGGTCCTTGAGATTGGGCGCGTAGCGTTCCATGAACCGTTCGCCGTCGCGATTGCGCAGGATGCCGCCCTCGCCACGCACGCCTTCGGTGATGAGGATGCCCATCTTGTAGATGCCGGTGGGGTGGAACTGGAAGAACTCCATGTCCTCCAGGGGGATGCCTTTGTGCAGCGCGATTGCGGGTCCGTCGCCGGTAAGGCTATGGGCGTTGCTGGTTATCTCCCACATACGGCCAAAGCCGCCGGTGGCGAAAATCAGGGCCTTTCCGTGGAATACGTGGAGGTCGCCGCTGTCGATTTCGTAGGCGACGACACCGGTCGCCCGCCCGTCGGCGGAGAGCAGCAGGTCCAGCACGTGGAATTCGTCAAAGAAGCGCACGTTGCGGGCGATGCACTGCTGATAGAGCGTCTGCAGGATCATGTGACCGGTGCGGTCGGCAGCGTGACAGGCGCGGCGTACGGGTTTTTCGCCGAAGTTGCTGGTATGGCCGCCGAAAGGCCGTTGGGCAATCTTGCCTTCGGGTGTGCGGTCGAAGGGCAGACCCATGTGTTCCAGTTCGTAGATTACGTCTACCGCCTCCTGGCACATGAGATCGACAGCGTCCTGGTCGGCGAGGTAGTCGCTGCCCTTAATTGTGTCGAATGTGTGCCATTCGGCGCGATCTTCTTCGAGATTGCCGAGGGCGGCACCGATTCCCCCCTGTGCGGTTCCGGTATGACTGCGGGTGGGATAGAGTTTGGTCAGGACTGCGGTGTCGCTGCCCTGGCTGGCGTAAAGGGCTGCCATCAGGCCGGCGCCGCCGGCGCCAACAACGACCGTTTCAAATCTGTGCGTATGGATCATCATGTCCTCATGTTGCGAAGCGTCGACACAGTTGGCGCCAATTGCGCGTTCTGCGATGCGCCAGGGGGTTTGCCATCAACCCATCAGGCGCTGGAACAGATTTCCCAGGCCGCCCGCGCCCAGGACGATCGCAATCGTTCCGAGCAGAATCAACAGCAGGCCAAGGCCGTAGACGGCCGCCGTGAGCAGGAAATTGAGAATCTTGTTGTGCACATAGTCGTTAATCGAGAAGCGAACACCGTTCATGCCGTGCGCCATGCCGATGAAGAGAAGGGAGGCGTCGAAGAGGCGCCAAAAGACGCCTGCCGGGCCTGACCAGCGTGCGTCGATATTGTCAAAGGTGATATTTTCCACGCCCACGGCCATGTGCATGTAGAGCAGGTGAAAGACAACCGTGATGAACATGACCAGCCCGGTCAAGCGCATAAACAGCCAAATTCTGCCTTCGTGATTGGGTGCGCCATAGCGGATCTTTCCCTGGTACGGTCGACTCGAAGATGTTGCCATTGTTCACTCCTCAGAAGATGCCCCGCAGGGTGATGATGGCAGCTGGCACGAGCACGATGACGACGAGCGCCAGTTCGATGCGCACAATCGTTCGCTGGTATTTTCCCAGCGCCGGGAAAAAGTCAATGATAATGATTCTCATGCCGTTGAAGGCGTGGTATAGCACTCCAAAGAGAAGAAAGACTTCCAGGACTTTGGCTGGCGGCGACGTGTACAAGGTCGCGTGAACCCATGCATACGGACCCGGTCCAATTGCGGCAATGAAGATACTGACGATGTGCATGTACAGAAAGAGCACGATGCCGAGGCCGCTGGCCCGGTGCAGTATCCAGGCCCACTGGCCCTCCGCTCCTCTGTAGGATATGCCTCTGTAGATCGATGCTACGAGGGCGGCCATTTGCTGGGAACTCCTTTTGCGGCTGACGAATATGAATTGAGTGGTGGTTTCGGCGTGCCTTGTTCCAAAAGGAACGAACAGATAGACAAATCATAATCATCACCGGTGATCCTGTCAATTCAGGCGGGAGAATGTTGGATATTGGAACAGTAAAACTCCGTCAGAATTCAGGCTTGAAGTATCTCTGAGCTGTCGTGAAGGCTGGGCAAGAAGGAGGCTTACCGAGAATTGGATGGAGAGGTCCTGGTTTTTTTGTTCAACATTGCTGAGGCGACCGGGCACGGGTCTGCGAAGCGATAGGCCCTGAGAGTTGTCATCTGGACCGTTGCAGGAACTTCTCTGGAATCTACTGCCTTTCGCCCCAACGCATGCGCGCCAGGAGCACATCCGGCTCCCAGACTTCAATTTCAACTGTAGGTGTCAGGGTCTCGATATTGTAAACGATCAAGCGCAACTCATACACTCCCGGTGGCAGGTCGGCCGGGATACCCAGTTCAAACCAGGTGTCGACGGGCTCCAGTTCCTGCCACTGGCTCGTGGCCCTGGACCCGGAGTCAGTCAGGACTTCATCTTGTTGGAAAACTCTGTTCCCCGACTCGTCATGAATGCGGAGCGAGATCGCGAAATCAACTTGCTGATCAGAGCCAGTTCTCCATCGCATGCCCACCCATAGCGGCAGATCCGGCTTCAGACCTATGGTCTCTTGCGTGGGGAGGCGATCTTCGCCCTGCTCCAGGGCAAACCCGAGCAGATCGATGCCGCCGTCATAGTTGACGGCTGCTCTCCGCCGGCGGTCGCCCTCGACTGGATCGCCTCCGCCGGCTATGAGTTGCCTTATGCGGGGAAGCAGGTCGGCTGAAGAAGCCACCAGCGCGAACATTCCGTCGGCTATACTGGAGCCGCTGATGCCGATAACTGCGCCCGTGTCCGAGACAAGCGCGCCGCCGCTCTGGCCGCCAGCGATTGAAGCATCGGTCTGGAAGTAGGTGATCCGGCCCGAATCACTCTGACGCAGGCGGGACAGGATTCCCTTAACGATCGTCGGCTGCGGGAAAGATTCAAATTCAGCGGGGTACCCGATAAGGTACATGTCGGCGCCTATGGGCGTGGTCTCACCGTCGATCAGGGGTATAGGTTCGGTGGCGATGTCGACTGGACCGAGAACGGCCAGGTCGGCCTCCAGGTCCCATCCTCTTACCGGAACGCCATCGAACTCAGCCCCGTTGGGGAAGACGACGCGTGCAGTATCGAAGGGATAGACGACGTGGCGGTTGGTAACGACGTACCGCCCTTCGAACAGGACGCCGCTGCCGCTTGCTTCTTCGGTCTGAACGTACGCGATAGCCGGTGAAACTTTCTGAAAGATCTGGGCGGAAGTGAGCTTGGGCGGTATGAAAACTGCGATCGTGGTGTCACCGATATTGGCCGTCGTCACCAAAGGGGCATAGATCCATGCCAGCGTCCCGTAGTACCAGATTCGCCACCAGTCGCTGGTCTCGTTGCGGCCAATGATAGGAAACTGATCGCCCGGTTTGGCCGCGCCGACAATGGGATAGTAGGTGCCTGGTCCACCGCGAACATTCATGTTTCTCTCGACAAGAACAATCGGTTCGGGAATGGGGGTCTGGGTGGGTTTTGAGGCTACGTCAGAGTGGACCTCTCGAATTTCGGTTTCGCTGGATGGCGTAGGTGTCGAGGGAAGGACTGCCACCGGCGTTGCAGGGGAACCGAGAATCTGGGGACGGAACTCAAATATAAGAGAGAGCAGCAGCAGAGTGAAAAGGATCGCGGCGATCACGGTCTGGATCCCCCATCTCCTGGCGTTGTTCTTGGATGGAAGGGTGTCGAAGGAACGTCCGCAGTGACTGCAGAGGTCTTCTGATTCCGGGGCAAATTGGCCGCAGCCAGGGCAGCGTCTATAGAGTGTTTCTGCCATTGAGAGGGTTCAGTCCGATATGAAAACTCCTCCGTGGTTTGCTGGAGGCACGGCCGCAAACAAGCTGGCCCGCGCAGAGTGCGCGGGCCCCTGTGATCCGGGCAACTGGTTGCGGGAAGTCAATCCTACATATTTTCGATCAGTGCCTGGCCGAATTCGCTGCATTTGAGTAGGGTGGCGCTCTCCATCAGCCGTTCGAAGTCGTAAGTGACCCTCTTCTGGCCGATGGTTTCTTCCATCGCCTGGATAATCAGGTCGGCGGCCTCATTCCAACCGAGATGGCGGAGCATCATCTCGCCGGACAAGATTACCGACGAAGGGTTCACCTTATCCTGACCTGTATATTTGGGCGCGGTGCCGTGGGTGGCTTCGAAGATGGCTCGGCCTGTCTCGTAGTTGATGTTTGCGCCGGGTGCGATGCCGATGCCGCCCACCTGGGCAGCGAGGGCGTCGCTGATGTAGTCACCGTTGAGATTCAGTGTTGCCAACACATCGTACTCGGCCGGTCGCGTCAGGATCTGTTGCAGCATGGCGTCGGCGATGACGTCCTTGATGATTATGTCGTCGCCGTTTGAGGCAGGCAGGTGACGCCAGGGACCGCCGTCCAGGAGTTGCGCGCCGAAGCTCTGGTCGGCGGTCTGGTAGCCCCAGTTTCGGAAAGCGCCCTCGGTGAACTTCATAATGTTGCCTTTATGCACAAGAGTGACGCTCTCGCGCCCGTTGTCGAGCGCGTATTGGATGGAGGCGCGTACGAGGCGGTCGGTGCCTTCCCGGCTGACGGGTTTGACTCCGAAGCCGGCTGTGTCTGGGAAGCGCACTTTGGCATAGCTTTCGGCGAAAGCCGAACTGAACAACTGTTTGAAGCGCTCGGCCTCCTCAGTGCCTTCTTCGAATTCTATGCCGGCGTAAATATCTTCAGTATTTTCGCGAAATATCACCATGTCAACCAGCTCCGGATGCCTTACCGGGCTGGGGACGCCGTTGAAGTAACGAACGGGACGAACGCAGGCGTAGAGATCCAGGCGCTGGCGCAGGGCGACGTTGATGCTACGAATGCCGCCGCCAACCGGGGTCGTCAGAGGGCCTTTGAGCGCGACCATATAGTCATCGATGGCGTCCAAGGTTTCCTGCGGCAACCAGACGATCTCGTTGTAGACGTCATTGGCTTTGTCCCCAGCGTAGACCTCCATCCAAACGATCTTTTTCTGTCCGCCGTAGGCCTTGGCCACGGCCTCATCCAGTACGGGCTGGCTGGCCGCCCAGATGTCCGGACCGGTGCCATCGCCTTCGATAAAACAGACAATGGGATTGTCCGGCACCTGCAGATTTCCATCCTGATCGATGTCGATCCTTTTGCCATCGCTGGGAACGACTATCCGTTCATATGCCATCAGTGAAAAGCCTCCAAATGGGTTGGTATAGTAAGTGTTACGCCAAGTCTTGTTCTACTTGTTCAAGCCAGTGGGCATCGGAGCGGGAGAAGATCTGACCGGAGCGTTCCTGGCTCCAAGGGCCGACTAGCCAATAGATCAGGCGAGCGGCGGATTCGGTACTCAGTAAAGTGCCCTGTCGGTGGGCTTCATGAAAGAGGCTGAAGTCCAGGTTTGAGTCGTGGGTATCGATGCTGCGGACGTCGGCCTGCATTTCAGTGTCCACCATGCCGGGTGCGAGCGCGTTTACGGTTACACCGGCCACGCCGTCGGCCTGTAACTCCGCGGCCAGGCAGCGGGTGAGCATGTTGAGCCCGGCCTTGGCGGCGCAGTAGGCACTCCAACCAGGCATGACGTTGTCAGCCGCGCCGCTGGTAATGTTAAGAATACGGCCATAGCCCTGCTGGATCATGACCGGAAGCACATTGCGTGCCAGTTGAAATGGTCCGACGAGATTGCAGTGGATGTTGTAGGCCCATTCCTCGGGGTCAGCCTCATAGACCTGCTCTACCGGCCAGATGACGGCGGCGTTGTTGACCAGAATATCGACCCGGTCGAACTGGGTGAGGGCCGCCTCGACAACCTCTTCGATCTCTTCAGAGTTCGTTACATCGCAAGGCACAGCGATAGCCCGCGCCCCCGCAAGGCGGATATGCCTGGCAACTGCTTCGATCTGGTCTTCGCTGCGGGCGGTGAGGATCACAGCTGCGCCGGCGGAGGCCAACAGGTGGGCGGCAGCGGCTCCGATGCCGCGTCCGCCACCGGTAATGATCGCTACTTGCCCCTGAAGTTTCTTGGAATGTTTACGCTCCGCCATATTGGTCAACATGCTGCCGCCCATTGACAGCAGCGGTAATCGAGCTCGGTTGTGCCGCAAGGGGGGTCTCCCGCCCCGCCAAAAGTTGACGCTTACTTTTCGTGAAGTCTACCAGAAGCACGCTGAAACAACCATTCCATAGGATGATCGCATACGGTAATGAAGCAGCATGTGCCATAATATCGTAAGCGGGCCGGCAGTTGTGCCCCGTTTCCAGAGATTCTTTCTACCTTAAGGGGAACTTCCATACAATGTACAATTTTTTCACAGAGGCCCATGACGGCTGGCATTACCTGGCGTCACTGGCACTGGTTGTTGCGGTGGCGGCGTTTCTGGTCAACTGGTTGCGAGGACAAGAGTGGAGTCAGCTAGAGCAGCGCATCGGAACGTACGCTATCATCGTGGTGGACATCCAGCTGCTGTTGGGGCTGATCCTGTGGGGTATAGGCGCGAGTTTGGGCATTATCGGAGCAAATGCAGCGCGCACAATCGAACATCCGTTTACGATGCTGCTGGCCATCATAATATTGCACGCCGGCTGGATATGGACGAAGAGGTCGGACGAGACGGTGCGTTTGCGGAATGGAGCACTGACCTTCCTCGTAGTGGGGTTGTTGGTGCTAGCGGGCTTGACGCGAATTTGGGGAATTCTGTAGAGAAGCTTCGGATAGGGCAGCCGGTTCAATTGTCCTGGCGCCTTCATCCGATCCAGTGCGGCTATGGGGCAAAGCAACACACTGTCAGCCGTCGTATTCACCAAAGGCAGCAACGACATTTTGGCCACCGAAGCCAAAGGCGTTGACGATTGCGCAGCGGACGGGGAAATCGAGCAGTTCATTGCCGACTACGTCGACGCCCAACTCCGGGTCTTCGGTGTAGTTGATCGTGGGGGGGATGATGTTCTCGCGGATGGCCATGACCGCGGCCAGCGCTGACTCTGCTCCGGCGGCTCCCAAGGCATGGCCGACCATGCTCTTGATGCTGGTGGTCTTTGGCGTGGGCTGGCCGAAGACCCGGCGGATGGCGAGGGCTTCGACCTCATCGTTCAGCTCGGTGCCAGTACCGTGGGCGAGGATCAGGTCCACATCTTCGGGAGCGAGGTTGGAAAAGCGCAGGGCTTTCTGAATGGCACGGCTGGCGCCGTCGGCGCTGGGGTCGGGCGCGGTGAGGTGGTAGGCGTCTCCAGTCAGCGCGCCGCCGAGGACTTCGGCGTAGATCTCGGCGCCGCGTGCCTTGGCATGCTCCTCGGTTTCCATGATCATCGCAACTGCACCTTCACCGCTTACAAAGCCATTGCGATCGATAGAGAAAGGGCGGCAGGCCTGCTGCGGCCTGTCAGTGTCTTTGGAGAGAGGCCCCATATTGCCGAAGGCGGCAAAAGTCAACATTGAAATGGCCGATTCGGTGCCGCCGGCGATCATCACGTCGGCTTCGCCCCTCTGTAGAAAGTGGAACGCCTCCAGAATCGAGTAATGGCCGCTGGCGCAGGCGGCGGCGCTGGTCATGACCGGACCGCGCGCGCCTACCGCCATAGAGACGACACAACTGGCGGCATTGGCCATGGCACTGGGCACAACAAAGGGGCCCACGGTCTTCCAGGACTTTTCGACCAGTTTTTCGGTGGCGTACTCGATTTCGATGATGCCGCCGCCGCCAGTGGCCATCATCACACCAATTTCATCACGATTCGCGTCGGTGATTTCGAGACAGGAGTCGGTCAACGCCTGCT